>JAKSIM010000056.1 GCA_024398845.1 Fibrobacter sp. | reverse complement strand
TCAAGGAATCGGTTGTGCCGAAATCCTCCTCTAGCGTGAAGTCGAGCAGCAGCACGGCGAAATCCTCCTCTAGTGTGAAGTCGAGCAGTTCTGCGAAGTCTGGCAAGAGCTCCAGCTCCAAGAAGAAGGACGCTCTCGAAGTCGCCGCCGTCATTCCGCAGTTCAGAGTGAATGTTGTTGGTCGCAGTTTGCAGATTGCGGGAGCCAAGGTCGGGACATCTCTTATCGTGTTCGATATGCAAGGCAAGGTGGTGCTCACCTCAAACGTGAACGCTGCGAACTTTACTGTGGACCTGCCGCATGCTGGTGGCTACCTGGTACGCGTCGGCTTGCAGACCAACCGCGTAAACGTGCGGTAAAGGCTCTGCAAATCCTTTAATTATGAGACATCTCTTGGGGATGTCTCTTTTTTTCTTCTGAAATTCTAAGACTCAAATAAAATTGTATCTTTTTTTAGAATGAGAAAATTTAATCCATAGCAGAATTGATATGATGAAAAAACTTTTAGCGAATCTTGTGTGGCTCGTTCTCTGCATTATGGAAATTTCTTGTGGCGACGCTTCGTCAGGTGATAATCCCGAAATAGTGAATGGAAATGATTTTCGTGATAGGTATGTGCTGGTCGTATATTCCAGGGGAGGCCTTGGAGATAGGGGCTTCCAGGATAAAGTCTATTATAGCGTAGTCTCATCTGCGGATAGTTTGAATTTCGTTTTGGAAAACGCCCTCCCGTCAAATGCAGAATCTGCAGAAGAAGTAGTGGAACGCTTCTTTAAAGAAACGGAATCAAGCGCTTATGCTCGCCGTTTGCTTGTGCTAGCTTCTGGTGAATACGTCGAATTGCTTAAAAAGCATCCAGAATGGAAGGAAAGTGAACGCAATCAAATATTGCTGCTGGATTCTGATGACGATTCTGTAGATGCCTTTATACGTAATATTTCGCTGTATGGTGCTAGCTATATGGCCGGAGCTGCGGTATCTGAATTTGCTATGAAAAAAGTTGCAATACTTGCGGCAAACTCCACGTCAAAATCTGTAATTCAAGCTGTGACCGGTTTTAAAAGTGGCTATGAACGTGAAGATGGCGAAACAGACACCCTAGATCAAGTATTTTATTTGTCGGAAGATGGCGATGGAGGCTATGGATTTGATATTGATGCCTCGTATTTTTTGTCACTGCTTTATCAAAAGGATTATGATTTTTTGTTTCCTGTGATGGGAGGGAGTAATCTTGGCCTGTTCCGCTTTTTGCGTGAACATGAAGATGAAACGCAGTACCTAATTTGTGGAATGGATTCAGATCAACAAACCCTGAGCAATAAAATTGCATTTTCAGTTGTGAAAAGATTTGATTTGCTTATAGAAGATTTTTTGAATAAATGGCTGAATGAAGCTGAACAGCCCCGTAAATATGTAGGTACCCTGGAATCAAAAGATATTGATGTGGTCGCCTCTCACTGGTATAGTGAATGGTCGCCCGTGCTAGAAAAATTCCGTAAAGAATCCATTGAAATGGAACGTAGGTATTTGGAGGCGAAATGAAAAATTTATTTGGTATTCTTTTCGTTTTGCTTTTGGTGGCGTGCTCCAATTCCGAAATGTATTCTGGCACCAGTGCGGAACTGCCTCCTCAACATGTAGAAAAATGTAAGGTTCTGGTTGTTCTACCGATGGAGGGCGATTATGGCGTACGTTGGAAAAGAACCGCTGATTGGTTTAATGAAAACCTGCAAAAGGCTTTTGAAATAGCGGGCATAGATTCAAGTATTGCTTTAGACATTGAGTGGCTAGATGAAAATAAAGTGAATTTGGATAGCTTGGGGCGCTTTCTCGCTACGCAAAATAAGGATTCTGTTGTTATTGGACCGCTGTATCCGCAAAACGTGGATCGTATAGCGCAATTTTTTGAACGAAAAATTGGAAATCAAAAAACGCGAATTGCGCTTATGATGGGAACTGACGAAATTATACGTAAATGCTCCAAGCAAGATGGTTTTTTTAGTCTAGCAGAACCTGATATAACGCAAAGCGAAATGCTTTTGCAACAGGCCATTGCCTATGGGGCGACTTCGGTATCTCTTTTAGTTGCGAATACTGTGTACGGTTCTACATTTATTGATTGGTTCGCTTTTCAAGCAAGGGAAGTGGGAGTTCATGTTGGAGGCTTTTATGTTTACAATAATAAAGCGGAAATGGATTCCGTGGCTAGGGAAGTTTTTGAACAAGAAAATGGGTATGTGATTTGCGTCCCTGATAATTATAAGGAACTCCCTCGTTACTTAGAAATATATCGAGAATCAAAATCTAAGGCTAAGTTGCTGTTTAGTGGTTCTGCTTATAATGTTGAATTTTTTAAAACAAAAGAAGCCGAGGGAATAGAAGGCTACGCAATAGGGACGGATCCTGAAAGCGGTTTTGATTTATCGTATTATGCTCGCTATAAAGAGTTTCCTATACCAGGGGAAGCTCAATTGTACGATGCGTTAATGCTTTCGTCATTTGCCTTTTGGTTTAACCAAAAAATCGCAAATCGTCCTTTTTATGATGCACTTGTGTATAATACGACTTTAGATGGAGATGAATTTCTTGCATGGGAAAGTTCGGCCATGGCGAGAGTTCTCAAGGGAATACTGAATTATAAATCTTTTAATGTGAGCGGAGCCTCTGGCAAGTTGAATCTTTTGCGAGAGAAGACCTCTAGCTATACACACTCTGTTTATACCCATTGGAAAGTGGTAAATGGAGAACCATTCCCATTAGAACATGTATCAACGGAAGGCTCTAAACGAGTGACTGCTTATAAGTCGTCTACAAATTGGGGGGTTCAAGCTAGTGCAAGTGAATTTGATTCCTCAACTCAATTTCGTTATAGTCCAATACAGGATCGGTATGCTTTACTTGTTGCCGCATCTGCGGGGTGGAGCAATTACAGACATCAAGCGGATGCACTGACGATGTATCGTTATCTTAAATCCTTAGGAATGGATGATGACCATATTGTTTTAATTGTGGCTGATGATTTGGTGGAAAATCCCGAGAATCCCTTCCCGGGGTATGTGTACGATTATGATTGGGAGCCTTTGCAAGAAGACGTTCATATTGATTATCGCTTGAATGACCTTGAACCAGAAGACATTATCAGCATTTTAGCCGGAGAAAAGAAAGATGGCCTAGATCAAGTGATTGATGGCGATGTTTCTGGAAACATTCTTGTTTTTTGGAGTGGCCATGGGATTAGAAATGGATTTGTGTGGGGTGAAAATGATTCTGAAAAATTATTCACGTATGATTTGATGAAGGAATTGCTGCAAAAAGTTACAAAGGAACAAAAGTTTAGAAAGTTGCTGTGGTTGGTAGAAACGTGCCATGCGGGGAGTGTTTGCCGTGCTTTTTCGGACGTTGGCGCCTTGGGTACAATGTGCATTGCGGCCTCTGATGAAAATGAAACTTCCAAAGCTATTTATTTAAACGATGAAATGCATACGTACATGACAAACAGCTTTACGTATGTGATGATGGAAGAACTGTACAAGGTTAAAGAAGATTCTGTTTATATTGCTATGAATGACTTCTATAATTATCTGTATAGAAATACATTAGGCTCACATGTTTCTGTGTATAATTCTGATCGGTTTGATAATATGTATATGAGCGGTATAGCGGAATTTTTTGTTTCTCGAGATGATTTTTAAAATAAAAGTGATTTAAAATATTTTATTTCTTCGCTTAAGTCTAGGCCGTTAATTTGCTTTTCAAGTTCCGTGGCGGTAGCAATTTGCTGTTGTGCGAATTCGGTGGTGCGTGTGGAACCTGCATTCACGATGCGGTGATTTACGGTTTTCATAAACTTCTCAACGCGCTTCATTTGGACCATTGTGGCTGCATCGCAATAGGCGCTAGCCATGCGTTCAAAGATGTAATTCTCGGCGACTTCAGATAAATGAACCATATCGCTTTTATAGAATCGGTAGTCTCGCAGTTCGTCCATTACGATTTCGTAGCTTGGGAAGTAGCTTACGATGTCGCTTGTTTCGCGAGTAAGTTCGTGACGGACTTTTTCTACGGCGAGTAAAAGCGTCGCTTTGGAAACGTTGTTCCCGTGGGCACCGTCGTTCAGGTGGCGTAGCGGCGAAACGGTAAATACAATGTGAATGTTTGGGTTAATGGCGCGGAGTAATGCAATGGTTTTGTGTAAGGCGCTCGCAGCTTCATCTACGGAAATGATTCGTCGCTCAAAAAGATTTGCGGGTTGCTTGTGGCAGTTAGAAACGACCTTGCCAGTCTCTTTTAAAAAGTATACGTAGGCTGTACCGAGTGTAATGAATATGGCACTTGCTGTTTTCAAAAATTTGTATGCGTTTACGATGGCCTCGTTTAACCCATTGACACAAGCCCCGCAACAGTCTGCCCCTTTTACGGAAAGCGAACTGTGTGCGTCCCAGCAACACCAGGATTCCCCGTCAAAGAATATATCGCTATTGCTATAGATTTTGTTTGGCTCATTCTTGACACCCGCAATTTTTTTGGCCATGTTCTCGATGGAAACGGGGTTGTATATGGTGCCGAGCGGGTTTACAAGGGTATGGAACTTTTGCTCGGAAAACTTCTTTGAAATGTTCTCGGCAAAGCACGACCCGATAAACGCTATGCGTGAGAGGTAATCTATTTTGAAGTCTGCTGCAGGAATGTCGGCTTTCGTGAAAAGTTCCATAATGGTCCGAAAATAGATATTTTCAACCAAAAAACCTTAATCCTAGTCACATTGGGGCTTTTTTTTATTGGTGTTCTCGGCGATTTCCCGCCAAGTTGTTATTTTTAATTGAGTAAATACAGGAATTTATTATGAAAATCGGAAAGACTGAAGCTCGCTTGAACGCGGAAATTGAAAAGCGCGGTGCTTTGTTCGCCGTGCTCATTGACCCGGATACTTCAGACGAAGCTGCGTTTGTGAAGGCAGGAGCCATGGCGGCTGAAAATGGCGCCGACGTGCTTTTTGTTGGGGGGTCCTATCTTGGAAATTTCACGCTCCCTAAGCAGGTGGCTGCCCTCAAGGCGAATGTGGATTTGCCGGTGGTACTTTTCCCCGGTGGAGCATCCCAGGTTGTTCCCGGTTTTGACGCCATGCTCTTTATGACCCTCGTGAGCGGACGTAACCCGAACTACCTCATCGACGAGCAGGTTCGCGGAGGCGCCCTGGTTCGCGCACTCAACATGGAAGCCATTCCTACGGCATACCAGCTTATCAATAGCGGCAAGCGCACCACGGTCGAGTACATCAGCGGTACAATGCCCGTCCCCGCCAACAAACCGAAACTCAGCATGGTGAACTCCATTGCTGCAGAACTTATGGGCATGCGCTACGTTTATCTCGAAGCAGGCAGCGGCGCCGAGGAGCCAGTCCCCGTGGAACACATCGCCTACACCCGCAAGGCAACCGAAATGACCATCATTACCGGTGGTGGCATCAAGGACCCGCAGACCGCCGCCATGCGCGTAGCCGCCGGTGCAAATATTATCGTCACTGGCACCCTCTGGGAAAAAGTGAACGATCCTGCGCTTCTTAAGGAATTCGCTTCCGCCATTCATATCCGCGGATAGTCCCTAAAATTTATTCCAATTTATAGTATGCGTGGTGTAGCGCATACCTCGGTTTGATTGTATTTTAAACCGAATAGGCCGAGATGTAAAGTCCGCTTTGGGCTCGTATAGCCGTCTATTGCCAAAAAAATAGCGATATTGGGATTGTCAACTGCTCTTTTCTTTGATAAATGTGTATTTTTCAAAACAAAGCCTTCCTACGAGGCTTAGCTTTTGGTTGTCGCCTGACAGCCAAAGGAGTTCTTTTTTGAGGAATTTGAATGAATAAACTCGTTATTGTGACCTATGTGCTTCGCGCGCTCGGTTTCGTTTTGGTTTTGTTGAGCCTTTTTGGCCATAGTTTGATTTTGAACTTGTTCCCTGGTCTCGAGGGACAGTCCATTAACCCGATTTTCTATTCGGGCATTGGTGTCTATTTGATTGGTGCGGTTCTTTACTTTTTTGTGAACAAAAAGCTTCGTGCCGAAAAGCGCCGCCAACAAATTGAAGAAGCCGAAGGTCGCGTATTTGGTGACAAAAATAGCGACGAGGAAAAGTAGCTTGCTTATGATTGAAATTGAGAACTTGCAAAAGACTTACCGTAGCGGCTTTTTGATGAAGTCGAAGCTCGCCTTGAAGGGTGTTTCCTTCCATGTGGAGGCTGGGCAGGTCTACGGTTTTATTGGCCCCAATGGTGCGGGCAAGTCCACGACCATCAAGGTCCTTACGGGACTTTTGAATTACGAATCGGGCAAGGTCCTTGTGAATGGCGTTTCCCCGCGCGATGTCAAGAGCCGCACTTTTTTGGGTTACTCTCCTGAGCAGCCGTACTTTTACGATTACCTCACGGGGCGCGAACTCTTGCAGTTTTACGGAAAGTTGGTGGGGCTTAGCGGTGCGGAACTCAATTCCCGCATTGACTGGGCGCTCGCGCTTCTCCATGCCGACAAGGACTGGATTGACCGCCGTTTGCGCTCGTACTCCAAGGGCATGATGCAGCGTGTGGGCATTGCGCAGTCCATTCTCGGGAAGCCAAAACTCTTGATTCTCGACGAACCGATGAGCGGTCTTGACCCGATGGGTCGTCGCGATGTTCGCGAGGCCATTCAACAGTTGAACAAGGATGGCGTAACTATCTTTTATTCGAGCCACTTGCTTTCTGATGTCGAAAGCATTAGCCACAAGGTCGCAATGATTGTGGATGGCAAGATTGTCCGCGAAGGAACGGTTGACGAAATTACGGAATCCTGTGGCGTTGAGTACCACGTGCGCACGCGCAAGGCGATTCTCGCTGCGGACCTTCCCGAGGGAGTTTCGTTGGCAGGACATCCGCAGGAATTTGTTTGTGCCGATGACGCCGCCCGCGACCGCCTGCTTGGGTTCTGCCTTGCAAACGGCATTGCCGTGGAACGCATGGATCACAAACGCCCGAGCCTCGAAGACATTTTGACAGAGGAGATTGCCCGTGCAGACGCTTAAGCATATTGGCATTATTGCCCTCAATACTTTCCGTGAATCTATTCGCGATAAGATTCTCTATAATATCGTGTTTCTCGCTATTGCGCTTACGCTTTTTAGCATTGTGCTTGGCGAATGGTCCGTGTTCGATCGTGCGTACGTCATCAAGTCCACCACACTCTCCGTGATGAGCCTTTCGGGGCTTTTGATTTCCATTTTCGTGGGCATTAGCCTTGTGCAAAAGGAAATACAGAGGCGGACGGTTTTGACGCTCCTATCCAAGCCCATCAGTCGAGCCTCGTTTATCGTGGGCAAGTACTTTGGACTCTTGGCGGTGGTGGCCGTTCACCTTGCGATTCTCACGATTATCTATTACTTGATGCTCGCAGTGACGGGTGCAGATCCAACACTCAGCTTGCTCACGGCTATTTACCTTATCTTTTGCGAAATGGCTGTGGTCATTGCAGTGGCGCTGTTGTTCAGCAGCTTCAGTAGCACAGTGCTCAGCGCTCTGTTTACGCTCGGAGTCTATTTTGCGGGGCACTTGAGCAATCAGCTTTTGGAACAGGTCCGCTTTGCGAGCCGTATGGGTGAGATGGGTGGAACCTCGAGCGCATTGTTCGAGAAGGCCGCAGTTGTGATTCATGCGGTTTTCCCAGGTTTGTATAGGTATAATGTAACGAGCTACGTAGTCCATGGCGTTGCGCTTCCAGATATGTATCTGTTCTGGAATTCTGTTTATGCTTTAGGTTACGTGGGTGTCTTTTTGGCCATCGCAAGTTGGTGGTTTAGCCGGAGGGATTTCTTATGAGAAATCAATATATGGCGAAGGTCCTCGTACACAACAAAATGGTGACCGAGGAACAGGTGAATGCCCATTGGGGTGAAATTACCGATAGTATGGATATCGGTCAGGTGCTTGTTCAGGCGGGAATCTTGCCGCAGGCTGTTTACGAAAAGGTTCTTGCTTTTGTCAAGAATCTTGAAGCGAAAAATGCCGCTGCCGCTCCAGCTGCCCAACCTGTCGCTGCACCTGCAGCTGCCCAGCCTGCTGCCGCGGCTCCTAGCCGTCCAACAAGTGCTATGCCTGCGATGAAAACTGTGGGGGCTTCTCCGGCCGCCAAGGTGGATGCCGAAGAAGAGCCCGCTCTTCAAATTGAAGGCAACAATATTTACGGGGAATCCTCCTCGTCAAATATGGAAGTGGAAACCGTTTCGGGACTCGAAATGACGAGCATTTCTAGCTTTGGTATTTCGACGGATGAATCGGTTGCCGAAGATGCCGATGATGGTGAACTTCCGCGTCGTTTCGCTGTGGCTACGGGTGAAGGTACTGCTGTTGAAGCCCCTGAAACGCTCAAGCCCATTATGAACTTGAAAAAGATGATTGCTTATGCCCGCAAGTTCGGGGCAACGGACATTTATCTTTTTGCAGACCGTCAAATTGTAATGCGCCAGTCGGGAATGCTTTTCCCCGTAACAGAACAGACGTTAGATAAGTCTCGATTGACGGAACTTTTGACCGAAGCTTCAGATGGCTTTGCTGATGGATATAAATTCTCTGTCGGAAAAAACTTCAGTAAAACTTTTGGCTTACCAGGGGTTGGTCGCGCTCGTATTACGGTTACTTGGAATGATGTGGTTCCGAGTATAGCCATTCGCGTGATTCAAATGGAATCTGCGACGCTTGAAAATCTTTACTTGCCCGCTTTTTGTGGACGGTTTGCCGAATTGCATAGTGGCCTTGTTTTGATTGCGGGTCCAACGTCAAGTGGTAGGTCAACGACCATGACCTCGTTTGCCGAAACCATTGCCGCTAATCGACCGTGTTACATACAAACTATTGAACGTCCGATTGAACGCTTGCTTCAAAATCCCAATGGGGCGCTTGCTCAAAAAGAGGTGGGCTTGCATGTACGCACGGGGATTGCAGGTATTGAACTTGCGATTCGCGATGGGGCCGATGTCATTTGCTTTGATCATCTTGAATCTATGGAAGAGCTTTCTTTGCTTTTGCAGGCGGCAAACGCTGGAGTTCTTGTTTTTGCCGTTACGGAAGGCAATAATATTCATGCTCTTCTTTCGCGCTTGCTTGCCTCTGTTCCAGAAGCGAATCGTTCTGCTTTTGCGAATTCCTTGGCGGATCAACTCAAGGGCGTTATTGTGCAGCATTTGATTCCGGTGGTGCAAAATCAGGGATTGGTGCTTGCTGCAGAGGCAATGCGCGTTTCGTCGACGGTTGCCAATATGATTCGCAAGTGCGACCTCTCGCAGATTGCTGCTGCCATTAGCAGTCAAAAGGATCAGGGAATTACTTTAGATGATTCCTTGCAAAAGTGCGTAGAATCTGGTTATATTGAGGGTGCCGAAGCTTGGAAACGGGCTTACGACAGCCGACGTTTTGCCGCCTATAGACCGGCTGGCAGGGAGGCTTAATATGGCTGCAGAAATTGAATCCTTGTTAGATTACGTTGCCAATATTGGTGGTAGCGAACTGATTGTAACGGAAGGAGCCCCTTCTGCGGTCCGCTTGGCGGGCAAGGTTTGTAGTATCCCTGATGCGCCGGTGGTGGATTTTGGTGCTCTACGCAAATTTTTGGGTAGCATCGAGGGCGATTCAGGTTCCTTTATTGGAGGCCCGTGGGCAAACGCAAAATGGCGTGTTCGTTATTTCCGTGAAGCCCTTGGAAATTCGGCCGTGTTCCGCCCCATGATGGCGGAATGCCCGAATTTTATGGATCTTGGCGCTCCTCAGTCGCTGGCAAATTTACTTGGTGTAAGTTCCGGTCTTGTGGTTTTTGCGGGCCCTGCTTGCTCTGGCAAGACGATGACTGCAACGGCATATGTAAGCGCTCTTTGTGAATCTCGGATTATGCGAGCTTCGTTCTTGGACCCCGCTAAAGAATTCCCTGTTCGTTCGGGTGAAAGTCTTGTGTTCGCAAATTCTAATGGAACAGTCGCCGAAAAGATGGATCAAGCGATTCGCTGTGGTTGTGACCTTGTTTGGATGGGCGATTTTGACGGTGAAAATTTGCTTCCGATGTTACATGCGGCAGAAGCCGGCGCTCTTGTGGTATGCACTGTTACGGCGGGTAACTCCATAGGGGCTTTAGATGCTTTGCTTGCAGGTATTGCTCCTGAACATAGGGCGTTGGCTCGCACTATGCTTGCGGCTACTCTGAAGGCCGTTGTGGTGCAAAGGCTTTTGGCGGGTGCATCCGAAAATAGTGGCGCTATTCCTGCTTGGGAAATTCTTTATAATACACAGAATGTTGCTTCGTTTATTCGTAGTGGTGATAGTTTTAAACTTCCGTCGGTCATTGCTGCGTCTGCATCTGAAGGCATGCTTTTGATGGACGATTGCCTTGCTGAATTGGTTCGCTCGGGTTGTGTAGCCCGTGAGGAGGCAGAAAAATATGCTGCCAATGTCTCCCGCCTTGGCTAAGAAAATAAGCCGGAAAGTAGTTGTCTTTTTGATGACTGCGATATCGCTTGCTTTTTCGCAGGCGGTTCCGGATTCTAGCCTTTTGTTGTTGAATTCGCTGCAGGCGGCTCCTGATTCTGCCGTTGCGCCGGTGAAGGATTCCGCTGTGGTCAAGACCCCGGATTCTTTAGCCAAAGCAGAAGCGGCAGAGCCTGCTTTTGTAAAGTCGGTGCTGTATTTGGGAGGTGGCGATAATTCTCCGTGGTTCCATTTGGGAGTTCTCTATGCGCTGGAAAGCTATTCTATCCCCGTGGATTCAATAGTCGGTACCTCATGGGGTGCTTTTGTTGGCTTCCTTTGGGCGAAGGGTGTTGCGCTTGACGATATCCAGCGCATTTTGTTAGACCCGTATATTGCGAACGTTATAGGCCATAATGAATTTGATCAAATTTATACGCAAAAACAAAGAGAATTTAATTTGCCGATTTCAAGAGACGGAATCCCGAGTTTACGCCACCGCTTTTCGATATCGGCTGATACCAATGGAAATTTATATCGCAACGTAAAGGAACTAGAACCGGATTCTACACAGATTGCAAAGGAATTGGCTAAGCTTCGTCTGCAAGAATCGCTGTATCGTCAACCGCTGGGGTTCAAGATTCCTTTTGCCGTGGAAGGGTGTGATAGCTTGGTGGGCAATTCGGTCAAACATGTTATCGCGAGTCTTCCGCTTTTAGAAAATGCGCAGAATGGTGAACTCTGCCCGTTTATGGCGATTCCCTCCGAAGATAAGCAGGGGGAACTTGCTTTGATTTCTGTGGCGGTTCCCAAGTCCAATACGTACAAGGATTCTTTGGAAACCCCTTGGCAAAAACTTTTATCGAGTCGTGCTTTACGTAATTTGACTACGCAGCCGGGAGCCATTATCCGTGCGCATGCCGTGCAAGATACTACATACAAGGGCTGGATTCAAGCTGGTTTCTCGGCTATGGAACGTCGCCTCTCTGAAACGTCCGTGCTGCTTCCGCGAAAGGCTGACTATACGGCCAAGCTAAAGACTGTGCTGCCGTGGTTCAAGTTTAATCCTGTGTTTGATAGCCTTTCGGCTGAGGTGCAATCACCTACAAAAAACTATTGGAAAGAGGAAGATACGGCGATGCTTGCTCCGGAATATTTTGCATGGCGAATTATGGACCGCCCTGCTTATGATTCCGTGAGATTGAATATGCAACCCTCTGGTGACTTGAATGTCAATGCTTCCGTGAAACCCACTTTTGATGTATTTGCCGGTGGTTTTGGGTCTAATGCTTTGGGGCCTAATGCATATGCTGGCGTTTCGTTTGCGTATGTGGACCAGATGGAGTTTAATCTGGAAATTGCAGGATTTTGGGGCGGAAATTCGTATGGTTTTAGACCTCGTTTAAACATTTCCAGCCTTTGGAATGAACATTGGAACTTTACCTTTGGGTACGATTTGATGCAACTGCAACCGCTAAAGTCGTATGCTAGCAATACGCCGGAATATTGGCGTATATATTCGGAACGGAGAAGTGACCTGATGATGTCCGTTGAGTATCGGTTAGATGCTCTGCAAAAGCTCTCGTTGGGCTTTTTGTTTGGCCATCGTACTTTTGAGCTGGATCCAAGGGAATATATGGTTGCTGAATTCAAGACTCTTCCTGTTTCGCCGAATTTGCGCTATGAACTTTTGTCTGGGCAAAAGGATCGCTGGTTTGCAACTAAGGGCTTTGCTGTTACAGGTGACGTGGGCATGCAGTCCATTGGGCTTAAGCTCAATATGAATTATCTCATTCCAATTTACTGGAAAACCTCTCTCGATGCACGTGTGTCGTTCCCGCTTACGGATTACTTTACGGTGGCTGCAGGTGCGTCTGGCGCCGTCGACGCTTATCATGACGAAGGACGTGGCTATGTATATCCAAAATCGTTTGAATATAAGGTCATGAATAATGCTTATAGGCATCGCATCCTCGCGACTCCGTGGAGTTCGGAATGGTATGATCCGGATTTATTGTCGCATCATTATGGCTTGTTGCGTTTGAATGCGGGCTTGCATTATGGACCTGTTGGCGCATGGATCTTTGGTGCGTACGTTCGTGACTACGAAAAGAATCCCTCGGCTACACTTGGGGTGAATAAGTTTATTCTTGAACCGGCCCTTCGGTTTGCATATAAGTCGATTTCTGTATATGCAGGTATGACGCGTATCGTTGATAACGATACCTTTGGTGATTTAAAGAAACTTAGCGATTATCGTTACTTTATTCGTGTTGGTAACTACGAATTTTAGTTCAGATTTTTGCAAACTTTCAATTAGCCACTGTTCTTTGGTTATTCGCCGCGATTCTTGGCGGCGATGTCCTTGTATTTGTTGTGATCCGCTAGATTGCTGCTAAAGAAGTGGGTTCCCGAACCGTCGTCTTTAGCAACAAAGTAAAGAGCATTTGTTTTGGCGGGGTGGAGTGCCGCGTCAATGGCTTTGCGTCCTGGATTCGAAATTGGACCTGGCATAAGGCCCTTGAACCTGCGGGTGTTGTACGGGCTGTTGCTTTCTAATTGACTTTTGTAGATAGGTCCGGTCAGGTTTTTGAAGATGAACCTCACGGTCGGGTCCGCCCCGAGCGGCATGCCAATGCGCAGGCGGTTATGGAAAACTCCGGCAATTAGCGGACGTTCGTCGGACTTGCCTGTCTCTTCTTCTACGACGCTGGCGAGGGTGAGCACGCGGTGCCAGTTCCCGAGTGTGTTCCACATAGATTCACCGGGCTTTGTCTGCAGTTCGTCGCGCAACCTGAGGTTTGCTGCAACCATCTGCTTCAAGATGGTTTCTTCGTCTGCGTCAATCGGGAATGGATATGTGTCGGGGAGCAGGTATCCTTCAAGCGAGGTTGCGTCGATCCCGAGGGAGCGGACGAACTTCGGGTCCTGGACGAGCCTGTTCCAGCGGTTCTCGTCCAAGTTCGGGAACGCCTTCTTGATGTAGGTTGGAATTTCCCAGGAGGCTCGACCTTCGGGGATGGTCACCTTGCGTACAGCGTTCTTTCCGCTCTCGATAATGGCGATAACGTCTTGCAAAGTTTGGTGCGGAGGAATCTCAAACCAGCCGGCTTTGAGGGCTGGCGGGTTCAGTTTGCACCATAATTTGAACGCCAAGTCGTCGGTCCAAACTCCTTTTTCCTGTAAAATTTGGGATACTTTTGCCGCAGAACTGCCTTTTGGAACTTCCAAAAGCACTGTTTCGCTGTTGTTTGTAACGGCGTTAATGCGTTTTTTGGCCTGAAAACAGCCAAAAATGCCAATGAGAACCACTAAAACGAATAGAATTGAAAAAATCTTCTTCATAGCGTAAAAATTTAAAAGAATTTTCAACGAAAGGCAAAAATAAAAGGTATATTCCTTATGCATTGTTGAATATTTTACCTTGTTTTGAGGAATGTTATGAAAATGATCAAGAAGATTATGTTTGTCGCCCTCGCAGTATTGGTCGCTTCTTCTTTCGCAGCAAAGAAGGTCAAGTCCAAGATTGGCGACATTGATCTCACCAAAGAAAAAGGTGGTGGCTCCGTTGTTTGCACCGCTGGCTTCAATGATGAGTTGACCATCGTTAAAGAAGGCGACACCGACGTGCTCGTTAAAGGCAACTGCGGTCAGGGCTGGGTAGAAAAGTCCAAGATCGAATATGTTGCTCAAGCCGCTGGCGACAAGTCCATGAAACTCGACGGCGTGGACGTGGTCGGCTGGCTCGATAACCCGAGCGCCGTGTTCGTGTTGGAAAACGATGACATCGACTTCGACGGTGTGAACATCGACCGTGACTTCAAGGAATACTTGCAGCACACGATGGACCGTGAACAGATGGAAATGCACAACAACGAAAACTAATCGTTGCTCTGAGTTCTTCTGTTTTGAATGCCCCGCTTAGGCGGGGTTTTCTTTTATTCGAAAATGTTGTTTGTATGCATATATATGCATATTTGCATTGACAAAAAGGGCTCATAATGCTATATTTGGGCCATGAGTTTTTTGAAAGGTCTAAAGGATGGGTCTCCAATCGGGCTTGGCTATTTTGCAGTCTCGTTCTCGTTTGGTATTGCCGGGGCGAAGGTGTTGACCTGGCCTCTGGTGACTCTCATCTCCATGACGAACCTTACTTCGGCGGGGCAGTTTGCTGGGCTTCAGATTATGGCTGATGCGGCGGGGACTCTCGTCGAAATGGCGATAGCCTCGTTCTTTATCAATTTGCGCTATTCCCTGATGGCGATTTCCCTTTCGCAAAAGGTAGATGCTAATTTTGGTACCGGCAAGCGCCTACTGCTCGCAACGGGCATTACCGACGAAATCTACGCGGTCTCCATGAGCCAAGACGGGAAAGTGTCCGCTCGATATTTTTTGGGGCTTTCGACGCTTCCGTACGTGGGCTGGGCTCTTGGAACGCTCACGGGTGGCATCTGCGGTGAAATTTTACCGGCAATGGTGACGAATGCTTTGGGCGTTGCGCTCTACGGTATGTTCATTGCAATTGTGGTTCCGCCAATGAAGGGGAGCCGTCCGACTTGCGTTGCGGTCGCTATCGCTATTGCCTTGAGTCTTTCGTTTAGGTATGTGCCGGCGTTGAGCGGTGTGACGGTTGGCTTCGCCATTATCATTTGCGCTGTGGTTGCTTCTCTCGTTTGTGCGTTCTTCTTCCCTATGCGGGAATCTGGCGATGATTCCCACGAGGAGGCTGCATGAACATGGAAATGTACTTTAAGTATTTGTTTGTAATGGCGGGCGTCACGTACTTGCTGCGTGCAGTTCCTTTCATTTTGCTCAAGGGCGAAATCAAGAGCCCGTTTTGGAAGTCTTTCTTGAATTACATTCCTTATACCGTCCTCTCGGCGATGACGGTTCCTGCCATCTTTTATGCGACGGATAGCAGGCTCTCGGGCGTGTGTGCGCTGTTGACGGCTGTGGTGGCTTCGCTCTTTGGCGGAGGCCTTGTCACGGTGGCTATTGTGGCGTGCGTTACAGTCCTTGGGATTGATGGCGCCGCGCTGCTTTTTTAAGTCTTGTAATACCCATGTCCGGAATCGAACCGGAATAACGCCCTTCGGAGGGGCGGACACTATCCATTGTGATACACGGGCCAGGCCTTATGACGACTCCGCAAACGATACCCATCGGTCAAAGGACCTCCGTTAATCGTTTGCTCCGCGCTTCATCGACTTTTTATCAAAGTCGATTACGCTTGGTGGACGACTCCGCAAACGATATTCGTCAGTCGGAGACCTCAGTCAATCGTTTGCTCCGCGCTCCATCGACTTTTTGCCAAAGTCGATTTCGCTTGGCGGATGACTCCGCAAACGATATCCGTCGGTTTAAGTCATCATCCTATTTTGTTGCGGGAAATATAGTAAAATAGTGCCGTGTGAGGGCGGGCCTGCGGCCCTTTGAGGGGGCTGCGCTGGAAGTATGAGGTCGGCCTTCGACCTTTGAGGTTAAAGAATGGCGCCGAAGGCGCATCATGAAGAGGCAGCGAAGCTGCGTAACTATCCCCTAACCTCTAGTCTCTAATTTCTAGATCCTAGATCCTAACCACTAAACAATCTTCACGATGAGTTCGTGCGGTTCCGCATCTACGACAAGCGCGTCACAGAAGTCGCCCACGCTTGCGTCGCCTTCCAGCACCTTCACGATGTCGTCGTTCTCCATGGAGTTGCCTTCGGTGCGACCGTAGAAGTGGTATTCGCTTTCTTCTGCAACTTGGTCGATGATGATGCGGACCTTCTTGCCGATCATGTTCTCGGCGTAGTCGGCGGCGAGTTCTTCCTGGAAGTCCGTAACGGCGTCGAGGCGTGCGCGCGCTTCGCTTTCGTCAACGGCGGGGAGCTTCATGCTCATCACGGGAGTGCCTTCTTCGGGGCTGAACACGAATCCGCCCAAGTGGTCGAACTGCACGTCCTGCAAAAGTTCCATGAGTTCCTCGAAGTCTTCGTGCGTCTCGCCGGGGAATCCGACAAGTACCGTGGAGCGGAGCGTGACGCCCTGGATGCGCTCGCGAATCTTATGCAGAAGTTCCACGAGTTCCGCCTTGCGGTAGTTGCGCTTCATATTCTTGAGCATCTTGTCGCTCGCATGCTGGATAGGCATGTCCACGTACTTCACGAGGCGCGGTTCCGTAGCCATCAAGTCCAGGAGTTCGTCATCGACGAACATCGGGTACCAGTACAAAGTGCGAATCCACGGAATGCTCGTGTTGTCGAGAATCGCTTTTAAAAGTTGTGCGAGCGTGCCGCCCTTCTTGCCCTTTTCACGACCAAAGTAAGTGGTGTCCTGTGCGATGAGCGTGATTTCCTTGACGCCCTGCGCTTCGAGTTCCTGGGCTTCCGCTACAATGTCTTCAATGGAGCGGGAAACCTGCTTGCCGCGGATGAGAGGAATGGCGCAGTAGGCGCAGCGCCTGTTGCAACCTTCGGCAATCTTCAGGTAGGCGTGGTGCGGGAATCCGCCAAGGTTCATGCGCGGGAGGTTCTCCGCATCGCAGTTCTCTGGTGCGACGAGTCCCATCTTCTTCAAGAGCTCGCCCGGCTTGTAGGTCCCGACCCAGTAGTCCACTTCGGGCAGTTCCTTCATCAGTTCTTCGCCGTAGCGACCGCTGAGGCAGCCCGATACGATGAGCTTCTGCTTTGCCTTTTTGCCCTTCGCCTGCGAAAGGATTGCGTTGATGGATTCTTCCTTCGCGGCTTCGA
>JAKSIM010000055.1 GCA_024398845.1 Fibrobacter sp. | reverse complement strand
CTTGCAATTTCGGAGTTGCCGAGCTTGCGCTTGGTCTGGCCTTCGAACTGCGGCTGGCTAACCTTGATGGCGATAACGGCGGTAAGACCTTCACGAATATCGTCCGAAGTAATCTGCACATCCTTCTTGCTCTTTGTCGCCATTTCCTGAGCGAACTTGCCAATCACGCGAGTGAGGGCGGTCTTGAAACCCGTAACGTGAGTACCACCATCGTAGGTGTTCACGTTGTTCACGAAACTAAAGAAGTTTTCCTGGTAACCGTCGTTGTACCACATGGCGACTTCGAGCGGATACTGACCATCGGGAAGAACCAGGTGAATCGGTTCCTGGAAAAGCGGCGTGCGATGTTCATCCACATAGCGAACAAATTCAGAGACGCCACCCGGGAAACAGAACGTATCGCTCTGCTTGTTCTCGGGGTCACGCTCGTCGGTAAGCGTCAAGCGAAGCCCGCTCATAAGGAACGCGAGTTCGCGGAAACGCGTCGCGAGTGTTTCGTAAGCGTAAACCGTTTCGCTAAAAATCGTATCGTCCGGATAGAATTCAACGCTAGTACCGGTTGTTCCATCGCTCGGCCCAACGTCGACCTGCGGGCCACACGGAACGCCCTTCGAAAATTCCTGCTTCACGACCTTGCCATTGCGGCGAACCGTGACCACCAGCTTGTTCGAGAGCGCGTTTACGCAGCTCACGCCCACACCATGCAGACCAGCGGAGACCTTGTACGAATTGCTGTCGAACTTGCCACCGGCATGCAACTTGGTCATCACCACCTGGATGGTGCCCACGTGTTCCTTGGGGTGAATGTCCGTCGGAATACCACGGCCGTTGTCCGTCACGCGGATGCCGTTCCCCGGCAAAATCGAGATTTCAATATGATTGCAGAAACCCGCCAAAGCTTCGTCCACAGAGTTATCCACGACTTCCCACACCAAGTGGTGCAAACCGCGGATGTCGGTAGAACCAATGTACATAGCAGGGCGCACACGCACCGCTTCCAAGCCTTCAAGAACGGTAATGCTCGAACCGCTGTAATCTTCTTCGGCCTTCTTCAATTCTTCAGATTCTTCTGCCATATTTCCTCTGACAATTCTCTAAAAACATCTATAAAAATGCTCGCGATTTTAACCATTGTCAAACGAATCGAATCGCCTGTACAAACGGCTTCCCGAGCACTAAATTACACTTTGTAATAATAGCATTTTTTTGCAAAAACAATTCCTGTTTCCAGGCCGATGTAGCGACCTTTAACACCAATGTATGGCCATCTAATTTGACCAGGTTTACATAAGGTAAAACGGAGGCTCCAACAACCTCCACAAAGCGCTCAGACAAGGTCTTGAAGTCCATGTTTTCGGAAATATGCGCATTATCGAGTACCTTTTCGAGGAGCACACTGATATCGACAGCGCCCTGACCCGTCACACCCTTTTTTCTGCGAACAAACATTTATTTCACTCCACATTGAACTTTCAATTACGTTATTCACAATCCAGTTACATATGACAAAGATAGTTTTTTAAGCCAACGACATCTGATATCGGTTCCGGCATAATAAGCTTCGTTGGTGTCTTTTTCATCTAAGAAACCTTTTTCGTGACCATAAGCACCATGAACCATAATGATGTTATAGTTCGCAATACTCTCCATGGGTTTGCCAAAAGACAATACACCAAAGCACACTACTAAAAGTAGACTTATAAAAAACAATTTTTTCATGCAATTCCCTTACTTTTTAAAACGCCAATACAATGCCGTCACCCGCATGAAACCCCACCCCTAAAATTCCTTGACGAGGATAAAAAATCCATGCATCCTTATACTCACAAAGATTGTCATTAACCAGCATAATTTTTCCTAAAAAAAACAATCCTGAATACCAATTTTGATTTTCAACAACTAAACTATCCACAACATTTTCATTTTCAACATAATAAACCTTACTTTGATAAGTTTCCATTTTCAAACAGCGAATATTCTCGTTCCACGCTTTTACATCATCGCACTTTTCTATCCATTTCAAATTTTCATCAAGGCGCTTGTATGTAATAGCCTTCTCATTTGTATCCAAAATAGCATACTGGCAAGCGTTCACATTTTCCACGTTCATCGTTTCGCCCAACGCAAGGACCATTCCGTCCAACCATGTTCTTAATCTTTGCGGTTCAAAACCAACAGAACACCCTTCATATTTTTCGCTCATTTGCATTTCATGTGGTTTCTCTCCAATCTTCCAAAAGGAAATAGACCTTCCCACACTGCCGCCCCACACAATCGAATCGCTCAACTGACCTTTTACAGGCCCCTGTTCAACGTATACGTTATGCGAATTTTTATCATCCAAGGAATCGCACCATACCGGTCCATTCAACTGCACACGATAATTATACAAGCACAGCCTAGTATGCCCGCGACCAGTTTCCTCATCATACGAACCATTCCAACCTTCCGTTGTTTCAATCCAATGCCTGCAATCTGTAACTATGGCAAGCGAATCATCTACAAAACCAACAATCCTAGCATCCTGATACTCATTCCAACGAAACGAGACATCATCGGAACACCCACTCAGCACACCTACGCAAGCGACCACAGCCCCTGCGAACAATCCGCAAATCCTATTCATCATAATCAAACCTCCAACATCATCCATTCAGCCCGCAAAGCACACGGGCACATACCGCAAATCACTTATAAATATATTCAAAAAAGCCTTTGTAGTATTTTCGTAGGCAAGGAGGAATGCAATGGACTGCCGCGGCCTTCGGCCTCGCAGTGACAATGTGGAAGGGAACGGCCTCGCAGTGACAATGCAAAGCGCCGTTTTAAACAAGCAACAGTTTAGAGAGCGTAAATCCGCCAATCAAAATACTGGTCATGCCGGCCACCACAGTGGCCTTGGTGCTCTTGCCCACGCCCTCGGCGCCACTGCTGGTAAAGAACCCAAAGAAGCAGGCGTAGCTCGCAATAAAATAGCCGTAAAGGGTCGCCTTGATAAGGCCCACCACGAGGTCCCAATCCTGGTAGAACATGCGCACGCCGTAAAAGAACACCGCGAAAGATACTTCCTTGTACAAGTGGGCGACTTCGTAACCACCAACAATACCAATGAAGATACTCAAAACGGTAAGTACCGGGAGCATAATCACAGTCGCAATCAAACGCGGAGCTAGCAAGAACTTATACGGGTTAAGGCCCAAAACCTTGTAGGCATCCAACTGTTCCGTCACGGCCATAGTGCCAAGTTCCGAACACATCGAAGCACCAATGCGCCCCGCAAGCACCATGGCGGTCAAAATCGGGCAGAGTTCCACCATCACGGATTTGCCCACAGCCATGCCAAGGAACATCATAGGGATCATATCGCCAAACTGGTAAGCAAGCTGCCAAGACATCACGGCGCCCGTCGCAAGCGAAGCCGCAATCACCACGGGAATACTCGTGAGGCCAACGACCTGCATCTGCCCCACAGTAGTATGGAAATTCGAAAAAGCACCGGGAACGTTCTTGAACAGTTCCCAAACAAACAACAGGTAATGAATTACAGTACGGAAAAACCTCCGGACAAATCGTCCGAGGGCTTCCGCCATGCTGTTCATAATGGAAATCAAAAACTACCTGTTACTTCTTCTTAGCGTTTTTCTTGTCCTTGGCAGCGGGCTTTGCAGCCTTCTTAGCCGGAGCACTAATGGTTTTCTTATAAAGGTTCATGTCGCTCAAGTACTTGATTGCTTCCTTCAGCTGCTCATCGCGCTTCAAGGAGAATGCCGTACTCACGGAATCATTAACCATGGCCGTCAAAAGTTCACGCTTGAGGCCATCCTTAATGTAATCCTTGTTCTCGTCAAACTGGGCATCACGATTGTTTTCCAGAGCCTTGCGCATTTCAGAAATACGGGCAGCCAAAATGGAATCCGAAACAGTCTTGGAGCTATCGCCCATGTAGTTCTGTTCGCGAATAATGCTCTTTTCCAACTGATCCACGCCCACCAGAGCGTTGCTCTTGACCTTCATAAAGTTAGTGTCCTTCATGCAGTATTCCTTGAACTGCTGGTACAAGGAATCCGGAACGGTCCAGTTGGCATCAATCTTTGCACCGCTCGCTTCCAGCCCCGGACGAGCCTTCACAGCGAACTTAAAGTACATAGCCATGCGTTCCTGCACCTGCATCACCCACGGCATCGGAGAAAGTTCAACATCTACGTCCGGAGTAATACCGCCACCGCCAAACATCATACGGCCGTTGTTGGTATAGAACGTATCGCGCTTGGCCGTATCGGCGGCCACCGAGTCCGTCTTGGATTCAGAGTCTTCTTCCCCGTATTCTTCCTCTTGCAAGCTCAAGCCCTTAATGCCATTTTCGGGCTTGTTAATGCAACGGCCGAACGGCAGGTAGTAGAAGGCGGTCGTAAGCTTGAGGGCGTTGCCCTGGTTATCGAGCGGGAAAATCGTCTGCACGGAGCCCTTACCAAACGAGGTCTTACCTACAATCAAGGCGCGGTCCCAATCTTGCAAAGCGCCCGACACAATTTCTGCAGCACTTGCAGAACCCTGGTTCACAAGCACTACCATCGGCACATCTTGCTTTACAATGCCATCGCGGCGGGCACGGCTCTCTGTGCGCTGCGTACGGCCACGGGTACTCACAATCACGTTGCCCTGTTTCAAGAACAGTTCGCTAATTTCAATAGCCTGGTTCAAAAGTCCACCCGGGTTGTAGCGCATGTCCAAGATAATCTTCTTCATGCCCTGCTTCTGGAGGCTCCTGATGGCGTTTTCTACATCGCTCGTAGTCTTATCGCTAAAGGTCGCAAGCTTGATGTAGCCAATATCGCTCGTCACCATGCCATAATACGGAACTGCGTGTACCGTAATTTCGGCACGCGTAATGGTAAAGTCCATCAAATCAGGCACGCCTTCGCGTTCAATAGAAATGGTCACATCGGAACCAATCTTACCGCGGAGTTTGCTCACGGCATCATCCAGAGAGAGGCCCTTGGTATCCTTGCCGTCAATCTTTCTAATGCGGTCACCCGCGCGAATGCCGAGTCTAAAGGCGGGCGTTCCCGAAAGCGGTGAAATAACCGTCAAAATGTTATCGCGAAGGCTAATGGTAATGCCAACACCACCAAACTTACCTTCCATGGAGACCTTGAGGCCTTCGTAATCCTTAGGGGTAAAAACAGTCGTATGCGGGTCAAGAATGTTGCGAATGCCATTCAGGGCGGCATCCGTCAATTCCGTGGGGTTCACATCCTCCACATACTTGCGGTTCACTTCCGAAAGGACCTTGTTCAGTCGGGAGACCTCATCATAAAAATCACCGGGAGGGGTCTGCTTATCGCCAGCGGCGCCGGCAAAGCAAAACGCAGAAAGAGATGCAATAAATAGATTACGGAAATTCATGCTAAAAAAGTACAATTTTATAAGGACACAAGTGGAATAAAAACGGAAAAAACCGGCCTTTTAGGCCGGTTTTTAATGGAGTCGAGAGAGAAAAAAGAGCTAAGCGGCTTCGTACAGCAAACGTTCAATCTGATCGTTTCTGAGTTTAGCCAGGGCGGTTTCCTTAAGCTGGCGCACGCGTTCCTTGGAAAGGCCGACCATCGGGGCAATTTCCTTGAGATTCAAGTCGGAATCCATATTGAAACCGAAATAGAGCTTAAGGATCTCGCGTTCCTGGGCAGAGAGGTTCTTATCGAGGACCTTCTCAAAAACCATGGAACGATCGTGGCTTACCGCAATATCATCGGCGCGCATATCTTCGGCAGCAAGGCATTCGCCCAAAGTAGAATCACCATCTTCGCCAACGGGAGCTTCAAGCGAAGTCGTGCGGGAGCCCATCATCAAAATCTTTTCGATGGATTCCGCTTTGTACTTCGAAACGCCCACGAGGCTTTCGGGGTCAAGCACGTAACCACCACCAACAACCTGGTGAAGCTTGCCTCCCTTCTTGCTAAAGCGGCGGAGCACAAGTTCCTTTTCGGCGCTGATGCGGACCATGCGGCCCTTTTCGGCAATGGCGCGGGTAATGTTCTGGCGAACCCACCACACGGCATAGCTAATAAACTTAATCTTTTGATTCGGGTCAAAACGGCGAGCGGCTTCCATAAGGCCCATATTACCTTCGCTAATAAGCTCACCCACATCAAGGCCCTGGCCTTTGTACAAATTAGCGATATTCACTACAAAGCGCAAATTAGATTTCACAAGGAGATCCATAGCAGAACGGCTGCCTTCACGGATCTTCTTCAAAAGGATAGTTTCTTGTTCCTTGGTCAGCAGGGGATATTTCGAAATTTCACTCAAGTACTGAAAGTAGATATCCCTTTCGTCCCTTGTACGTGTGTTCGTGTTCATATCGGCCTCCCTGAGGTTCTTCGTTGTTGTTTAACATGTTCAAATTTACCTCATGAGGTCAATGACAATGTCAGTAACGGGAATAGCGTTCGCAAAAGTTAAATTGATTTTTTGTCGCAAAATATCGCCCATTTTCGTGTTTTCGTCACAAAAATGTCATTTTTAGAGTACAATTCTTCATTTTTGACTTAATTTTAGGGCTATGGATGACAAAAAACACAAAAACGCACTAAAACAGTTCTTTCACAATAAGAGAGACCTCTTTCAAAGTCTGCAGGATTCGAGCTTTGACCGTAGCGAAAAATGGCTGCTTGAGGTAATGAAAATAGGCCCAAAGGGCTTTAACTACCCCATCCCCTCTTTTGTGCCGGCCATTTTAGCGTGGCTTTTTATGATTCTATTCCCGCTGGTCCTGATTTTGGACCCGGAATCCTATACGGAGAGCACGCTCAACTTACGCAACACCATCGGATTCTACCTCCCCCTAATTTTAGCCATTTCCATTTTCGTAATAAACCAAAAATACCTTGTTCCAAGCTGTATTTTCAAAAAGCATTACATAAAATACTTTATATGGAACGCGTTCCTCATTGGAATTTCTCTTTTCATTCGCGAAGTCGTCTTCTTTTTAGTAGATCGCAATCCAAACGATTCCTGGGGATACTTCTTTAACACCTACTGTTTTTCGTTTGTCAAGGGTCACTTTAGTATTTGGACAATCGTATCGTTCGCAACTCTTGTCTCTATCGTATGCGTCATTTGCGTTTTTTACCACATCATTATCCGGCAAGTCATTAGAGCGTTTATCACTCGTGAACAAAAGCGTGCGGAACTTCAATACGAATTGGATTTTTTAAAAAACCAGCTAAGCCCTCACTTTTTATTTAACACGCTCAACAACATTTCGGCACTCATTCAAATTGACCCCAAGCGAGCAGAAAGTTCCATGGCCAAGCTTTCAAAGCTATTGCGCGTAATGCTCTACCAAACGTCCGACGACCTGATTCCCATTAACGACGACATTGACATTTTACGCAAGTACGCGGACCTAGAAAAGCTCCGCCTAGACGAATCCTTCGACTTCACCTTTGATGTAGACGTAGAATCGCCCAACAGCAAAATTGCGCCCCTCATTGCCATGCCGCTTATGGAAAACGCCCTAAAGCATAGCATTAACCCGAATGGGCAAAGTTTTGCGCACATCCGCATTGAACAAAAGGCAAATCTATTCACCTTTATGGCAGAGAACAGCAACTTCCCGCGAAAGTCCTCGTCTAAAGCAAGTGGACTTGGTCTCGCCACATTTAAAAAGCGTTTGGAATTGCTATACCCCAACCATTATGAATATTCCACGCAAAATGACGAGCAAATTTACCGTAGCATTCTAAAAATTACACTTCAAAACGAACAAGAATAAAAGACAACTTTTGTTTGCAAAATAATTGAATTACAAGGAATTACCTTTACATTTAAAATACTTTATTGTATTATTGCAAGCACAAGACTTTATTAGCACATATCGCATAAGCGGTGCGTGCTTTTATTTATGGTCTTTTTTGCACGGCCAAATCGCCGTCCTTTATATATCCAAATTTTATTTGGAGGGCAACTATGCAAAAAAAGTTGTTCACAAGGGCGGTACTCGCAGGAATGATAATTGCGATGGCCGCTTATGCACAAGAACATAAAGAAACCATTCTATATTCAGGAAACACTAGCGGCTCCATAGAATCCAGCAGCTGGACGTTTCCGGAGCAACCCGAATGGAGCGCCAACTGGGGCAATTTCGAAAATATGGTTCCGCCATACGTCCGAATCTCGGGTCAAAAGAATTCCACCGGAGATTGGACCGGAGCATTGAGCTTCGCAAGCATGCCCGTAGACTTTCAAAACGGGACGCTCTCGTTAAAAGTACGCGCCACACAAAACGTCAAGTTTGGCGTATGGGCCACAGGGAGTTTTGGCACATCAAAAATCCATTACGAAAACTTGACCGCCAATAGCACCAAAAGTATTTCCTTTCCGCTTGCGGAATCTGGCAACTCCTCGGGCAAACTCGAGAAAATTTGGATTGGGCTTTTTAATGTCAAAGCATACCAATATACCACTCTTTTCGTTGATGACGTCAAGTTGAGTTACAGCACTCCGCAAAACGTAAGTCTTGTGGAAAACATCGGCGATTACACCTTCAACCAGGTGGACCCAAGCTCGCCCATTCGCGAATCCCTATGGGGAAGTTCGCCTCTACCGCCAACTTCTCCCAACTACGACACGCAAAAGCGAGTACAGCTAAAAGCTGCATCTACCACAAATTATTTAATTAGCGAAACAGAATACATACAAATTACAAATATATTGCAAAACGATTCCATTTCACCTAAAAAATCCAGAGAAAACTGGTACCGCGTTTTGTTCCTCGTTGACAGGAATCGATTAAAGGACAGCGTGACCGCGAATCCAAAACAGCTCTATTTAGATGCAAGCAGCATGGCAGCCTCGTACGATATGCAAAAAATACCCCTGCTTGTTGCAGACCTAGATTACAATTACAAATTGTGCAAGGACTCTCTTTGCAAAAACACCGAAATCAAGCAGTCGCACCTGCTATTCGCAGGCCTCTCTAGTTCTTACACCCATTCTTCCAAAGTTCGCTTTGTGTACGACCCGTTTTTTGTAGTCACTTCGCAAAAAACAATTCCTCAAATGGAACTGTGTTACAACGGTTCCTGTAAAAGCGTTATTGCAGGCAGCGAAGCCGAACTGGAATTCTCCATGGCCGGAATCCATAAAATAACAGTCAAACTTCACTCGGGAAGTTTTAGCACACAACAAACTCTGTCTCTGGAGGTCAAATAATGAATTTCGTCAAAAGAATACTCGTCGTATTTGCATGTTTGAGTAGTTTGGCTTCGGTATGGGCAAACGACTTATTCGTTTTCAAAACAGTTCTAGACACAAGTAACCTTTGCTTTTCTAGCAATCCGTCTATTTGTCGCCTTCCTCAAAGCAGCGTCTTTCAGCCACCAAGCTTCCCGGCACAGCAAGTCGCACGATTGCGCATCATTAAAAACACAACGAGTACCGACAACAACTTTTACCTAGACCGTCCCTTTATCATCATTGACGGAATCCACTTGAGTCCCGATGAACCGCGAACGCTTTCGCAGTTTCAAAAGGACGTCGATGAATTCGGAATCATAGAGACCCTCAAGGCACTTGGGTACACACCCATTCTTGCGCAATTCAGCCAAACCGTTCAAACATCCTTAGAAAAGAACTCCGCTTTTTTTTCAAAAATTTTAAAAGCCTTGAATTCAGGAAAGCCTTACCCATTCCCCAATAAAAAGGAAGATGGCATTGTCGTTTTGGGCATTAGTCAGGGAGGCATTATTGGCCGCTATGGCTCATACCTCTACGACAAGGCCCGCGGTAAAGATGACGCTCCCATTCGTTTGTACGCTTCGCTCGATTCTCCCCACCAGGGAGCCGTAATGCCCCGCGGTCTAATCTCGACTATTGACTTTTGGGCAAACGTCGCTGGCGAATCCTCAGCCGAAGCTTATGAAGACCTCATTAAAGGTCCCGGAGCCCAGGAATTGCTTATTTACGACACCCAAAGCAGCAGCCACGACTCTTCTACCGCCTCGAGCCGATTCCTTTACGGAGATTACCGCAAAGCAGCCGAATATAAGGGATTCCCATCTGTACTTTTAGCCCAGGGGCAATTAAAAGGCAAAGACCCAACGCATGCCGACACTTACTACGAATTGGATCGCCAGGCCGATAAAGCCGGAATCACCATGGGGAGAGCGACAAGCGTCATTCGCTACGGAAACAATAACGCCGAATATTCGTACAATCGAAAATACCGAATAAACGACAGCGATGACGACGCCAAGCCCAATGGAGAAACTCCATTTGATTTTGTTCAGGGAAGCACCTACCCATTTCCGCTCACAATGTACAATAGCCTACGCGACGGATTCGAAAGCGCCATTCCTCCAGGAATGAAAACATCTGTTATGTTCTTTGACATTTCTCTCAATACGCGCTGGAATGACGATTACATTAAACAAGAAAGCAGCACGTTCATCCCGACTGTAAGCGCCATGGATTTGAAATGCAATAACGATCTTGCCATACGTTCAAGTTGCGCACACACAACTTCGTCAAAAGACGTTAACTTTGAAGCGCCCGGGGCAAAATCAACCGGGAACGCCGTTTACGCTGTGGACCCCACGCACCCACGCTTCAATGAACCCATTAGCGGCAGGCATATAGAATCTCCCGTAAAACAGAATTCCATAGACCAGAACGTCATTGCCGGCATGCAAACCGAAATTTGGAGACTTCTTTGTGAACTCGCCAAAGCGGATTACGACAGCGCCAAGCAGTCTTTTAGGAATCCAAAGCTCATCGGGAATTTCTCCCCGGCAACGAGCTGCATGAACCAAAGTAAAATGCCCGACATCATCAAGACAAGCGGACATGTACAAGAAAATCGCTTTGCCTACGCACGCTACGATTTTAACAAGACTGCTACGGAATCCACCCCGGAAGTATCATTTACCCTACCCGCAGGATGGCAAAAAGTAGGTTTATTCGACAATTCCAGCAATGTACCTGCGGGCAGTGTTTTTGAAATCGAAATCAAGGTAAATAAGGCCAAAGGCAACTGGATGAAAGCTGAACTTCTGCTGTACCATAACAAGAACGGCGGCGGTCAAGTCCAGCTCAACGAGCAATCCGTAAAACTTGACGGATCCCTCCAGACATTGCGTTGGCAGTTGCCCAACAATATTGAACTTTTAAAAAATTACCGGTGGTTTAGGCTCATTTTGAATTCCGATGGTGGAAACGTAATTGTTTCGACTCCGCGCATTATCACAAATACGCTTATCAACGAGTCCCTTCCTCCAGCAATCAACTCCGCCTCCATTTACCCCAATAATAACTACAGCATTATTCCGTGGTCAAATGATGCGCAAATATCCATAGACTCAGGCAGCCAAAAATTACTGAACCTGGAATTTAACGGTCGCTACAGTGGCATCAGTATTAATTTTGGCGGAAGCTTCTCTATGGAAAAATACAAAGAACTCGTTGTTGAATTCGCTCCAGGTTCCTGTCAAAACACCAAAATCTATTTTGACTCCAAATCCATTAACAAGCCCAACCTTGTCAACAATAGTTTGCAAAATACGTTTGTTTCAAAAAAGTTACCTTTGTCTGAAATCATCAATACAGATGCTACCCCCAAAGGCTCTTATTCCGCGTCACGTTTAGCATTGCAAACGTCTGGGCCAAACGAAAAATGCGTTATAAAATCAATTTTGCTGCAATAAGGTTCAAAAAATAAATACAAAATAATCATATATTTCGTCATGTGGAGTCAAACCATAAAACAGGCTTCACATGATGTTAGGATTTGGACAATGAAAAAAAGATTTATAATCCCCGCCGCTTTATGCGGTATGGCGATGCTATTAAACGGATGCGTTTCTTCGGCATTCCGTTCTATGGCAAGTTCCCCCACTCCCGTAGTTCATCAACCAAGGCTCAATCCCGAGAAAAAGGATGTAGAAAAGACCGTCAGCATAGACGCTTTTGGTCTTTTTAATGATTCCTGGTTCAACACCGAAGGCCTTTACGGCGGCGGCGCCTCTTTGGGAGGCATTCTTCGCGGTGGTGGCGCAATTTCCCCATTATTCGCAAGCGTGAACTTCACAGGCTTTGGCGGAAAAGTCAACTTCAACTGCGATGTCCCAAAAAATTGCTCCAACACATACAAAGAATGGCTGGATTCTGAAGACGGCAAGGACGATTATTCGTTTTGGGCACTTCAAGAATTGCTAAATGTGGGTGCAGAATTCAACACCCCCATCAATGTATTCCTTGGCTTAAGCGGAGGCGTCCGCCTGTTCCAAGGCGGAGGCGATTTCGACGACCAACGCGATAAAATTGAAAAAGTCGCCAAAACCAGAAACCTTGACGACGGCTACGGCGTTTCGCCCACGGCGTCGCTATGGCTCGGCTACCACATAGGCAAAGAAGGTAAATACGGTTCTGTTTCGCTTCAATACAGTTGGGCCAAGGAATACGACAACGACGAGACGCTTACCATCAACGTTTCGCCCACGCTCTCGTACTTCCATCCCTCGGGATTTCATGGAGGCATAAACATATACTCCAAGAACAGCGTAAACGTCTATATGGGTAAATCCTTCACGTTCTAGCTATTGTCTAATACACACAAAGGGCCCTGCGAATTTTCGCAAGGCCTTTTCTAATTGTAGTCAACACGTTAAACGAATTTTCGTCTAAAAAAGAGAATAAAATCATTTGAACTTGATTTTCATCTCGAAAACGATGCGGCCAGTTTCATCGACGATTCGCATGTAAGTGGCGCCCTTCTTGTCGGAACGCAACACCTTGAGCACTTGCCCCACATGGGATTCTCCCAAAAAGTGAAGTTCCATATCGGACGGGAGGCATAGTTCCAAATCGTCAATATTGAACACGTTCAACGAAAGCTTGACGTACTCGATATTATTCACATGGTGCGACATATCGATATGCTGCGGCAAAACGGTCTGCTGGTAAACCTCGGCAAATTCAGAATCATCCACGTCGAACTTTGAGAACGGTTCTTCGAGAAGCGGAGTCAAGGACGCATCCACCGGGAAATCCACCGTGGAAAGTTTCATGGGTCGATGACGATTGAGGTCTAGGCAGCAAGTCTCCTGCACTGCAAAAACTATCGGTTCGCCCTCGGTCGTCGTGATGGCAGTATTCTCGTTCACGCGAATCAGCGAATCGCACGTTGGGTACGATGTGGTCAAGACCTTTTCGCGCCAATACGGACGCTGGAAGAACTTGAAACGCGCCTTGGAAATGGCCCAATAGCCGCCTTTCTCCTTCACGAAGAAATTGTCCTGCTTAATCTTGCCGAAGTTCTCGGTAAAATTGTCCTGCACCATGAGAACCGTTTGGGCGATTCCCATTTTACCCGACACGTCAATATAGGCCGACGTAATAGTACGTGGCTTTTGAAAAGCAATCGGATTTTGAGTCAACGCGAAAATATCAATCATAACATAAATATAATCCATCCTTGTAAAAAAAGATGGATTACTTTATTAAAAATGCGACGGTCGCAGACAAGTTCGCCTCGTCTACGAGGCACCCAAAAGCAAGCGACCTGGCTAGATGCGAAACATTGAAACGCAGATAGCCTAGCAGGACAAGGTCCTATCCTATGTTTTGTACAGCAACAAGTTTCTAACAAAACATGGACACGACATCCTTCGGCGATTGATTGGCAAAGCCAATCTCCTGTGCTAAAGCACAGAGCCTCAGTAGAACAAAGGGGCGTAGCGTATTAATCATACGTGAGCCCCTGAGTGACGCAGTAATGCGCCGGTTAGATGCGAAACATTGAAACGCAGATAGCCTAGCAGGACAAGGAAACGAAGGGGCGTAGCGTATTAAACATACGTGAGCCCCTGAGTGACGCAGTAATGCGACGACTAGATGCGTTTCAAAATGAACATGTGGCCCGGAGCCTTCGCAGGATCCAACCGCACAAAGTTCTTGCCACCGCGCCAAACGAAACTTTCGTCGGTAACGATATCCTTCAGGAAGTAGAAGGAGTCCTGTTCCAAGCCGAGCTTACGCATGTCGAGTTCCACCATGCCTTCCTGGGCGTTGTCCATGTCCATGTTGCAGACGCAGAGAATCACGTCGTCGCCAGTCTTCTTGGAGTAAACCATGAGTTGGTCATTCGCGCAATAATGGAATTCGAGGTTGTCGTATTCCTGCAGGGCGGCATGTTCCTGGCGGGCGGTATTCATGCGGCGAACAAAGTCCTGGATGCCGGGGCCCTTCCAGTCGTGGACCTTGTACTGGTACTTTTCGCTGTCGGCGAGTTCTTCTTTCACGGGGCTCGGGATGTTCTCGCAGAGTTCGTAACCGTTGTACATGCCGGTGAGGCTGCTCAAGCTTGCCGCCAAGAAGTAGCGCTGCTTGAAGGCGTTCGGGCCCTTGTAGGCAAGATACTTCGGGAAGATATCCGGAGTGGTCGGGAAGAAGATGCCGCGCATGTACTGCTTCGCGTCGCTCTGGGTGAGTTCCTTCAAGTACTGTTCGAATTCCCACTTGGCGCTGCGCCAGGCGAAGTACGTGTAGCTCATGTCGAATCCGGACTTAGCCAAGCGGTGCATCATCTTCGGGCGGGTGAAAGCTTCGGCGAGGAACACGAGTTCCGGGCGCTTTTCCTTCACGTCGGCGATGAGCCATTCCCAGAACGGGAACGGCTTGGTGTGCGGGTTGTCGATGCGGAAGATTTCCACGCCCTTGTCGGCCCAGAACAAAATGATGTTCTCGATTTCCTGCCACAGTGCCTTGTAGTTCTTGTTGTAGTAGTCGAACGGGTAGATGTCCTCGTACTTCTTGGGCGGATTTTCAGCAAACTTGATGGAACCGTCCGGTTCGTGGTAGAACCATTCCGGGTGCGACTTCACGTACGGATGGTCCGGAGAGCAGTTGAGGGCGATGTCGAGCGCCAGGCGGAGCCCCTTAGAGCGGGCGGCCTTCGCAAAGTGTTCGAAATCCTTCATGGAGCCGAGTTCGGGGTCCACGTCGTAGTGGCCGCCGTTCTTGTTACCCACGGCATACGGGCAGCCGGGCTCGAGCGGGTTCCCCTTCTTGTCCACTTTTGCATGGAGGGCGTTGTTCGCGCCCTTGCGGTTCGTAACGCCAATCGGGTGAATGGGCACAAGGTAAACTGTATCGAAACCGAGGTCCGCAATGTAGTCGAGCTGCTTCTCGCAATCCTTCCAGGTTGCACTCTTCTTCGGGTCCGTGCCCTGGCTCTTCGGCCACATTTCGTACCAGGTGCCCACACGGCTATAGACCGGGTCCACGCGGAGTTTCATCACGGGGCTTTCGGTCGGAACATCCTTGGGTTCCTTGGTCCATGCACAAATCTTGTATTCGTAGTAGCCGATGTTACCCACGGTGAACGAGCCTTCCCAGAGGTCGTTATCCACAAAGTGCATCGGGGCCTTTTCCCACTTGACTGCAGCGGGCTTTGCCGACTTCACGGCCTTGACGCCCTTCTTGGGAGTGGTTTCCGCGGGCACATGACGGTAGAAAATCGCGGCATCGTACTTTTCGTGACTGTGGCGGAAAATGTCCGCCTGGAGCGTCACCGTGTCGCCCGGTTCACGCTTGATCATAAAACGTCCGCCTTCAACCTGCGGACGGATGTTTTCAATAACGAGATTGTCTTTGAGTGTAGGGATAATAGCCATAGTACAGGTAAAGGTAGAAAGACAAAAGACGAAAGACGAGATAATTTTTCAAAAAAAGCAAAAAAAACGCCGATGGACTTTTAAGTCCACCGGCATTAAGCAAGTTCAACTTTTTATTTATTCTTCATCGTCGTCATCAGCTTCGTGAGCAGCACGGTTACGAGCCTTTTCACGTTCACGACGACGCTTTTCGGTGTCATCCGGGAAGAATTCCGGGAAGGCGTAACCGATAGTCACACCAAAAACGATACCCGTCTTGCTCATACCATCCTTGTTCTCGACTCTTGAAACGTAGCTCTTTTGCTGTTCCGTTCTAGAGTCTTCACTTTCACGATAGCTCGGGTTGCTTTCGGGCTTCTTACCCAAATCCGGAGCATAGTACATACCCACGGAGAACTGCAGGTAATACCATTCGTTGGTCATGTAAGCAATAAGAAGGTCAAACTGGAAACCATTAACGGAAATGAGAGAGCGGATACCATCGTCATCAGGAATGATGTCATGGTCAAAGTAAACCGTACCATAAGATGCGGAAATACCCAAGTGCATCGGGTTCTTGGGGAAGAGGTAGTAGTTCAAGCCGAACTTATAACCTGTACCACCTTCAAGACTCCAGTCTTCGAAGTCGTTGTCGGTACCCTTCGGGAGGAAACCAAAAGAAGCGAACGCACCAATATGCCAACGGGTAATATATTCGGCGCCAAAGCCAAAGCCCATACCCATACCGGTTTCACCCATGAACGGCATACGGGAACCAAGCCCGATTTCGAGAATCAAGCGGTCCTTGAGCCAGTCACGACGGCGTTCGGAGTTTGCATATTCATCCAAGCGCTGTTCTTCTTCAAACTTTTTACGAGAGATGATTTCTTGCTTTTGCGCTTCGGTCATGCCATCCGTTTGCAATTCAGCGGAATCATCATCATCATCATCATCATCATCTGCAGCGGAAGCAGCAGCAGCGGGTGCAGAATCTGCATCAACGAAACCACTTTCATCAAATTCATCCTGAGCAGGTGCAGTAGCCGTCGTTGTTTTGGCAGCCTTAGCCGAAGCCTTTGAAGAAGCCTTGCCGCCCTTCTTTGCAAAAGCGGTACCTGTACACAACATGGCGACTATGAGCATCAAACAAAATTTCTTGAACATTAAAAGCCTCTGATATTAGTCGTTATGGAATATAACTTATTATTCTTTTTTTTCCAAAAAACGAAGTGTAAAAGTTGATTTATCTTGTTAAAAAAACGATTTTTCGTGTTAAAAAAGCATTTTTTCACTCAATCTTCTTTAATTTGGCCTTTATTGAACCCAAGGTAATTTCGCACTGCATCAAAACAGGGATTCGCCGCGCGTCATCTGTAAACCAAATAAAGATTCGTCCCTTGGAATTAAAAATGCCGTCACCATCTAAAACGGGCTCCACCTTGACCGTGTTGAACTCGCCCAGCGCGGTCTTTAGCTTTTCCCGTCCATGAACTAGCACCTTCAGTTCATAGCGTTTTTTTCCACTGACCGCAGAAAAGCGAGACGTGTCCCCCACAGTCAAAGGCATGGTGCGAACCAAATAGAAAGCCGACATAATGCTATGTTCAAGCCCCTGAATGGCAACCGCGGTATCGGCAAAGCGCTTTACGATGCGCTTTTTATACGGATCCTTGAATACGGTATCTGAAAGCCAGGCTTTTTCGCCTTTGCGATCAAAACGGATAACGGACTTGTTATGGTAAGATCCCTCGTGAAGCGATTTACGAAAGACCTCGGTCATAAGTCCTTTATTGCGAACACGGGTATAAACCGTATCTGCAACGGGATAAATTCTCTTGAGAGCTCCGTTATCGTGAGCAAGCGTGTAAAATTCCGTTTTGCCGTCCTTGGTAGGCTTGACCTCGAGAGTCGCCGTGCCCGCCGTAATGGGGCCCCAGCACAAATCAAACGAAAGGCGTTCGCCCTTCATCCACGGGGCATTGACCTCGGAAAGTTCGTAATACTTTAGAGGCGACTGCCCGGACTGCGCGGGCTGAACCGCGGGTTGCGCGAAGCAAGCTACGGCGAACAGCAACGCAAAACACACCGCGAGACGCGAAGTGCGAGTTATAAAAGAATGATAGCGAAAAGAAAAATGACCAAGCATGAACAGTAAACAGTGGTTAGGAATCGCGGATTCCGTAAGCAGTAAACAATGGTTGGAAGCAGTAGCCACCAACCACTAGCCACTATTCTTCGATATCGCCCAGGCCCTTGCGGTAGGCGACAAGCTTTTCCTTGACGCTTGC
>JAKSIM010000054.1 GCA_024398845.1 Fibrobacter sp. | reverse complement strand
AAGTGGTTGGTGGTTAGTGGTTGGTGGTTAGGATTAAGTTACGCGGCTGCGCCGCCATTATGTTTTTGTTTACTAACCTCTCGTCGAACTAGTCTCCTGGATTGCCTCGCCCTGACGGGCTCGCAATGACACCGGAGGATTCTTTCGTCTGTAGCCAGCCTTCGGCTGGCGTTCTTAATAGCTCACCTCGAGAATTTCGTACGTGATTGTCCCGCGTGGGGCTTGAACCTGCGCAATATCGCCCTTTTTTTTGCCCATGAGAGCTTCGCCAATCGGAGATTTCATGCTGATGCGTCCTTGGAGCGGGTCGATTTCTTTTTCGCCCACGATGTGGTAGGTCTTTTCGCGCTTGGTCTTTTTGTCGAGCATCTTGATGGTTGCGCCAAAGCGGATGGAACCGTCTTCGGGAGCGACGTTCTCGATAATTTGCGCTCCGTCCAGAATGCGGTCGAGTTCGCGCAGGCGGCGGTCGATTTCACGCACGCGCATGCGCCCGTAAGTGTAGGCGGCGTTCTCGCTGCGGTCACCCTCGGCGGCGGCGGCTTGAACCTGGTTGATCATCTCGGGGCGTTCAACGTATTTGAGGTGTTCCCATTCAGCTTTGAACTTTTCGAAGCCTTCTTTGGATATCAAATGTTTCATGTTCCCTAATGTAGAAAAATCCTTATGGTTGCATGTATCTTATCGGCTATTTTTGCAAAGACTAGTCAATAGTCCCTAAATTTTTCTACATTTGGCGTGCTTATGAAAATACTCGAGAAAATCCCTAAAAGAAGACAAGAATCAAAGTATAAGCGATTGAGCCGCATCTATTACAACCGCATGTTCCCGAGACGCATGGACGCTTTAAAAGTGGCTTCGTCCGTTTTTATTGGTGTGTTTATCGGAATTTGGCCGACGATTGGCTTTGCCATCATTCTTACGGTCGCTATTTGCGCATTGTTCCGTCTCCCCAAGGTTCCGGGCGTGATTGCCGACTTTGTTGCGAATCCGGTGACCCAGTTTGGTCTGTTTTACCCGGGTGGCTACTATATTGGCTGTAAAATTGTCCAGCCCGCTAAAATCACATTTGATTTTTTGGGCGAATTTGAACGTATGTCCATCAAAAACTGCGGTGTTATTATCAAGAACCTTTGGGTGAACGCTGCTGACCACTTGATAGCTTTTATGGTTGGTATCACCATTGTTGCCGCCGTGGTGGGCTTTATGTTCTTCCTTTTGGCCTATTTTATCGTGAGTTACCGAAAAAAGAAGTGGATTGCGGCCAAAACCGGTTATATCCACAACTTGATTTCCGAAGATGAAGTTATTATTAAGGAATCTAGAAACAAAGGAAAACCTATGATGCACATCTACCCGTTCAAGGCTCTCCGTCCGGTCAAACCGGAAGAGGCCAAGGACATTTCTGCCTTGCCGTACGACGTGATGAACCGCGCCGAAGCAAAGGAAATGGCAAAGGGCCTGCCGCACTCCTACCTGCGTGTGACCCGTGCCGAATTGGAACTTGACGATAGCGTTGACGCTTATGACCCGAAGGTCTATGCCCACGCTCGCGCAAACCTCGACAAGATGATTGCCGACGGTGTGATTGCCCACGACAAGAAGGATTGCCTGTACGTTTATCGCCAGACGATGAACGGCCGTGAACAGTACGGCTTGGTCTGCTGCGTTCCCGCCGCCGACTACTTCAACGGCATTATCAAGAAGCACGAACTTACTCGCGCCGACAAGGAAGAAGACCGTCTGCGCCATGTGCTCGACACGAATGCCAATACCGGTCCGGTGTTCCTCACTTACCGCGACCAGGGTCAGTTTGACCTGTTTGGTGCCGTTACCAAGCGCGCGCCGGTCTATGATTTTGTGAGCGAAGGCGACGGCTTTGGCCACACGGTCTGGATTATTGATGACGATGCTGAAATCGCCGCCATCCGCAAGAGTTTCGAGGCAATTCCGGTCTCCTACATCGCTGACGGTCACCACCGCAGTGCTGCCGGTGCCCGCGCTGCGAGCTACCGCGCCGAACAGAACCCGAAGAACACTGGCGACGAAGAATACAATCGTTACCTCGCCATCTTGTTCCCGAGCACCCAGCTCAAGATTTTGGACTACAACCGTGTGCTCAAGGACCTCAATGGCCGCACTCCGGAACAGCTCATGGCCGAAATGGAGCTGGTGTTCGACATCGCCCCGCTCGCCGAAATGCAGAGCCCCGAAAAGCAGAACCAGGTGAACTTCTACATGGGCGGCAAGTGGTATGCTTGCACGTTCAAGGACAAATTCCTCAAGAACCTTGGCCCGGTCGACAGTCTCGACGTGGCGCTTCTCCAGAAGCTCATCTTGAAGCCGCTCTTTGACATTGACGACCCGCGTACATCTAAGCGCATCGACTTTGTCGGAGGCATTCGCGGTCTCGGCGAACTCGTGAAGCGCGTGGATAGCGGTGAATGCGCCTGCGCGTTTGCCATGTACCCGACGACTCTCGACCAGCTCATGAACATCGCCGATGCCGGCGAAATCATGCCGCCCAAGAGCACCTGGTTCGAACCGAAGCTCCGCGACGGTCTCCTGGTCCACACGCTCGACTAGTTTCTCGTTCGCTTTGGGCGAAAATCTTTTAAAAAGGCATACTATTTGACTGCGAAATGCGAAATAGTATGCCTTTTTTGTATAAAGTAATTGTTTTTATGTTCTTTTTTTTGTATATTCTACATCGCTTTACACACATTTTCTGGAGCTTTATTGAATATGAGTGAACAGTTTGCTGTTGACCTGTTTTTGCCGTTGCTTGAATCTCGATTAAACGAGGTTAATGATGGTATAGCGAAACTTTCACGTTGTTTGAAAGAAACTCCTTTAGGACGGTTGCGCATTATCAAGCATGTAAATGTATATCAGTATTATCTCATTGAGAAAAAGGGCGACTTGGTTGGTCGATATATCCCGCGTGATGAAGATGAAGTGGTTAGACGTATTGTGCAAAGAGATTATGATGAAAAGGCTCTTAAAGAATTGAAACGCCAGCAAAAATGGATTTCAATGTTTTTAGAGGGGTACAAGAGAGATTGCCTAGATGATGTTTATGACAATCTTCATGCTGGCCGAAAGATATATGCTACACCATTTCGTATGCTAGATGATGCTTTTGTTGCGAAGTTTCTTGCTGAAAAATACGTTGGTAAACCATTTCCTGAGAATATGCCCGTTTTATTGACCTCAAAAGGAGAACGGGTGCGGTCAAAGTCCGAACTCCTTATTGCGGACTCTTTAGCAAAAATGAATGTTCCTTATTGTTATGAAAAGCCGTTAAGGCTAAAAGGAATGGGACGTGTGTATCCTGATTTTCGATGTTTGAATGTTCGTACGCGTAAAGAATTTATTTGGGAACATTTTGGGATGATGGATAATCCTGAATATGCGACTAAAGCTGTAAAAAAAGAGATTGTCTATGAGGAAAACGGCTTTTGTCATGATGTGAACCTGATTATTACAAAAGAAACGCGCGAATCGCCCTTGGATGCTAAACGGGTCGTTGAGAAAATAAAGAGATTTTTGCTTTGATTGTTTCGAGATGGCGAAAAGGCATACTATTTGACTGCGAAATGCAGAATAGTCTGCTTCTTTTTGTATAAAGTAATGACTTTGGGCAGTGGAACGTGGTCTTTAAGCATACTATTTGGCTGTTTTTGGGAGAATAGTACGTATCTGCGCCAAACCTCGGTCCATTTTTAGTTGCAGATAAATTAAAAAAAAGGCATACTATTTAGCGGGAAATGCTGAAATAGTATGCCTTTTAATGGCTCTGAGGACTTTCAAAGTCTCTGCTTCAGTTAATCGTCGTCTTCGGCCGGCTTCTTGGAGAGCTGCTTTCTCCTGATTGGGTCGAGCTCGTTCTTGCGGAGACGGAGGACTTCCGGAGTGACTTCGATGCATTCGTCGTCGTTGATGAACGTGACGCATTCTTCCAGAGTCAGACGGCGGTAAGGCGTCAACTGGATCATGTCGTCGGCTGCCTTGGAACGCATGTTCGTGAGGTGCTTGCCCTTGGTGACGTTCACCGTGATATCCACGTCGCGGTTGTGTTCGCCCACGATCATGCCCGGATAGACTTCTGCGCCCGGTCCGATGATGAGGTAACCGCGGTCTTCGAGGTTAGAAAGTGCGTAACTGGCTGCTTCGCCCGGTTCCTTGGCGATGAGCACGCCATTGATGCGGGTCGGAATATCGCCCTTGTACGGCTGGTATTCCTTGAAGATGGATTGCGAAACGGCGTAACCCTTGCTGAGGGAGAGGAGCTTTGGACGGATGCCGATGAGGCCACGGCTCGGGACCACGAATTCGAGGGTCACTCGGTCGTTGTCGTCGGTCACCATGTTGGTCATTTCGCCCTTGCGCTGCTGGATTTCCTGGATGCAGGCGCCGCTGAATTCGCTCGGGACTTCGACCTTGAAGTCTTCGACCGGTTCCAAAAGCTTGCCACTTTCATCGTTGTGGAAAATCACCTGCGGGCTACCGATGGTGAATTCGTAGAGTTCGCGACGCATGTTTTCGACAAGGATGGTCAAGTGGAGAATGCCACGGCCAGAAACCTTGAACGTAGAAGCACCGTCGACTTTTTCGACGAGGAGGGCCGGGTCAGCCATGTGGGCGCGTTCCAGACGTTCCTGGAGCTGGTTACCGGTCATGAACTTTCCACCGTACTTGCCGGCGAGCGGGGAGGTGTTCACGGTGAAGAGCATGGAGATTGTCGGCGGGTCGATGTGAATGCGCGGCAGGTGGACCGGATTGTTCGTCGAAGAAATTGTATCGCCGATATCGAAGTTGTCGAGGCCTGCGATGAGGATGATGTCGCCCGGACCGGCTTCGTCGACCGGCTTCGGGGTGAGGCCTTCGTAGCGGAGGATCTTCTGCGGACGGATGTTCTTGACGGAGCCGTCGGCAAAGGACTGGGCGTAGTTCACGTTGGCCTTGAAAGTTCCCTGCTGCACGCGGCCGACTGCCAGGCGTCCAAGGAAACTGGAGTATTCCAGGGAGGCAATCTGCAGAAGCGGTTCGGCGTTCTGGTCGCCCTTCGGGGCCGGAATTCGTTCGATAATCTTGTCCATCAAGATGCTGAAGTTGCCATCGGGGTCTTCGACTTCGGCGCGGCAGATGCCGGTACGGCCACTACCGTACACGTAGGCGAAGTCCAACTGTTCTTCGCTTGCGTTCAGTTCGCAGAACAGGTCGAACACCTTGTCGAGGGCGCCGTGCGGGTTGCAGCCGTCACGGTCGATTTTGTTCACCACCACGATGGGGGTAAGGCCGAGTTCAAGGGCCTTCTGAGTAACAAAACGGGTCTGGGCCATGGGACCTTCGAAAGCGTCCACCACCAGGATGACGCCGTCCACGGTACCGAGTACGCGTTCCACCTGACCACCGAAGTCGGCGTGCCCCGGGGTATCGACGATGTTCACGCGGTAGCCCTTGTACATGACGTTCGTGTTCTTGGAGAGGATGGTGATGCCGCGTTCGCGTTCCAGATTGTCGCTGTCCATCACGCGGTCAACAACTTCTTCGCCTTCGTGGAAGGTTCCGCACTGCTTGAGAAGTTGGTTCACCAAGGTAGTTTTACCGTGGTCAACGTGAGCGATGATGGCAACGTTTCTGATTTTTGATTGATCCATAGACTTTGACCTATTGTGTTATATTTTGGGCGCAAATTTAGTAATTCTACGTCGGTTTTGCAACTTTTTGCTATATTTTATGGTGTTATGGCAAAAGATATCGAAAATTTTGACGATGAAGAAATGGATGAATCCGCGCAAGACTTCTTTGACGAAGAAGGCGGCGAGGAAAACGGTCAACCTATTGTTCGCGATTACAGCGAACGCCGTGTTTTGATTTGGGAAGAAGACGATGCACGTCGCAACGCCTGTCTCGAAGTGCTCAGCGACCTTTTGGTGGGTGCAACCATCAAGGCCGTAAAGACCGAGGCCGAGGCTACGGAACAAATCGAAAACGATGACTGGGATACCTTTGTGGTGGATTTCTACACCGAGGGTGTTTCGAGCAGCGATTTCATCAAGAGTGTCAACAACTACCCGGGTTCCATTTTGGTGGCGCTCTCTATGGGTCCGTTGACGCTCCCCGACGAACGTGACCCGGCCAAAACGGAACTTTTGCGCCGCATGTTCGACATGGACCGCCCGTCTGCCCAGCTGCACGGCTAATTTTGCGCGGTTAATACCGTGCGGTTAACTCATTGATACCGTGCGGTTAACCCATTGCAGAAATTTTAAATCCGAAAATTAAAAGAGCGCCTTCGGGCGTTTTTTTGTATGAACCGAAAACTACCGGCGTTGGTGGGGCATTTTGTATTTTTGACGTTCTAAACGGATTTGCCTGATTTCTTTTGGCTTGCTATGACGCCGGCCGTGAGGGCGACGACTATGACTCCGAGGCTCACGAAGGTCGGAATCTTGTAGAGTTCCTCGATGAGCATTTTGACGCCGATGAACGCTAGCACGAATACTATCGCGTACTTGAGCTTGTCAAACTTTCCGAGCATGGCGGCCAATGCAAAGTAAAGCGAACGGAGCCCGAGAATCGCCATGATGTTGCTCGTGAAGACGATGAACGGGTCCAGCGTAACGCCAAAAATGGCGGGGATGGAGTCGGTCGCGAACAGAACGTCCGATGTCTCGATGACCACGAGCGCGAGGAATAGCGGCGTGAAGAACCTCTTTTTGCCTGCCTTGACCGTGAAAGCGTGTCCGCGGAACTTGGTCGTGAGGGGGAGGAACTTCTTTGCGAGAATGACAATCTTGTTCTTGCTCAGGTCCTGCTCGTCGTCGTTGCCCATAAAGAGCATCTTGAAAGCGCTGTACAAAAGGAGCACCCCGAACAAGTACATAATCCAAGAAAAATGCTGGAGGAGTGCCGTGCCCGCCAAAATAAAGACGCCGCGAAGCACGATGGCGCCAAGAATTCCCCAAAAGAGAACGCGGTGCTGGTAAAGGCGCGGAATTTGGAAATACGAGAAAATGGCCGCCATCACAAAGATGTTGTCGAGCGAAAGCGATTTTTCGATGATGTAACCTGTGAGGTATTCACTGGCGGCTTCCAGCCCGGAAACTGGGCCCGAGGGACCAGCGACGAGTCCTTTTTCGTATAGAAAGTATATGCCTACATTAAAAAGGAGGGAGCAGCCTACCCATACGGCAGTCCACTTTAAAGCTTCGGAAACTCCGATTTCATGGTCTTTTTTGTTAAATACACCAAGGTCGAGAGCGAGGAGAACGCTCACGAGTGCAAGAAAAAGGACCCAGAATAACACCATGCTTCAAAAATACAAATATAACGGTGTAATAGGAAGACCGTTCTTAAAATAATTCAAGAACGGTCGCGGTTTGTGAATTTATTCACAAAAGCTTAGGATGCCCGGCGTGGGGTTCCCTAGGCACCAGCTACTGCTGTCGGTTCTCGTTTCGTAGCGTTCAATATTCAGTTGCGAACTTTTTGTTCGTGAACTGGAGTTGTTGAATACGGCGCGGTTGACGTGGGTCTCGTCTAGCTTGCCGTAATAGACGGAATCGATGACGCTTCCGTTGCAGTGCAAAACAATCGCCGAGGACGTAGCCGTGGATGATTTTGAAAACATAAAGTTGTCTTCGGAATGCCGATAGGCCTTAGGTGTATTGGGGTTGGAATCGTTCCCGACTACAAGAATATTGCGTGGCGGTAACGTCATTTCTTCAAGGAGAATGGCCTCCTTGGTTCCTGAGTTCTTGCCGAGATAGCAGTTTTTTAGCTTGAGGGTGTCGAGGCTCCCGTTGTAGATTTCAATGAATTCGTAAAAATTGGAATCGCCCTTGGCCGGATTGACGAGGAATTCGCTGATGGCGAGGTCGCCCGGTTTTACTGCGCGGTTTATGGAGGGGAGGGTGAGCCCGATTTGCATGTTTACGTCGTTTGCGAACTGTAAGGCCATGCTGACTTTAGATCGGAGTGACTTTATCTGCAAATCCGGTACGGGAGCTTTTTCGCTTAAGTAGAGAGAATCTTGAACGCTGTAAATGTCGGTTCCTTCGCTATCTTGCATGGAGAGTTCCAGGCTGTACGTTTTACCGAGGGCGAGCATTCCGCTTTTGAAAATGGCGTTTGTGCCATTGATTTCCATGGCAAAACTTTGTTTTTGGCTCCCGTTGGAAAGCGTCAGGTTCCCTTTTGCAATTCCGGCGGGGTTTCCGAATCCGAGGGGGATTTCGACGTACACAAACCCCATGATGGCGTGCATCTGAAGGTCTAGTTCCTTGTTTTTGCCGGCTTCCAGCGCGGTTGTGAGTTCTCCTGTTTGCATTAGGGCTCCGTTGGCGTAGAGCTTCGCCTTGAATTCCCAATGGTCTCCGGGGAACAAGTCCATGTCTAGGTAGGGGCTTTCGGGGTCAATGACTTTGTGAATTGTGTCTGATCCAAAGGCGTCTACCACAAGGCTGTCTATGAGGGGGGCGCTTACGTAATTCATTTGAAGCATTACGTTGGCGCTTTCTCCGTTTATGGCGACTGTATCCCCGGGTTTAGATGATTCGTCGCCGCAGTAAATGTGGGCGAGGGCGCACAGGCTCACGGCCATTGCTGTTAACCATTTTTGTTTTTTACAGAAAGGACTCATTTTTACCTCCTATGGAAAATGATGTGTCCTTTTCTGTAAAACGGATTTTTCTAGGAAATTGTTCCCTTTTTTTTCAAAAAAAATTTTGAGGGTCCCTTGGGGGCGTTAAGAAAGTTTTAATTTCTTTTTGCCGCCGGCGACGCGCTGGCCTTGCAATTTCTCGGCGCAGGATTTGTCTTGTCTTAAAATTTTGACGAGCGCGCTTTGCGTGAGGCCAAAAGCCTGGGCTGCAGCCTTGGAATCGCCAGATTTTGTTGCCATTATGTCAAAAACATGGGCAACGAACAGCGGAAAGAGGGCGTTGCTCGGCTGTATGTGCCCGTTACTGCCTGGGAACGGGATCTCGACTGCGGGCGGGGCTTCTCGCACGTTCAGGGCGATGGCCATTTGCATTCGGTGCAGTGCATGGGTCCTATTTTCTTTGGCGCTTCTCGCTTCGCATGATTTGATTTCTAAATTGTATTCACGTAAGGTGAGCCAAACTCCGGTATTTGTCTTGTTGCGGTGCTGACCGCCGGGACCACTGCCTTGGAAGCCCTTTGTGGTACACGCAGAGAGCAGTTCATCAAGAGTCATTCTTAAGTAGGTATCGCGATGCATATTTTGAAAGATACAATTCTTTTGCCGCTTGTGGCGGCGACCGCAATGCTTTTGTTTGCCTGTGCCGGCTCGTCCGACAAAACATCGCAGCAGGAATCGGCGCAAACCAAGAACGAAAAGGTGCAAAATCAGGCTATGGACAAGCAGTCCGCGCTCGAAAATATGTTCTCGCAATTTATTGCGGCCGTGCGTGAAGGGGCTGACGCCGAGACGCTTTACTCGTATTTGACGGATTCTTCGGAATACTGGCTTGATACGCTCGAAAATCACGCACGCATTTACGATGCCGAGGCGATTGACACTTGCAAGTTCTACGAGGCTTACAGCATTATCATGTACCGCCTTTATGAACGTGAGCATCTTTGGGAAACCGAAGAGGATCGCATGTTGTTCATGCTGCTCAGCAAGAGCGGTATGCTGGACCGCTTTACTAGGTTGAATCTTGGCCCGATGAAGTTCAAAAACGATCGCGGAAGCATTGGACTTGCCAAGAGTCCGGATGTGCCGATTATGATTTTTGAATGGGACGACCAGACATGGAAACTTGATTTGATCGAGACGATGCCGCTTATTACCAAGGGCATTGAATCCATTGCCGTTAAAAAGGATTGGACTAACCGTAAGCTTGCTTTGTATTGGATTGAGAAGGAGTACCACATGACTTACTCCAGACTTGACGAAAGCTTGCTGGAACCGATTGGATTCTAGGGTTTGAAATGCTAAGGGCTCGAATTGTTCTTTTGGTTTGCCTTTTTTGGGGCGCTTTTGCTTGGTCCGCTATGGCTAGTTCAAAGACCCGCATTGTGGGGGCCGTGGATTCCAGGTCCAGCTTTAGCGGCGAAAGGCTTTTTGCCGTGCTCGATTCCGTTGGTGGAACGGGTACGTGGATGGAATGGGACGTAAACGGCGTTCGTGACCCTTCGGTGATGGAAGCGCTGGATCCGCTTTTAAAGCAAAAGAATAAGCCCGAAATGGTATGGGTTATTTCGGAACGCCCTAAGCCGTTGATGGCGGTGCTTGTGCCCAAGGGGGCTGGTGAAGTGATTCTATTTTATGAACTAGCGGCGCTGGACGCAAAACCCGTTCCTTTGACTATGAATAAGGTTTTAACTCCGGATGTGGTTTTTCGCGATTACAAGCAGGTGAGCCCGGGTGAGTTTGTTCATCTCGATAAGCCGACCTTAAAGATTATTGTGGGCGAAAAGCGTATACGTTTTTCGTATAGCAAGCCGGATGATACTCCGCTTCGCTTTGACCCGGATTACTCAAAAAAGACTTTTGTCGAAAAGCATGGCGAACTGCGCGATTACATGGACTTTTTGCGTTATGAATATTCGTTAATGCTGCGCGCCTTTGTGCAATCTACCCGTGGTATGTTTAACTGGCAACCGTGGCATTGGTATATGCAGACCTGGAATTCAAAGGCTTTTATCTCTGAGAAGGAGCTGGATGCCATTTTGACGAAGGGCGTAAAACCCGAAATGTTTACTGTTTTTAAAATGAAAGCCGTCGGTGGTGAACAAATTGAGATGCGAACCAGTGGAAACGGTTTTTCTGAGATGGTCATTACTACTCCATAGAACCTTAATTTGTTAATTTAAAACTGTGCAGAAGCTTATAAAATTTATATGGATTGGCTTGCTGTGTGCCGTTTCGGCCATGGCGTCTACGGTTGTTGAAGATTCTAAAAACAGATTTGTTTTGGAAGATGATGTTTTGGAGGTTTTAGAACATCCGTGTATGAATCTGGATGGAGAAATCATCCCGGGATTCCGATTTGTACCCGAAAACTCGGGCTATGAAGACGGGAACGACGTTCCGTACCGTTTGTATCGACTGGCTCTTCCGAGTAGTGAAGTTCCAACGGTTTCTATATCCGATGTCAAGACGAAGGTTTTGCAGAAGCCGGCCTGTAAGGAGGCTTCGTTTAAGTTTTCTGGGATAAATGTTTCAAGGCCGTTTTTTAAGGACGGCCTGTGGATGGTGGACGTGAAAGTCCCGATGCTCGAAAAACATGGGTCTACGGTTGCCTTGAGGACAGGCTTTAAGCTTCGGGCGGAATTTGCGACGGCGGCGGCCGGGGTGAACCCCGGCAAGCGCGCGCTTTCGCGAGTGGTGAACCCGAAGGCTGCCGCGCGCTTTGGCGTAAAGCGTGACGCTGCGCGCAAGGCTTTACGCCGCGCCGCCGCTTCGGAACTCTCGAACGTGAATTTCCTTTCGCAAATCATTGTGGGCGATAACGAAATTGCAACGATGGCCGAAGATGGCCTTTACGCCATTAGTTTTGACGACATTCGCACATCGCTTCTTCCTTTCAACCGTCAGGGCGACCTCTATGGCATTGCCGTTAACAAACTTCGCGTTTACGGTGCAAGTCCCGATACCTTGGGGGCTGTGGTTCCGGGTGCCGATAAGCGCTCGCCCAATCAGTTGTTCCAAGTGCCCATAGAAGTCCATGACCATTCTGGCAATTCCTCTGCACCTAACGGCATCTTTGATGACGGCGATACCCTCTTTTTTGTGGGGTACGGAAATGGTTTCTGGAAGCGCATGGATAGCGAAGACTCGTCGTACGTCAATGGCAAAATGGATTACTTCTATTCGCATTCGCCATACTCCTTTTATCAGTATTTCCTGTTTGGCTGGTCCGAAACGGGGTCCGCTCTCCGTATGGACAAAAAGTTGAAAGCTCCCGCCGGGGCTGCGAAAAAAGTGGACTGGATGCGTTATGCTCGAGTCGAAAAGGATAATTTGCTACGTGATGCCTATTATGGCAAGGATTTGGACTGGGAGTCCGCAACGGGGAAGGAATGGTTCTGGTTGTGGCACAGTCGATTTGATACGACTGCTGTGACGGATCCGGAATTGTCCATGCCGCATGTCAAGAACCTGAATGGAATGGTTGATGGCGGAAAATCTTATTTGGCAGTTTCGTATTTCCCGTATCGCTCTGTACGAACTTCAAGAGCCGAAAAGGACAATGACCAGGAAACTCAAATTTCTGGTGTGGAGCCGATGTATTTGTCTGGGCAGCAACAGAGTGTTCGAATGAACGGCATTCGCTTTAGTTTTGACTTGAATGGAAAATCATGGCATTCTGACGAATCCACTTTGGTTCCTGGCCAAAATTTCATGTTTGAAAATGTCAACTTTAAAAAAAGTGGTAACACTTATGCTTTGACAATGCTTCCCAATTCCGTTCAGTATGACCGCTTTGATGGTTATACCTTGGCGTATCAGTGGATTCCTGTTATTGATTCCTCGGAATGGCTTTTGCCTGGGGCCGCATCTGGTGTAATCGAAATTCCTGTAGGGACCAATTACTCGGATTTGAACGTTATAAAGTTTGTCAATCTCGAACCTGTTGGACTTTTGAATGTCTCGAATGGAGTGGCTAAAGATAGCGTTTCGAAAAAAGACGATGTGCGCTACCTGGCTTATCGCTCCTCGAAACTGAGAAAGCCTAAAAGGATAGAGGGGATTCCTCGTAGAATGGAAAGCGCTCTCGCTGACTTGTCTAAGGTGAATTCTAAAACAGAATATTTGATTATTGCTCCAGAAGAATTTATGGATGCCGCTTTATCTTTGGGCGAATTTCGCTCTGAAGGTAAGACTATTACAAATTATGCAACGACCGTGGTGTCTGTAGAAGACATTTACCGCATGTATACCGGCGGAAGCCTTTCGCCTACAGCCATACGAAATTTTATAGCATATGCTTATACGCTTTGCCCAGATTTAAAGTACGTTCTTTTGGCTGGCTCCGGTCATTTCGATTATCGCGGTTTTAATCCGAAACTTGCGAAGAACTATATGCCTCCGTTTGAATTGGAAGATGCCTCTGTAGAAGATTTCTTTGCGGCCTTGGACTCAGGTGAATTTGTTCGCTATGGTTCTTATGATTTGGATGTTGCTGTGGGGCGCTTGCCTGTGTCAACTCCTTATGAATTTGCAAATTATTTGCAAAAGGCGAGGGACTATGACGAAATGGGTAAATACGATCCTGGTGCATGGCGTTCTAATGTTTTGTTTACTGCCGATGATGCTGTAAATGGAGGCTCGCCGGATATAACAAGACACACGCTGTTCCAAGAAGACATTGCGGGCGCTTTGGATTCCCTGTTCCTTAAACTGAATTATCGTTGGAATATTAAGAAAATTTATTTGTTAACTTATTCGGAAGATGCTGCTGGCCAAAAGAAAGAAGCTGCGTCAGATTTTATTGATGCCTTGAATCAGGGTGCGTTGATAACAACTTATTTTGGTCATGGTTCAAAAACGGATTGGGCGGGTGAAGGCTTGCTTAAACCCAGCTACATTTCTAGACTAAACAATAAGGGCCGTTATACGATTCTGAATTCGTTCTCTTGTACAGTGGGCCGTTTTGATGAAGGAAATGGCCGCTCGCTTTCTGAAGAATTTCTTATTGCCGATGGCGTTGGCTCTATAGCGTCAATTGGCGCCACGCGAGAAACGTTTGCCGGTGAAAATAAATTTTTGGGAAGTTCGTTTATGACTGAGGCTCTTCAAAAAAGCGGAACTGCTATTGGAGATGTTTTTATTAACGTTAAGAATATTTCTTCTTTGTCTCTTTCAAGGCAACGCCTGAACAACGAACTCTATGTGCTAATCGGCGAACCCGTTGTTCAAATGCCTGTTGCCAACCGTAAACTTTCGATTGACCAAAATCTTGATACAATCAAAGGGCTCGATAATATGAAAATTTCGGGCCATGTAGATGGTATTGATAATGGTTTTGTGAATCTCTCTTTGCGTGAAGGGCGTGCCAAAAGACGCATCGCTTTGCAGGTCGAAGAAGATTCCGTTGATGTCTCATTTAATGGGACTTTAATTTATTCGGAAGAAATTCCTGTGAAGGGTGGACGTTTTGAGACGAACTTTGTAACGCCTAGTAAATTGAACTATGGGGATTCCAGTGCGGAGTTTACTGCATGGGCGTATTCGTCAGGTCTAAAAGGTGTTGGCCGCTATACAAAACTTGGAATCAATATTGCAGGAGTTTCAAACTATGCCGATTCCTTGCACGATACGATTCCGCCGATCATTCACATTCAAACGTGTTATTCGGGAGGCCAGGCCACAGATATTGCTCACAAGCAAAAAATAAAGCTCCAGTCTCCAGCTTGTTTACAGGTTGTAGTGGAGGATTCTACGGCTCTGGATTATCGTGAACAGGCTGATGAAGGTGTCTCGGTTGAAGTTGTTGGCATTGAAGATCCTTATCATCCATTCCCGTATATTGAGCAGAATTCAAAACGTGTTGTTTTCCGCAAAACATTTGCTACCGAGGCTTACCCTGATGGGGATTATGTCTTTAGGGTTCGTGCGATGGATGTTGTTGGAAATATGTCTGTCAAGGATGTTCTCGTTAATATCACTGGTGAACTAAAAGATGGCTTGACAGATGTGTTTAACGTTCCGAACCCGGTGGGCAAAAAAGGAACTATCTTCTACTTTAAGAATTTGGCTATTGACCGCGCTTCTACGGTGAACATCTTTATTTACAACCAAAATGGAAAACTGGTGAAGGTCATTAAGAACGCTGTGTCGGGCGTGACGCATTGGGATGGCCGTGATAATCATGGTCGTAAACTCGCCAATGGCTTGTACCATTATGTTGTTCGCAGTGAAGTGGCTGCGGCTGGAAATTCTAAGAAAAAGACATTTACAAAGAAACAGAAATTGTTAATATCGAGGTAATTTTATGGACTTACGTGAGAAACCTGGCAAGGTTCAAAAGTTTTTGGAACTTTCGCTTCGATTTCGCTTGATTTTTGTGGTTTTGATGGTTGTTTTCGCTGTTGCTTTTTTGGCGACGAACTGGCAGCTAATGGCTTCGCTCCCGCTTGGCGCTTCTGAGGCGCTCGGAATGTGGCTAGCTGGGGCCGAAGGTGCGGAATCAGCTTGGAACTCGGCTCAATACCTCGGGGTTGCGGGTGCTGCAATGCTCGTAATGTTTTTTGTGTTTGGTGGCATTCGCAGTGGAATTGGTGGCGTTGTCGCTTTGGCTGCGTTTGTGGGCTCACTCTTGTTTTTGGGTGGGGCCGAAGGAATGTCGCCTATCTTTTATGGCGTATTTGCTGTAGTTGCCTTGGTGCTTCTTTTTGTGGCCAAGTGGAGTATCGCTTGTGCGCTTTTCCCGTTTGCTTTGGCTTGGCTGTTGCTCTCGGGCTTTGTAGGCTGGTTTCCCATGTGGAGCGGGAATTCCTGGCTTGTGTGGGCTGTGCTCAGCGCCATTGGCTTTGCATGCCTAGTTGCTTTTGCGCTTGCCGCCGGTAGGGAACTGGGCGAGGGGACGCCTCAAGCGGGTGCCCTCGTGAAGGCTGGCAAAAAGATGCTTTTGCCGGTTGTGATTTCTAGTTTGCTTGGACTTGCCGCATTGACTTTTGACATGGGGAATGCCGGAGCAAAACAGATTGTTGCCGCGGTGATTCTCTGGATTGCTTTTGTCTTGTGGTTCTTTGGTTTCACATTTGGAACCATGAGCTTTGCTCCGTGGGAACGTCTCCGCGCAGGGTCCCGCCGCGTGCAGATGAAAGAAAAGAAAAGCAAGAAGAAATAAGAAAAGGCGCTTCAAGCGCCTTTTTTAATGAACTAAAATCGCCTTAGGCAGAATAAAAACTCGCCTTAGGCAATGTTCATGGATTGTTCGCGGATGCACTCGATTTCGTTCTTGAGTTCGATGGCGAGGGCGGCGATGTCCGCATTCTGGCACTTGGTGCCGAGAGTATTCGCTTCGCGGCCCATTTCCTGGAGGATGAACCCGAGGTTCTTGCCTTGTGCGCCGCCCTTGGCGAGCGCGTCGAGGAACAGTTTGTTGTGGCTCTTGAAGCGAGTGATTTCTTCGTGGATGTCGAGTTTGTCCGCCATGATGCAGGCTTCCTGAAGCAGGCGGACTTCCTCGATTTCCGTATCCTTCATGAGCATGTTGATGCGCTCGCGGAACTTGTCTTTCCACACTTCGATGCGCTGCGGGTCGAGGACTTCTACCTTGTCGAGAACGGCGTTCAAGTGGTTTACGCGGCGGGTGAGGTCTTCGGCGAGGTTTGCGCCTTCCTTTTCGCGCATGGCGATCACGCCGTCCAGAGCCTTCGCAAGTTCTGCCATCAGGTGTTTTTCCCAGGCTTCGTTGTCGGCGCCGCCATCGGTAAATTGCAGAACTTCCGGGATGGAAAGCACATGTTCAAGCTTGATTTCGCCAGCAATGCCGTATTTTGCCTGCATGGCCTTGGTGATTTCAACAAACTTGGAAATGGCGGCTTCGTTGTAGCACACGGGAATGTTCCCGACGTTACCTGCACCGAGAGTGATGGAAAAGTTCACGGAACCGCGGGCAAGTTTATCCTTGATGAGCGCCTTGAAATCGTTTTCAAGGTAGGCGAAGTTCTTTGGAATCTTGCTGGAAATTTCGAGAAAGCGACTGTTGACGCTGCGGACTTCGATGACGCAGCTGATACCTTGCAGAGTGGATTCGCTCTTGCCGAACCCGGTCATTGAAATAATGGACATATCTTAGACGAAAAAATAAGGTTGTTTTACGCTGCTAAATATAGTTACAATGCGGGCTGGAATTTTTACAAAAAAAGAAAAACCGCGCATTGGCACGGCTTTTGCTAAGCTAGGTTGCTGTTTATGAGTGCTTTATATTCAATGAATTTTATCCCTTTGATGCAATAAAAGAGGTTTTTAGCTTTTTTGGGCGAGAAGAGCTTTCAATTTGCGGATTTCTGCGGCCTGGACAGCGAGTTCGGCTGCAAGTTTTTCGCATTCTTCACGACCTTCAGCACGACCTTCAGCAAGGCCTTTTGCACGACCTTCAGCACGACCTTCAGCACGGCCTTCAGCAAGGCCTTCAGCAAGGCCTTTTGCACGACCTTCTGCGCGAGCTTCCTCAAGTTCGGCGTCATAGATGGACTTGTAGCCCTTGTTTGCGTACGCCTCTTCGGTATCCATGAACTTCTCCTTGTCCTCTAGGGGAATCACTTTTTTCAAATATACATAAACCTCCTTGATGAAGTCAAGGGCGCCTTTACGCCCCAGCTTCTTGAACGCCCGGAGCGCCTCGAGGAACCGCGAGCGTTCGGAGGGCTGGAAGGCGTAACGCATCGCGACAAGCGCGAGCACGAGCTGCGGATCCGCAGTCATGAAGTCGGCGGCCTCGATTTCTGTACCCACGTCGATGAACTCGCATACGAACGGGTAACCCACCCTGTTGAAGTAGTCCGGGTACTCGGGGTACGGCCTGTTGTAGTTCGGGTCCTGGAGCGGGTTCCACTTATCGTTGCCGTTGTAAACAACGATTGCGACGGTCGGGATGTTCCCTGCCTTCTGCAGGATGACCTCGAAGTAGTAGTGCATGAGCTGCTGGAGAACGCTTGTGTCCTTGTAGGACTTGTGTTCCAGCACCACGCCCACGTGGAGTTCGGCGGAGCACGCCGAGCCCTTGAGGTTCACGCGGAAGGCGAGGTCCGTAGCGCCCGAAAGCCCCTCGCGGGTCGCTTCGCCGGGCATCGGTTGGAGGGTGTCCAAGTTCACCGCGGCAAGGAATTCGGCGAGGCCATCGTTGTGCTTTGCGGCAATGCGAAGAAGTTCGGCGGCGTGTGCGGGCTTCTCGAAAGTCGTCTTGAAGAAGTTGTCGTGTTTTCGTGTAACGTTCATTGTTTATCCGTCAAAATGTGTTTTGGTGCGGCGCGCACCCGGCGGAAAGGGAATTTCCACAGTTTTTGGTTCCCTTACTCTATATAAGACGAATTTTTGATGGATAATAAGCCTGTAAAATGCGAAAAAAGATGTTTACCTTTTTTTTCATCACGCAGCGTACAGAGAAACTGCTGACGGCGTTAACGAAGCATTATCAACAAAATAATCATTCACAAAAGAATTGTTGATTTTATCCCAGTCAACGGCGGCATCCATCAACAGGCGAGGTTCAAGAGATTCAATCTTGAAGTTTTTCTTGGAGGCCTTGTTTGCCTTGGAGGTGTTCTTGTTGATGTTCTTGCGGGAATTGTTGTTCATTTGGACGCCTTTGGCGTCAGCGGCGTCACTCGGTCATGCCAGAATGCAAGCATTCTGTCGCGACACTCGTCTAGCACGCTACTGGACATATTGCTTGCCTTTTTTGCACTTTGTGCGTTTTTTTGTAAAAGTTGTGA
>JAKSIM010000053.1 GCA_024398845.1 Fibrobacter sp. | reverse complement strand
AGAGGTTGTTGTCGAAGACCATCTGCGTGGTGAGGAAGTCGGCGCCCGCGTCGACCTTCTCCTTGAGGTGCAAGATGTCTTCGCGCTGGTTCGGGCTTTCCGGGTGCTTTTCGGGGTAGCAGGCCGCCCCGATGCAGAAGTCGGCGTCGCTTTCCTTCAGGTCGCGGATGAGTTCCACGGCGTGCTGGTAGTCCCACTTGCTGCGGTCGCCTTCCATGAGTTCGGGGGTGAGGTCGCCGCGGAGGGCCATCACGTTCTTGATGCCTGCTGTCTTCATGTCGGCGATGCGGGCCTGCACAGTTTCCTTGCTGCTACTGACGCAGGTGAGGTGGGCGAGCATCGGGAGGTTGAACTTCTCCTTGAGGTTCTTCGCAATCTGCAGGGTGTACTGGCTTACGCCGCCGCCTGCGCCGTAGGTGACGCTCATGAACGAGGGACCGAGGGCTGCAATCGCTTCGGTCGCCGCCTTCACGTTTTCGAAACTCGTTTCCTTCTTGGGCGGGAACACCTCAAAGGAGAGGCTCATCTTGTCTTGCTTGAGAATGTCGATAATTTTCATTTTACGAAACCTTTTATGCAATTATTTGAATACATGCATAAATATAGTTTAAATTAGAGTGGAAAAAAAAGACGACGGCGAAAATAATGCGAAAAAGTTCTTTCCGATTATTCGAACCAGTAAAGATTGTCCTTGATCCGTCTCGAAGATGACTTTATGCAGTTGATGTAATTGTCCTCTTTTCTTATAAGGGTGTAAATCAAACCGATTAAGGTTCCGTCGGCGTTGTTGTTGATGGGGAGGCTCAGGGACTGGTATGTTTCGCCGAATTTGTTAAAATGGTATAGTTGCATCAGGACGGCATAATCGCTTTCCCATTTGTACGTGGCGACATTGGTTTTATCGTCGATTCGCAAATCGTCAAAATGGACGCTTTCTTTTTGCACGTTCTTTGTATTCACCGAGTTCTGGACTCTTTCCTGTAAAAAGTCGTAGCTGAAGTCGTGGTTTGCTTCGTTTGAAGAGCATCGCCCAATCCTCTTCATGGATTTGAATTGCCTCATCACAAGAAGCGCATTCTCGGCTTCTTGTTTCGTTTCGAATTCCTTTATCGGGTTGAATTCTTCGCTTAAAACGGTCCAACGCTTTGAAATGGGATTGTACTCGATTGTCAGACGCGCCGGGTTGTAAGTGATGTTTTCCAACGGAGATTCGAGTTTTCGGATGACGTAGTTCTGCATGGAATACGTGTCGTTTCCCGTAAGAAGGGAATCGTCGTTATTATGCAGTTTTATAGCGTGCAGGGTTCCGTTAAGCCAGTCTTCATTAACCTTGTCTTTTTTTACGTATTTTCTTAAATCCCAGTAAGTCAAACCTTCCGGTTCTTCTGGATATACTTTGGCGTCGCCGTCGAAAGAAAAGTCAATGGCGCTGTCGGCGGAATATTCCTTTGTGCAGGCAAGGCCCGTAACGGCGGCACCGTCAAATTTCAGCAATCCTGATTGGAAAGCCGAACAAATCTGCCATGTTGCGTTAAGCCAATCTTTTCTCTTTTCTTCTTCGGTTTGCCAAGGGCATCCCTTTTCCTGCCAAATATAGTAGGCTCTTTTTTGAATAAATTCATTCATGGAATTTTCGTTGTCGCGAAGGAGCATGAATGCTGTAATGCCGTCATTTTTTTGATGGGAACCGAAGCCCGACGATAAATACAAAGTGTCAAAATTATCGAAGCAGCCGCCTTGCATCCCTGCATCTAGGCTATAAGGCTCCGTGTTGGGATTCGTTCTGTAGTTCGTGCAGCGTCTTAGGTCTATTCCTTTTTTATTGACGCAGGTAAATACGGGGTACCGCTTCTTTTCCAGGTTCTCAAAGTTGATTTTATAGGCTAAGACTGGAGAGCTGCCTTCGTCAAAAGACGAGGATACATGACCGTCGCTTGTGTAGAGGCATCCGTCTAGCGGGTTCACGGCGCACCAGGCGTGCTTTTTGAAATGACCGTTGTTCTTGGAAAGCACCTCTTGCCAGACGCAGTCAAAAGTCTTTGTTGAAAAAACGAGGATTTGGGCGTCGACATCGCCTTCTTTTCCATTCTGGTAAACGGGGACGAAAATATATCCTTTGTAGTAATCGATGTCACCAAAATGGATTTCCCCGACTTTAATGCCTATGGGGCTTTTCGTGATGGTGTCGTAGTATTTGTAAAATCTATGGTTCTCTAGCACGCCGTTTGAATAGACCATGCAGCCCTCGGGCTGCTTTTCTTCGGTGCATTTTATTTCTTTTCCCAGGTATCCTACGGGAACTGCGTGTATGGCCCCGAAATTTCGGCTGCCAATTATGTTTTCGTATTCTAGGGAACCTGCTCCATGTGACACGTACCATTGATTTTCGTCGTGGCAAATTCCCTGGATGTCGTTGCTGAAGTTGGTGGCTACTTTTTTGGGGGAAAGACCGAGATTTTCGTAAATTCTTGTTGGGGCTCCGTCAAAATTATCGTCGTGTCTCATGTTGCATATTCCTTTTAACGTGTATAAGATGGATTCTAATATAGATATTAATTTTGAATAAGAAAGTAACTTTGGATAAATGGTATCCGCTTGATAAAAATGTTGCTTTTTACTATAATTGGGCATGTTCGCTCGAGTAGCTCAGTTGGATAGAGCATCTGCCTTCTAAGCAGAGGGTCGTGGGTTCGAATCCCGCCTCGAGTATACAAAATAGGCACCCCTTGTGGGTGCCTATTTTGTATATGTGGTGAGAACCCACGACGACAAGGTGTGGGTTCGACTACGGCCCAGGGCGAGTGTCGCGGGCAAACTCGCTTGCCCATGACCGAGCCCCAGCCGGAGCTACTGAGCACGGCGAAGTAGCCTCCCGCCGAGAGTCATTTTTTTGCGAAGCAAAAGTCACCCCTTGTGGGTGCCTATTTTGTATATGTGGTGAGAACCCACGACGACAAGGTGTGGGTTCGACTACGGCCCAGGGCGAGTGTCGCGGGCAAACTCGCTTGCGAAGCAATTACTTTTTAAGCATCTTGTTGAGGGTTGCTCGCAGGTGGTTCATGTTCGCCTCGTCAAGCGTTTCGTAGCGGTAGAATGTACCGTCGGGATTGAGGAGGTAGACAACCGGGATGTAGCCCGTGCCGTAGGTGGGGCCGAACTTGCCGGCGGCATCCTGGAACACCGGAATTACCACATGGAACTGGTCGATGAACATTCGGATGTCGTTCTTTTTGATGCCTCCGCCAAGGCCGATGGCGATGCCTGTTAGACAGTCTTTCTCGTAATCCTTCATGAGCTCTTGGATTTCGGGCATGTGACGTTGGCAGTGCGGGCACTTGGGACTAAAATAATAGATGAGCAGCGGACGTTTGCTAAAATGGCTAAAGAGAATTCCTGGGTCACTGATGCCAGAAAGCGGAATGGAAAAGTCCATCTTCATGGGCTGGTTGGTGGTCGTGTCCTGCATGAGTTGGATGTTGGCCATTTGTGGCTCGGGGGCGAGTTGAGCAAAAGAGAGGCTTGCTGCGATGGCAACAGAACTTAAAATACGAACAGAAAAGCGCATAGGGACTCCTAAAAAGCGTTAAGTACCTTTTTTTGGGGGGTGCTTATGGCTTGTAAAATACGAAATATTATGGGAAGAAGTGTCACAAATTTGCAAAAAAAAGCAAAATGGTGATTTAAAACAAAGAGGGAGAAGGCGTATGGAATCGGGGGAGCGTCGGGGAGGCCGCGATTGGGAAAGCGGGTGTGCAAAATCGGAATAGCGTGATCGGAATAGCGAGATGAGACGAAAGCCTCGCTTTGCTTCGTCTTTCGCCCTACGGGTTAAGCCTTTGGCTTAATCTTTGAATTGCCCATTGTTCACTTTGTTCACCGGGCAATTCAATCGAACTCACGACAGGTCGTGAGTTCAAATTTGCTCTAATAAACAAGAAAACCACCCAAAAGGGTGGTCTTCTTGTTTATCGGAATAGCGAGATTGCCAAAACATTCGCTTCGCTCGTGTTTTGCCCTTCGGGCTTGCCTTCGCCTGGGGCTCAGGTCAAGGCCTCCGTCCTCGCGTTTCACTTTGTTCCGCTCGTCCGTAGTCGAACTCACTTCGTGTGTTCTCGTCTCGCCGTTATCCACAATACGAAAAAAGACACCATGAAGGTGTCTTTTTCGTATCGGAATAGCGAGATTCGAACTCACGACCTCTTGCTCCCGAAGCAAGCGCTCTACCAGGCTGAGCTATATTCCGTTCTTGGTGGGCACAATTATAGTTAAATTACGAGCAGATTTAAAGGGGTAAGTGGCTATTTTTTCGATTTTTTTGTGATTGATGGGCGGGGTTTGCCGATTTTCATGATGCTGGACCCAGCATTGTCTGGTTCTACCTTGTAAAAAACGACCCGATTTCGCCATTCGGACCGAACTTTGCGGTCAATAATGTGCTTTACGTTGCCATATTCAGGATTTCCACCGCCGTGAATGATGCGTAAGACCGAGAGTCCTGCAAAAAGGAGGTCGTCGATTCGACGTTCGACGGCTTCGGCTGCCTCTTCGGCGGTAAATCCATGAAGGTCGATTTCGTCTTCGGGCATGGGAAGTTCCCAGGCGGCCGGGTTGCGGCGCATTTTTTTACCACGGGTAAGGCGCTCTTGCGTATTGGCCGCACTCTCTTCTTCGGCCTGTTTTTTCATGATGGCGTCCTTGTCTTCCATGTGGTGGTTCTTGATCCACTCTAACTGAAATTCTTCTTCTGCGTTGTATCCCATTTTCGACTTCGTGTGTTTATGCTAAAAAGTTTCTGTGATAGTTCCAAGTCCACTGTTCCGGGTGCTCGGTTATCCAGGATTCAATTTCGTGGGCGATGCTTGTGATAAGCGCATCCTTGTTGTATTTGGGCGGGTAATACTTTTCAAAGCGGACTACGTGCTTGCGATGCTTGAATCCGCAAAAACCTTTGCTTGTCTCGCAATAGGTTCGGAATGTGACTATTCCCGCGCCCATTTGGTTTGCCTTTTGCGGTAAACGCAAGTAGAGCGTGGTGTTTTGTCCAAAGAGTTTAACGGTGTTTCCGCGAGCGTCGCGGGCTTGGTCTACAACCATGGCTAAAATGCCCTTGGTACGGAACATGTTTCGAAGAACTGTTGCGACCTGGTCGGTGTTGTATTCTTGCAGGTTCTTGTCGCTTCGTATTTTGCGGAGCGTCTGGGTGAGTGTGTTGCTTTTGAAAGGGTTTGTGATGAGATGAACGTGTTCGCTGTAGCGACAAAGACTGCGGTGAAGGTTTTCGAAAGCGCCTTGGTGAATACTGAGGGCGACTACTGGACCTTGGAGGAGGGCTTCGCGGAGAATGTCTTCGTTCTCGTAACACACTCGGGCTGTTGCGCTAGGAATGCGAGCTAGCAAGCGGTAGCTGTCAATGCCGTTCCAATAGAGACTGCGGAATACTTCTTTGGCGGTGACGCCCTGGTCAGCAAATCCACAGGCTTCCAGGTGCCAAATGACTCGACCGTAGGCGCGCTTCATATGCAAGGCCTTGTAAATTGGGTGGATTACGGCGAACAATATGGCGAAGAATATATCGGGCAGACGGAGAATCAATTTCATGGAATCTAACTCGCCGGCAGTTTTATTCAATTATTCTTCGAATTCCAAAATGTTGCGGCCGAGCTCACGTTCAAACAAGCGGCGGGTGAGTCCTTCACCGGCGTAGCTGATTTTGGGCGAGATTTCGTATAACATTTTTGGATTCACTTCTACGTGCGCCTTGCGAAGCCATTCGCGGTGAAGAGCCCCAATCATTTCGCGGGCCGTTTTGGGGCTGTCGTTGCCTTCGGCGTTTTTGACGGGGCTGAATTCTTCTTCGCGCACAACACCAAACGGAAGCATGCTTCCAAGTTGCGGGAAGGCGTCGAATAGGAACTGCTCGAATTTCCAACACTTTTCAATGCCGCAAACGGTTTTGCGGGCTGTATGCCATGGAAGTCTGCTGGTTTGCAACTTGCGAAGACCACTTATTTTGAACAAATGAATGGCGATGTTTCCGCCGTCAAACGTGAGGCTCCCATCAGCATTGGTCATGTCGCGGTAGTTCTCGGGAAGGTCGCTGTATTCTACAACGCCCGGCTTCTTGTTTTGGAAGGCGAAAATGCCGACCTTCTCTTGTGGACCGGCCTTGTGGACAACCTTGGAAGCGCTGAGGGCGCGGCCGTCGGCGGCTAGGGCGCCAATAAAGGCGGGGTCGCAAATGCGGCAAAGTGCGTTATCGACGCTGTAAAGGAACACGTATTGTACTCCGCGTTCCACGAGCCAGGCGAGGGTTCCACTTTGGGCGAGGGCGCGAAAGCATCCTCCATTTCCATCGGGTACCAGGGCCAATCGGTCTCCGTCAAGAACGGCCTTGCCTTCTGGCGTGAGGGCGCATATGGTCCCCTGTTCAAAGAATCGAATGTCTTCGCGGTTTATGCCAAAGAAGTTGTTGTCCCTAAAGAAGGTGACCGTCGCTTCGTGGTTCAATGGACTCGTCATAATGCACCAGGGAATAGAATGCCCTACCTGTGCGGCGAGGTTCTGCAAACGTTCCGCTTGCAGTTGAAACAAACTTTTATGGCTAGGGAGCCCTATGTCGAACATTCCCTTTGGGCCGTCAAAGCCGAGGCGTGAACCTTGTCCACCTGCAACGAGGAAGGCGGCTACTTGGCCTTTACCCAAAAGAATTTCTCCGGTTTCCTTCCAAAAATCGTAGCGGAGGTCGTCGACTGCAATTTTAAACGGCATGGGTGTGAGGTCTGCCGAAACGTTGTCAGAGAGGTTTGCAGCGGATTTCTCGGCGTGGAGCTTTTTGAGTTCTTCCCAGTCTTGGCTTGCAATGTCGCGTTCTAACTGGGTACGGGCGTCGCCGCTTAGCGATTCCAAATGTTTGAGCAAATCGGTTTGGCCTGCAGCCGTCAGAATTTCGGTAAAATCCATTTTAGTTACCTGATACCAAAGAATACGACCATGCTAAAGATGAGCGCAAAAATACTCACCAGGTGCATTCTCCAAACAATTTTGGAGTTCATCAAGGGCTTGCTCGGAAAGCGCCCGTCCCATTTTTTTTGGTAATGGTGGTGGAGTGGGGCGCAAAGGAAAATGCGCTTGCCGGTCCCAGTAGTCTTTTTTGTGAACTTGAACCAAAGAATCTGCAACAAAACAGAACAGGCTTCTGCAATGATGATGATGCATACGATGGGGAGGAATAGTCCGGCTTGCACCAAAATGAACATAATGCCAATAGCCGCACCAAAACCCACGGAACCAGCATCGCCCATATAAATTTCGGCGGGAGGACTGTTGAACCAAAGATAGGCGAGCAGTGCACCGGCAATGGCGGTCGCAATCGGGAAAAGTTCGTCGCAGCCGGGCAGGTAGGGAACGCTCAAGTATTGGCTAAAGATAAAGTTGCCGCTCACGTAGGCGACGGCGCCTACAAAGACCATGCTGGTGAGTATTGGTACCGAGACGAGGCTGTCGAGTCCATCCGTAAAGTTTGTACCGTTTGCGCTGGCGGCAATCACAAAGGTCATGAAGGCGACAAAAATCCAGTTGGGAAGGTGAATTTGGAAGATTTCAATGGGGCAGAACGGAATGGTGAGGTCGCCCTTGAGTTCCGGTATGAACTTGTAGCAGAGAACAGCTACCACGAGGCTAATCAAAAAGTACAGGAATAGACGGAGACTGCTTGAAATGCCGTCGGCTTTGTCCATGTAATCGGCCGCCTTGAGTTTGCCCATGTTAATAAGGCGCTTGGCACGAACCTTGGCGATATCGTCGATGGCGCCTACTGCACTGAAAAGGGCGAGAATCACGAGTGTCGGGATGGTGTAGTTGTTCATTTGGCACACCAAAAGGGACACTATTTCGACTACGACTACGAGTAAAAGGCCGCCCATGATTGGGGGAGATTTTGTTTTGCCATCCTTGTCAAAGTCGCTAGTGGCGTCCAGTCGCTGCAAAAGCCTAATGTATTTGGGCATCAGGAACAGGACCATAATGATGGAGAGCATGGCGGCAACACCTGCGCGGAACAAGCGGCCGTCGAAAAATTCAATATTGGTTATATGAAAGAGCCAATGACAGAACATAATTTAAGGTAATAAGAGGTAAAACTTGTTTGACGTTCAAAAAAATAAAATTTTGACCGTTTCTTGGCTTGGAATATATTGCTAAATTATGGGACATGAGTGAATTTCGTATAGAATGCCCCCATTGCGGGGCTAGCTTTGAAGTGCAACTGGATGGTGAACCATCGAGTATGATGGTTTTCCCGTGTGCCCGCTGCGATACTCCGTTAATGTATTACCATGGCCAAATTTCGGAGTTGGATAAGGAAGAGTTTGCAGGTTTGCGCGAACGTCTCTCGAAGGTTTTGAATGTGGTGATGAAGCAGGATGAATCTGTGAGTGAAGTGGCTGACTCCCTGAAAAAGATGGTGGACGCTTCAAATGCTCGCGCTGCCGAACGCGATCGTGTGCAGGCAACTCCCATTACTGACGAGGCTTTGGATCAACTCCAAAAGGACCTTGCCGAGATGGATGTGGATAGCTTCCTTGAAAAGATGTAAAAATCTACGTTTTGACGGTAGATTATGCTTGAGTTCTTTATTGCGGCACTTGTAGTTGCTATTGCACCTGGGCCTGATAATTTGTTTGTACTTGCCCAAAGTGCAACGCATGGGGCTAAAGCTGGATTTTGCGTGATATGCGGTCTTTGTACCGGGATTCTTGTGCAAACAACACTGTTGGTGGCGGGCGTTTCGGCGATAATTGCGACGAGCCCGAAGGCTTTTTTTGTGTTGCAGTGTTGTGGGGCGGCTTACCTCTTGTATTTGGCGTTTCGCAGTTTTCAGGTGCGCACTGGTGTAGTGGTAAAAGGCGAGGGTGCGGAGGGGGAATCCCTGATACAAACGGGGAGTACCGCGCAAACGGGGCTGTCGGCGGGACGGCTCTACACTCGCGGTATCATCATGAATCTCACGAACCCAAAGGCTGTTCTATTTTGCCTTTCGTTTATACCGCCTGCGGTTAAGCTGGAACGCGACATCCATCCGGCTTTACAAACGTTTATGTTGGGTGGCGAATTTTTGCTCGCTACATTCATTGTGTTCGGTTCGGTCGCAGTACTTGCGGGAACCGTCAAAAAATACCTGCTAAATTCACCAAAGGCGAATCGCAACCTGAATTGGATTAGCGGGGTAATTTTTATTGGACTTGCGGTAGCGCTGTTCGCAATTTAATTTAAAGCTGCTTTTGAACGAGCTTTAAAATCTTTTCTATTGCAACATCGGGTGTGTCATCGGTATTGCAGCCTGCGGCACGCACATGGCCGCCGCCTCCAAATTCGTGGGCGATGGCATTGACATCTACGATGTAGTTGCTGCGAAGGCTAATCTTGTATTCGCCGTTAATGGGGTAAATAAATACGGTGACTTCTGTGCCGGTCACGGTGCGGACTGCGTCAATGATGTTGCCAAGTTCTACGACAGATGCTCCACAGGAATCCATGTCTTGCTGTGTGACGTAGCTGTAGAGTACCTTGCCGTCGAGCAAAAGAACGCTCTTTTGCATGGCGATTCCCGTGAGTCTCAGTTCATTGTAGGTGCGGGCGCTGTAGGTCTCGTTGACAATCTTTGCGAAGTCTATGTTCTTGTCGATGAGCTCTGCTACGGCGTTCATGGTGCGCTTGCTTGTGCAGCTGAACTTGAATGCGCCTGTGTCATGCACTATGCCCATGTAGAGACAGTTTGCTGTTTCTTTGCTTATCTTGTCTTTGTCCAGTTGAAAAAACAGCACTTCGCATGCGGAACTTGCGGAGGGTTCAACAATGTTCACTGTGCAGAGGTTCAGGGAATTGGAAATGTGGTGGTCCACATTCAATGTCTTTTTGGCGGTTTTAAGGCAGTTAACGCCATTTGCGCCCACGCGTTCAAAGGATGGAGCGTCCATCAAAATGGCCAAATCGTAGACCTGGTCAGATTCCAGGCTTTTACGGGCTTCTTTGGCACCCCGAACGAGGTTGAAACTTTTAGAAAAGTCTTCAAGGAATACTTCGACTTTTGCGTTTGGATAGTTGTCGCGAGTATAGTTCCACATGGCAAGCGTCGATCCGACGCAGTCTCCGTCTGGACGTACGTGTCCAAAGATGGCAATGGTTTTGGCTTCGCTCAACAATTCATCAATAATCATAATTAGCATTCCTTTAGTAACGCCTTTAAATTTAAAAAATAAAAACTGAGGAACGTAGTGAAATTAATGTTTATTTATGTTTGTTTACTCTTCTTCTAATTTTGAACTTCTATATTTGGCGTGATGAAGATTCTTTTTACGGACTTAGACGGAACGCTTTTGACGGACGACAAACGCATTTTGGATGCGGATATGGCTGCCATTCATGCGATGATTGAGGCGGGGCACAAGTTCGTGATGACAACGGGACGCCCGCTTTTTAGCGTGAAACGCCTTGCCGAGAAGTACGGATTTTTGCAGCCGGGATTCTTTTTGGTGAGCTTTAATGGTGGACTTGTTTACGATTGCGGAACGAACGAGCCGATTTTGACGCGTCGTATTTCGGTGGACGAAGTCAAGTATATTATGGATGAGGCTCATGCGCACGGAATGCACGCGCACACGTATGCGGGTGATTTGGTTGTGAGTGAATACGAAACCGAGCAACTCAAAAATTATTGCCGCACTATGCAAATGGATTATGTGGTTGTCGACGATATCCGCAAATATTTTAGTATGGAAAATGGCGCTCCTATAAATGTGGTGGTAAAACCGCCTATCAAGGTGAATGTCATTACTCCGTTTGAACATTCGGGCCTGGTGGAATTTCGTGCAGAAATGCGCAAGACGACCGAAGGGAAACTTTTTGACGTGTTCAGCAAGCCTGAAATGCTAGAGTTCTCGCACATGAAGTCGAATAAGGGCGATGCGGTGCGGTTTATGGCGGATTTTTACAAGGTCCCAATCGCCGATACGATTGCCGTTGGAGACGAAGAAAACGATTGCCCGATGATTGAGGCCGCTGGCGTTGGCGTTGCCATGGCGAATGCAAGCGAAGTTGCGAAAATGTGTGCCGATTACGTGACTGTGCGCGACAATAACCATGCGGGAATTTCTGAGGTCATTGAAAAGTTTGTGCTTTGAGTTTTAAATAAAGAGGCTTTTATGGAAGAAAAGAAAACATGTAGAGAAGTTTTGCCGGGGGAACTCCCGTGCGAAGTACCGGAATGTGACGGCGTGATGGTTGTGGATCCGGACAATAGCTATAAACTCACCTGTGAAAAGTGCGGGCACATTAAGGAATAGCGGTTGACGAGAAGACTCCCTGCGACGCCTATCCCTGCGACGCCTATTATTCCTAACCACCAACCACTAACCACCAACCACTAATACATGCTGACAGCGAACTTCAAAATTGAGTATCCTGAACTTCCCGTTGTTGAAAAACGGGCAGAGTTTTTGGAACTTCTGGAAAAACACCAGGTGGTGATTATCAAGGCCGATACTGGCTCTGGCAAATCGACGCAGTTGCCGAAGTTTTTGCTGGAATGGTTTATTACTAGACGAGAGACGAGAGACGAGAGGCGAGCGAAAGTTAGCGATAATGGCGCTTTGCGCGAGTCCCAACCACTATTTAAAATCGGTGTGACGGAGCCGAGGCGATTGGCGGCGATTAGTATTGCGGACCGATTGCGCGAAGAACTGAAGGACGAAACGCTTGTCTCCACGAAAATCCGTTTTTGGGAAGAGGGCGACAAGGATGCCCCCATCAAGGTGATGACGGATGGTATTCTGTTGCAGGAGTTCCGCAAGGATCGCTTGTTTAAGCAGTACAGCGCCATCATGATTGACGAGGCGCACGAACGTTCGCTGAATATTGATATTTTGCTTGGCATTTTCAAGACGGTTCTTGCTGCGCGCAAGGATTTTAAGCTGATTGTCGCATCCGCTACTTTGGATGCAAAGCTGTTCGAGGAATTTTACGACAACAGCTGCGTTTTGGAAGCCGAGGGCCGCACCTACCCGGTGGATGTGGAATATTATTTTAGAGGAGAGAACGGCCTTCGGCCTACAGACGAAAGACGCGAGGAATTCTCCGGTGTCATTGCGAGCCCGTTAGGGCGTGGCAATCCAGGAGACGAAAGACGAGAAGGTTGGAGATTTGGTGGGGAAAACGGTGATTCCCGTAGCAGTCGCGATATCAGCGGCAAGGGCGATTCTGGACTGATTGAAGAAGCCCGCGATGCGATTCTCGATTTGGAAACGCGTCACCGTGACCACCTGCTCTGTTTTTTGCCAACGGAACGCGATATTCAGGACTTGGCCGGTGAACTCCATCATGAGTTAGACGAGGCTAACTTTGATGTTCTCCCGCTGTTTGGGCGAATGAGCCCCGACGAACAGCGCCGGGTTTTTCGCCCCGGGTCAAAGACCCGGGTGGTGCTCGCCACGAACATCGCCGAAACCTCACTCACGATTCCCGGAATTGCGTACGTGGTGGATACGGGCATGGCCCGCATCTCGCGCTACAACGCCCAGGCCCGTATCCAGGGCCTTCCTGTCGAAGAAATTTCAAAGGCGAGCGCCCGCCAGCGCACGGGGCGCGCTGGTCGCGTAAAACCCGGCGTCTGCATTCGCCTGTATTCTCCTGAAGATTTTGAGAAACGGGACGAGTTTACCGAACCCGAAATCCGCCGCAGTAACCTTGCAAATGTGGTGCTCCAACTTCGCAGTCTTGGGCTTGAATTGGAAACGTTCCCATTTTTGCAAGCTCCGCCGCATTCCGCTTTCCGCGGGGCTTACAAGACGCTTTATGAACTCGGGGCGCTCTCCGGCGATAACGCTATGGCGCAAGTGACCAAGCTTGGACGCGAAATGACGCGCCTCCCGATGGATGTGGCGCTCTCGGCGGTATTGCTGCGCGCCCGCGACGCTGGCGTTTTGCAACCAGCCTTGATTGTGTGTGCTGCGCTGAGCATCCAAGATCCGCGTGTGGTCCCGAACGAGGAACCGGAACGTACGCGCATTCGCCAACTGCACAAAAAGTATGCAGGGCACAAAAGCGATTTCTTGACGTTTATCGCATTGTGGAACGCCTTTTGCACGGAATGGGACGGCAAAAGTTGGAATAAACTCCGCAAGTTCTGCGACAAGAACAGCATGCACTTTTTGCGCCTTCGCGAATGGGTGGATTTGTACGAACAGTTCAGCCGCATTCTCGATGTGAAGTTCGATAAAATGGTTTGCCCGTTCGATACCTTCCACCGCGACAATTTGCACATCGCGCTCCTTTCCGGATTCTTGGGTGGCGTTGCCCGCCGCGATATCGAAAATGGCTGCTACCGCCTGGTGAGTGGCCGCGAAACGCACGTGTTCCCGGGCAGCGACTTGTACGCCAAAGGCGTGGAATGGGTCTTTAGTGCCGAAGTGCGCGAAACGAGCCGTACCTTCCTTACGAAGGCTGCCGAAATCCAGCCGGAATGGATTTTGCAGGTGGCGGAGCCGTTCTGTACGCGCCGTTGGTTTGAACCTGTGTGGAACAAGGAACGCGGCTTTGTGGAAGCCGTAGAAGAAGTGAGCTTCAGGGGCCTTGTCATCAGCCGCGGCCACCGCGTGGATTATGCACGCGTGAATCCGGAGGATTGCGCCCAGATTTTCTGGCGCGAGGCCGTGGTGATGGGCGATATGGCGCGCCCCTTCCCGTTCATGACGCATAACGAACGCGTCGTGGAAGATTTGCATGCTCTCGAAGCGCGTAAACGCCAATTTGGCCTTGCCCCAAGCGAAGATGCCTTGGTCGAATACTATACCCGCATTGCGCACAAGGTAAATTCCATCAAGACGCTCAAGGATTACCTGGCGGAACATACAGACCAGTTCCTGAAATTCGATGCGAAGTACTGGCTGGACATATTAGACGAGAGAACGGGCTCCGCCCTACAGACGAGAGACGAGAGAGGGGGAGTCTTTAGTTTGCGCGATGCTCTTGATGCGCAAAATTCTAGACTCCCGGCCCGCGGTACGAAATCTAAATCGCTCCCGGAACCGACGCTTGGCGGTTCGGTGGAACAGTTCCGCATTGGTGACCGCATGGTCGCAGGCGAAATGGTGTTTGACGCTATGCGCGATTGCGATGGCATTACGCTTCACCTGCCGTATGATTTGCTCACGCAGATTTCGCCTGCAAAATTCGCGATGGCCATTCACCAGTGGCGTGAATGGATGGTAGAATCGGTTGTGCGCGAACTCCCGAAGGCGGCGAAAAAGGCTCTGGAAACCAAGCGTGTCGAAATTGACGACGCCTTCTATGCGGCGCTGGAAACATCATCGCACAAAGCTCCGCTTCTTTTGCTGTACGAGACGCTTTCGCAAATGAAGGAACTGCGTGGCTCGGGTAACGGAGATTGCGGTGTGCAAATCCCGACGGTGAATCCGGAAAAGGAAAATCATTTGCGCTTGCATTTGAAGGTCTCGAAGGCGGGGTTTCCCGAAAAGTTCCCGCTGGAACTTTCGCCGGAGTGGGGCTCTTACCGCATGTTCCAGGCGGTGCGCCCTGCTGTAGTGACGTTTGGCGTAGATTTCCCGCTTGAGGGGATGCGCTTTGGCTGGCGTTTGGGCGAATCGGCTCTCATGTCGCCTGAAGAATCCAAGTTTTGGCAAGCTTTTAGAAAACGTCTCGAAGCTACTGCCCCTGCGATAAATTCTGCGACGCCGGTTGCTGCTGATGGACAGTCTGTCGCACTCGTTGCTGACCGCTTGAATTTGCTAGAAACAGGTGGAGTTTTTGCCGATGGCTTTGAAACAGCCCTCAAAATTTGGGTATCCAGGTCGTTAATTGCCGACAGCCTGGATGCGAATCGTTGTATTCGCTTTACGGGTCTGGAATTCAGTCGTGGTAAAAAAATTCGGGACTTTAAGAATCTCGCTGCCTCTACCCGCAGTGAAGATGAGGAAGTTCGCCTGGCGCTTGTTCGTGCCACTTATGAATCGGGCCTCCTCGGTGCAGAATCTTTTGTCAAGTGCTGGAATCTCCTCAAGGAATTCAGCGTCGCCATGCGTGATTCCGGGTCCCACGGGAATGCTATGGCTATCCGCGGAAATGCGACGACTGCCCGCGGAACGCAAGTTTCAAAGCTTTTTACGCTTTATCAAAAGAATATTACTTTGTTCCAAAGGATTTGTGGCGTTGCCGAAATTCTTGACGCAAAAATCTCTGATGGCGAAGAAACCTTTGCTCTTGATTCACGTGAATTGCGCGAGACCTTCCGACCGTTCCTCAAGGCGCGATACCTCAAGGATCATGAGCTTAAGTGTGCCCGGGAACTCCTCTCAAGCATTGACCGGACCGGTTCCGAAGAAAATAATTTTGTGGATCAGTTTTTGCAGGCCAAGGCGTTGCTGGAGGATTTTGAAATCCTGCGCTACAAGCGTGGCGGGAGCGACGTCGAAGAGGTGGTTGAGGATGAATCGCTCGCTAAATTGAAGGGTCGGTTCGGTAAACTCAAATAATGGCTGAAATTAGCCGATTTTGATAAATCTTGAAACTTTGAATTTGCTAAATTGGGGCCAATGAGTTTTTTGAAGAAATTTTTTGGTATTTGTGCCGTTTTGGGCTGTGTGGCCTGTAATGTGCCGTTTAGTAATGAAGATCCCGTGGTTGTATCCGTTGGGTCTTCTAAACTGTATTTGTCGGACTTAAAAAAGATTATCCCAGAATGGGATTCCTGGGGAAATCAGGATCGTCTTGTCTTTTTGGAGACTTGGATTGATGAAGAAACCATGTACCAGGAAGCTGTTGAAAACGGTACCGACAAGGACCCGGCTCTGGCAAAACAGATTGAACAGACTGTGCGTAAAATGGTGGTGGATCATTTTTTGCAGAGTTTCGCCGATACAATGATTGTGGGTGACGCCGAAAAGCTTGATTACTATCAGGCTCATCAGGATAAGTTCGTTCGCGGTCGTACGTTTATTTCGGGTGCGCTGATTTACTTTAGGGATTGGGCCTCGGGAGACTTGTATTACCGAAGCAACAAAAAAAAGGTTTTGGATTCAATACCGGGACCTAATTATCTGGTAAAAAAAATTGAGCCTTTTGATTCAATTACGGTAACTCCTGACAGTTGCATAATCCCCGATATTAATGAAGTGGCTGTGGGCGTGGTGACTCCAATGAAGGTTTGCGGTGGAGCTCTAAAGATTGCTTTGGTGACTAATCGCTTGGATTCCGCTGATGTGTTGCCCTATGAAGAAGTTGCCGAAAATGTGGCTACCCAGGCTTGGTTGGAACACCGAGCTAAGGTCATGGACAAACTCAAAAAAGAATGGAAAATGGAAAGGCCCATTTTTTCGAAGACCGATGTTTTTAGTGAAAAGGATAAATGATGAAGCGTTTTGAAATGTTTGTAATTGCTGCTATTGCCTTGGCGACATCTGCGTTTGCTGCTCCGGTACTTATGGAGGGAGTCGCTGCTGTGGTTGATGGTAAGCCTATTATGCGCTCCGAATTCATGAACAATCTTTACCGCTTCCAGGAAACTCCGGAAGGTGCTGCGATGACCGAACAGCAGCAAAAGGATTATGTGCTGGAGCAGATGATTGAAGAGAAGGTCTTGCTCAGCCGAATTGATCGCGATTCTATTGTGATTAGCGAATCCGAAGTGGACCAGCGTGTGACGCAACATTTGACTCAGCTAGCTGCAAGTCAAAACATTGATTTAGCTACGCTTGAAAAAGCCGTGCGCAGTCAACTTGGGGTGAGCATGGCTCAGTATCGTGACCAGCTTTCTAAGCAGGTCCGTAGCCACATGGAAATGACCCGAGTGCGCCAAATGCATGTGGGTTCTGTGAACCCCACTAAAAAAGAAGTGGAAGCCTTTTATAAAGACTATAAGGATTCCTTGCCGCGTCAGTATAACTGTGTCTTGTTGAGCCATATTCAGATTCCCATTCTCCCTAACCAGGCTATTGTTGATTCGGTGAAATTGGTCGCTGAAACCTTGATTGATAGTTTGAATCTCGGTATGAGTTTTGAATTGCTTGCTAAAAATCATTCTCAGGATTCCTCTGCTGATAATGGTGGCGATCTTGGTTACTTCCGTCGTGGACTTTTGGATCCGGCTTTTGAACGTGCTTTGGATCAGCTAAAAAATGGTCAGTATGCTTCGACGCCTGTAAAAACAAACCAGGGGTGGCACATTGCTCGCGTACTTGGCCGCAAGGAAGATGGTGTACGTTCGGCTCAGATTTTGCTCCGCACTATCCCGACGGCTAAGGATTCTGCGGACATCCTTGCTCGTGCGGATTCTATACACAAGACTATAAAAACCAAGGCTGATTTTGCTGCGGCCGCAAAGAGGTTTAGTGACGATAAGTCCAGTAACTTTGCGGGTGGTCTTTTAGGCTGGTACCAGAAAAACGAAATGGAGCCGGCTTATGTGGAGCCTGTTGCAAATTTGAATGTGGGGGAGGTTTCTGAACCGGTGCTTATTGATGGTGCTTACCACTTGTTCCGTTTAGATGATTCTCGCCAGATTCGCGAACTCACGATGGAAGAAGACTATGGTAAAATAGAAAGCCTTGCTGCCAACCATCTTGAAAATAAAAAGCTGGAATCGCTTGTTAAAAAGTGGCGCAAGGAAGTCCACGTTGAAATTCGTATGACAGAATAGTTTGCGATTGTCGAGGAACGCATGATTCACTTTACCCATGTGACGAAGTCCTACGAGGACAACTGGAAGGCGCTGAACAACGTCACCTTCCGCGTGAACAAGGGTGAATTCGTGTTCCTTACGGGGCATTCTGGTGCCGGTAAATCGACCGTTCTGAAGTTAATTTATATGGATGAACGCCCCGATGCAGAACGCGGTGGCCAGGTGATGGTCAAGTTCTCGGGCGATTGCGTTTACGACAGCAAGAATTCTCCAGATAGGCAAATCCAGGGATTCCGTCGCAAGATGGGCATAATCTTCCAGGATTTTAAACTTTTGCCGGACCGCAATGTCTTTGAAAATGTGGCCTTGGCATTGCGGATAGTGGGAACTCCCTCCAATAAGATCAATGCTGCCGTTTTTGATGCGCTTGCGCTGGTAGGCATTAGCCAAAAACGTTTCGCCATGCCGTACACGCTTTCGGGCGGTGAACAGCAGCGAGTGGCCATTGCTCGTGCGATGGTTCACAATCCGTACATCCTTTTGGCTGACGAACCGACGGGTAACCTGGACCCGAAAAACGCAGAAGAAGTTTTCAATATCTTCAAGGAAATCAACGCTCGCGGGACAACCGTCGTGATGGCAACGCATAATCCAGACTTTTATTTGAATAGCCCGTTCCGCCGATTGGTGCTAGATCACGGCGAACTTTTGAATAGGGATATACTTTAACTGAGGCTTGCCACGGGGCAAGAAAATGGCTTTTTCGCGAAATTGATGGACCAAATGCGAAAAAAGTGCAATTTAGTCCATCAATTTTTATGTTGTTTGTAAATGTGATTTATGGTTAATTTGTTCTGAATTTTGTGACCCAAAACGGGCAAAATTAGGATTTGGTCCATCGTTTTTCAAAAAATCGCTCTTTTAAATCAGATTTTGCGGGAGCACGCGGATTTCGCCGGGCTTTAGATTGCCGAGCTCGTAGCCGCAAAACTTGATGCGCACGAGGCGCATGACCTCGTAGCCGAGGTGGGCGAGCATGCGTCGGATTTCCCTGTTCTTGCCTTCGTCGAGTACGATTTCGAGCCAGCAGTTCTTTTCGCCTGCGCTGTGGAGCTTGGCCGAGACTGCATGCATGAATTCTTCGGGTTCGCCGAATACGCGCGGAGGCACTTTGAAGCCCGCTTCCATTTGCTTGAGCTCATCGCTGGAAGGTTGCCCTGCAACTTGCACCCGGTAAGTTTTTGTGTGTTTGGGGCGTTTCGTGCCCCCGTCGCCGCGACCCTGTTTACCAACCACTAACCACTGCTTACTTTCGTTAGTCTCTAATCTCTTATTAGCCCATTCCGTGTCGTTCGTGAACAGTAGCAGCCCTTCGCTTGCGGCGTCGAGGC
>JAKSIM010000052.1 GCA_024398845.1 Fibrobacter sp. | reverse complement strand
AAAGCCCTGGTTATTTGCAGCCTTACTACTGCAAACGGAACGGCTTGACAGAGCCCGCAAAAGAGTGTATTTTTGTGCAGTAAACTTTTTGCGCACTGCGCAGCCGTTTTCAACCCGCGTATAACCATGGACCAGCCTTTAGCAGAACGCCTCCGCCCGCAGACTCTCGACGAACTTCTCGGCCAGAACAAGATTCTCGGCGAGCAGAGCCTGCTTCGCAAGAGTCTCGAGAACGATACCGTCCCGAGCATGATTTTCTGGGGGCCGCCAGGCTGCGGCAAAACCAGCCTCGCCCACGTGATTCAGCAAAACACGAAAAAGTCGTTCATCGCGCTTTCGGCGGTTTCGAGCGGTGTGAAAGAAGTAAAGGAAGTTTTGGCCGACGCCCGCCAAATGAAAAAATTGGGCAGCGACACGATTCTTTTCATCGACGAAATCCACAGGTTCAACAAGGGCCAGCAGGACGCACTCCTAGGCGCCGTAGAAGACGGCACAGTAACGCTCATTGGCGCAACTACCGAGAATCCAGGATTCGAAGTGAACGGGGCTTTGCTCAGCCGCTGTCAACTCATTTTATTCGCGCCTCTCAGCAAAGAAGACTTGCGCACACTTGTCTACAGTGCCCTCAAGGACCATCCACGCGGCTTGCAGTTAAAGGACGTAGAAATCGAGGACGCCGTTGTAGATAAACTCATCGCGCAGTCCGAAGGCGACGCGCGCTTTTTGCTGAACCAGTTGGAATGGATTGGCAAGAGCCTCGGCGACCGCAAAAAAATTGACGAAAAGTTGCTGGAGGAATTCCAGTACAAGAAGCCACTTCGTTACGACAAGAGCGGCGAAGAGCACTACAACCTGATTTCGGCGCTGCACAAGTCCATACGCGGTTCGGACCCGGACGCGGCCCTTTACTGGTTGCACCGCATGTTGCAAGGCGGCGAAGATCCGCGATTCATTTTGCGCAGACTCATGCGCATGAGCATGGAAGATATTGGTCTTGCCGACCCGAACGCATTACTGCTCGCCACAAGCGCCCGCGAAGCCTACGACTTCATGGGAATCCCGGAAGGCCTGATTGCACTCGACGAGCTCGCCATTTACCTTTCGCTCGCGCCCAAGAGCAACTCCGTGGAAATTGCCGGCATGGCCGCCGACAGCATCGTAAAGCAGACGGGCACACTCCCAGTACCGCGCGCGTTCCGCAATTCCGTGACCCGCGTGGGTAAGCAACTCGGTTACGGGAACGGCTACGAATACGACCACGACAGCCCGGGCGGCTACTCCGCGCAAGAGCACCTGCCAAAAGAACTCGTGGGTACCGAAATTTACCAACCGAAGCCGTACGGCAAAGAGAAGGCCCTTGGCGAAAAACTCGCTCTTTTAAAACAAGCCAAAAAAGAGCGAGAAGAACAAGAAAAAAACAACGCAAAGCAGTAGGCCGCACGCAACCTTCAGGGGCAAACGACCTAAAACTTTAGAACTGCTCCAAGAGTTTTATGCGCTCGGGCGTATCCGGGTGCGTGCAGAAAAGAATGTTCATCTTGGCCATAAAGCCACTGAGTTTGCTATTAGCTTCTTCGTCGCCTTCTTCATCCGGATGGATTACGTAAAGCTGGGCCACGTCATCGCGACGAACACTTGCAAGTCCAGGCTCCGCCGAAATCTTTTTGAGGGCGCTCGCCAAAGCTAACGGGTCGCCACAAAGCTCAGCGCCACCAGCATCGGCCACATATTCGCGTTTACGTGAAATCGCCAAGCGGGTAAGCGTACTAAAGAAACAGGCTATGGTAGACCAGAGGGCCACAAAAACCAAAAGCAAAATGATGTAAAAAACAGCACCATCATTTTTTGTCCGGGAGCGACGTCGCGGGGAATGCAGCATCGAGCCTATCATTTTAAACGACAGCGTTTGCAACGTAGAGAAAATTCCCACAAAAACAATGCAAACCACGAGTAAGCGCGTATCACGATTCTTGATATGCGTGAGTTCGTGACCCACAACCGCCGAAAGCTCCGCGTCATTTAATTTGTCTATAATACCGGTAGTAAGGGTAATCGTAAAGGAATTGATGTCTATACCGCTCGCGAAAGCATTGAGGCAAGGGTCCTCCACAATGTTTATCTTGGGCATTTCAATATCGCCCGCAATGCAGAGGTTCTCTACAATATTGTAGACCCGCACATTCTCCTTGCGTTCCAGCGGACGAGCCCCCGTCGCATGGCGAATAATGGACGTATTGGCAAAGTAGGCTATAAAGAACCACAAACCCGTAATTCCAAGCACATAGGGAAGCGCCTGCTTAAAGTAGCCCATAACTATGGGCCAATGGATCGTAGCCGCCAATTTTTCGGCTTGGCACCCGCCATTCCAGCAAAAGGCGCCAAACCAATCCAGCAAAGCAATAGTCGCAAGCACCATTCCCAGCAAAATAACCGGGAACATCAAAAGAAGGAGAAACGTTCTTCTATTGTTTCTCCAAATTTGGGTCTGGATACCAACGTACTTCATGAACGAGTATCGTTAGAATTTTACTTCGGGAGCCTTATTGAGCGATTCGCGAGATTCCGTAGCCTCGTACATGGCGGCGCGCTTAAAGCCAAACATACCGGCAATGATGTTGCTCGGGAAGACTTCACAAGCGTTGTTCAGTTCGCGAGTTGCAGAGTTAAAGAACCTGCGGGTCGCAGAGAGCTTATTCTCGATATCGGCAAGTTCATTCTGGAGCTGCAAAAAGTTCTGGTTCGCCTTGAGTTCCGGATAGGCTTCCAGGGAAACCTTCAAACCCGAAAGAGCGCCCGTAAGAGCCTTGTCGGCAGCGACCTTTTCGTCAACCGTCGTGGCGTTCATCGCGGCAGAGCGAGCGGCGGTCACCTTCTCTAAAACTTCCTTTTCGTGCGTAGCGTAGCCCTTGACTGCGGCCACCAATTGCGGAACCAAGTCAAAGCGCTGCTTGAGCTGCACATCTATGTTTGCAAAAGCCGTTTCACGGTTGTTACGGAGTTTTACCAATCCATTGTACATGGATATAGCGCAAACAATGAGAACGATAATGACAACGCCAACAACAATAAGTACGTTCATATAAACTCCTTTATTTTTACACTAAAAATAAATGTACATAAAAAAACGCCCCCAGGGGGACGTTTCTCATTTTTTTTGATAAACCGCAACAAAAAGGCGACAACACACAAAAATTAGCGTTTGCCTTGCTTTTTGTAACGTTCAATACATTCATTATAGAAGTCAAACGTCTGCTTGGCGATGGTCTTCCAACTAAACACATCTACCGCGCGCTTACGGCTCACCTCGCCCATTTTCTTGGCGAGTTCCGGATTCGCGAGAATCTTGTTCAGTTTCGAAGCGAAATCCGTCTGGAAAGCCTTGGGATCAGCCGGTTCAAAGTTCGTCTCGGAAACGGGCTTCAAGGGAACCAGGTAACCCGTTTCGCCATCCACGATAATTTCGGGAATCCCACCCACGGCGCTACCCACCACCGGAGTACCGCAGCTCATAGCTTCGAGGTTGATAATGCCAAACGGTTCATACAGAGACGGAGTGGCAAACACGGTCGCATGGCTGTAAAGCACGCGAAGTTCCTCGTGAGGCATCACATCTTGAATCCAAACGACACCATCGCGGGTTTTCTGGACTTCTTCAATCAAATGTCTGCATTCGTCAGCGAGTTCCTGCGTATCCGGAGCGCCTGCGCAAAGCACCACCTGCGCCTTGGGGTCGATTTGCGGGATTGCCTGGATCAGCTGGCTAATGCCCTTTTGACGCGTAATGCGGCCAACGAACAGCACAAACGGACGATTCGGGTCCACGCCCCACTTTTGAAGGATGGAATTATCAAAAATCGGATGATAAAAATCAGGGTCAATGCCGTTGTAGATGACCTTCACGCGGTCCTCGGGGACACCGTAAAGTTTCATCACATCGCGCTTCATGCCCTCGCTCACCGCAATAACACCGTCGGCAGCTTCGTAAGCAGAGCGTTCAATCCAGCAGCTCATGGCGTAGCCGCCATTTCCAAGCTGTTCGGCCTTCCACGGACGGTGCGGTTCCAAAGAGTGCGTCGTGAGAATCAGCGGGCACTGTAAAAGGCGACTGGCAAGGACTCCGCCAAAGTGGCTGTACCAAGTGTGGCAATGGATGACATCAATATTATCTAGTGCGGCAGCCCACTGGAGGTTAATATCCAGCGGCTTCAAAATCTTTTTAAAGCGTTCGTCCGCCGGCGTACCCTTGAGCCTTTCCGAGAAACCGACCGCATGTACATTGTCGGCATCAACATTCTGGCCACCAAAGCAACGGGCTTCAACATGGCAAAGCTTACTGAGTTCCTGAGTCAGGAACTTTACGTGGATTCCAGCACCGCCATAAATTTCTGGCGGAAATTCATTAGTGAGAATAGCTGCGTTCATAGTAGCCTAAAAATAGTATAAAAAACAAACTTCCGCCCTCGATTTGGAGATCGAAGACGGAAGAAGGAGTGTGGAAATTATTTTAAAGAGAAATTTTTAGAAGTTCTTGCACTCGGTTTTCCACTGACCCTGGTGCCCTGCAATGTTTCCGTCAATGTACTTGCCGCTCGAACCGACGAAATCCGCCTTGCGGAAGTCTTCGCCACCGAGGTGCCAACGCATCCAGGCAACCGTAGCGGCCATGCCATCCCAGGAACCAGAACCGTGACCGTAGCCGCATTCCGTTGTACGATCCCAATCGTCATTGGCGCATTCATTGCCCTGGCCCCCTCGCATCTTGATAAGGCAGGCCGGAGCCTTGACGCCATTGTTCCTGTAATCAGCGACAGCGTTCGGACGTTCCATTCCACCTTCACCGTACAGGATTGCGATGGACTTGGAAGTGCTTACGCTTGCCGCAGCCGCATGGCCCAGGTCACCGCTGTTGTTCAGGAAGGCCGTCTGCACACGGGAATCCTTGATGGCCGCCTGTTCCGATTCCAAGCCGCCCATGGAGTGGCCGGAGCAGCCGGCCACATTCATGTCAAGCTTGCCGAACAGTTCATCGCCCTGAGTTTCGTTTTTCTTGGCAAGGAAGTCAAGAGCCTTCTTAGCATTATCGCCGCTGCCCGGAGATTCATCCAAGGCGAACACGACAAAGCCATGGGAAGCGAGACGACGAATCATGCCTTCGTAGGCGCCAGGTTCAGTGCCGCCACCCGGCCCCCAAATCACGATGCCGTGCTTCTGGGTCGTGGAAAGCTGTTTCGGGTAAGCAAGAATGCCGTTGCCTTTGGCTCCGTAACCGATATCCTTTTTGTATTCAACCTCCAACTGATTCTTTTCTTCTTCAGTACCTGGGGCAAGGAAGATGCCTGTCGGTACCTGGACCTCAACGCTGGAACTGGATTCAATCTTCTCCGGCACAATGCTAGAACCAGAAGTGACCTTCTCCGTATCGTCGCTGGAACTGGAAGCAGGGGCCGCTGCGCTGGAAGCAGGATCGACAACGACGGGTTCGACGCTTGCACTGGAAGTTGGGTCCGTCGGAGTAGCAGGATCAGTCACGTCGCTAGAAGTCGGAGTTGCCGGGTCAGCCGAATTAGAAGAATCAGCCGGATTAGCAGGATCTTCCGGATTCACAGAAGCACTGGAACCCATGTTCGCCGAATCGATAGGATTCGTTGAATTTGCACTATCCACTGGATTGGCCATAGCGCTAGAAGTCGGGTCGGTCGAATCTACCGAATTAGCGGAATCCACCACGCTAGCGCTAGATTCAAGTCCAGTGTCACCAATGGCATTTGCAATAGCTTCGGCAGCATCGTCACCGCAGTTCATGAACGCCAAAGCACTTGAAAGAACCAGGTACTTTAAAATTCTGGATTTCATTGTATCTCCTTAATTAATCCCTCAACGTTGTTAATAAGATATTTTGGGGAAACACAAAAAAAACAAATCAAAAGAACTTTCTATGGACAAAAAATCCAAAGTAAAGCTGTGTTTACCAAGCAAAGAAAATCACTCAAACGCGCACAACCTACCGGAACGTTTCGTTCCGTTTTGTTTGTAAAACACCAACACAATCTTCCTTATAAAAAAAGCCCCCGATATTAATCGAGGGAACTCAAGGCTCAAGCCCTATGGTCAAGGCAGAAACTCCATTATCTAGGAGCGTAAATTCGCGACATGAACTCGGCGCGGGTCTTCTCGTCCGTCTTGAAGCGGCCAAGAAGCTGTGTCGTCACCATCGTGGCGCCCGGCTTCTTCACGCCGCGCATCGTCATGCACATGTGGCTAGCCTCGAGCACCACGGCAACACCCTTCGGCTTGAGCTCCTTTTGAATGAGTTCCGCAATCTGGCGCGTCATGCGCTCCTGGATTTGCGGAAAGCGAGCGTAGTATTCCACCACGCGAGGAATCTTCGAAAGCCCGACAACGCAGTCGCCCGGAATGTAGGCCACGTGGGCCTTGCCAGTGAACGGCAAAAAGTGGTGTTCGCACATGCTCGCGAATTCGATGTCCGGCACGATGATCATCTCGTCGTACACCTCGTGGAAGCGGGTCTTTAAAATATCCTCCGGCTTGATCTCGCCGGAAAGCCCTGTCATGAGTTCCGCATACATCTTCGCGACGCGTTCCGGAGTCTTCAAGAGCCCTTCGCGGTTCACGTCCTCGCCCATTCCTTCAAGAATCATCTTGAAGCCATCTTCCATCTTTTTCAAATTCATTTTACACCAGCGGGATTAAAGTCTACTACTATAAAAATAAAAAACACAAAACAACAACCAGCAAATCCATCACATTGACGCGGACTTAATATTCACTATTGCAGTATTTTATACAAAGACCGCTTCGTTTCCGTTGCGGGGTGATTCCGTACGGTTCGGGAGTCCGCTTTCGGTATCGGCGTAACCGAGGGCAACGGAAGCGTAAACCCGCTCGCCTTCCCCGAGGCCAAACGAGCGGAGGTACTCGAGAATCGAAGCGTCTTCGTTCAACCACTTGAGCTGATTGATGTAACAACTGCCAAGGTCAAGCTCATTCGCAGCAAGCATCATATTCTCGACGGCACAGGCGACATCCGCCATGTTGTTGCCGTAATCCTTCTGGTTCGACACAACGATCAGCACAGGCGCATTGTAGCAGAACGAATAACCGCCCTTGCGCGAAAGCGTAATGGAATTTTTGAGGCTCTTGTAAAGATCCTCGCGGAGTTCCATCTTCGCAAAAGCTGTTTGCACCAAATCCTTGAGTTTCGCAATGACCGTAGCATCCGTAATGACAAAGAAATGGTTACTTTGCGAATTACCACCGGTAGGCCCAAAGCGGCCCGCCTCCACAACAGCCTTCAGCTTATCCATCTCCACAGGAAGCGGCTTGAATTTACGTGTACTACGACGAGTGCGTATGGTTTCTAATGTATTCATCGCCTACTTACTCAATGGCATCACGAGAATTCTCGAGTTCCGCTTAGTATTGTAATGGTCGCGTTTGCTCTTGGGCAAATCCTCGATAGTGCCGTCCTCAAAACCGAACGGGTAGAACCAATCGAGAGCCTGCGTCGTGAGCAAGAACAACTTTTTATAGCCCTTCATGCGGCCAACCGAAATGAGGTGCCGCACAATCGCTTCGCCAATACCCGACTTGCGATAGTTCGCGCCCACGGCAATGCCTGCGACTTCGGCGCAGTTGTCTTCGAACTCGTGAAGCGCCCCGCAGCCATGAATGCTGTTGTCGATGCTGTAGACAACATAATCCTTGAGTTTTTCGGAAATGCTTTCTTGTGTACGCGGCACAAGGAAACCCTTCGCGATATAATCTTGCATAATGCGAAGGATATCGGGGATGTCCTCGATGTTTGCGGGTCTGATACTCGAATACTGGTTTGCGTACACCATGGTACCGTCACCACGGGCACTGAATACTTCGGTCAGCACGCTACCCTGAAATTCACCCGAAAGCAAATGCACGCGGTTCGCGCCCGCTTCGCAAGCGTGAATAGCGTTCAGCAGGTAATCCATTTGCGCAAAGTTCAACACATCGGAATTGAGTTCCAACAGTTCCTTTGCCTGGTCCACGTCCATGGCCGAAATCACGCCACTTTCTGTTGGTTCCAGATACTTGGTAATCTTGCCGGTCACGAGCCCCTTGAGCTTGATACCGTTTTCACTACCGATAAAGAAGAGCTTGCCCACCTGCATGTACTTGCAAATTTCAGTCGCGAGTTCAGTGCTGCTGATATTGTAGGCGTGCCCGAGTTTGTTCCAGCCAATTGGCGGAATAATAGGCACAAACTTCTCGTTCAAAAGTTGCTCGAGAATATCGCGCTGGATGCGCTCGATTTTACCGGTCCTCATGTAGTCCACGCCACCAATGACGCCAAGACTACGCGCAAGCACCCAGTTCCCCTGAATACCCCGGAGACCGCTCGCCGTGAGGTGGCTCATGATGCGTTGCGCAACACCCAGGGACGCCTGCTCAATGAGAGGCAGGGCATCTTCACTCGTGAGACGCACGCCATTGTGGAACTTGGACTCAATTTCCCAAGCCTTCAACTGCGCGTCAATGCTATTTCGCGTACCCGGTACAATAATAATGCGAATACCAGCCTTGTGTAACAAGGCGATATCCCGCATGAGCACGGGGAACAGCGGATGGTCCATGAGGCTGTCGTCAATCTTCAAGATGAAGAGCTGACCTTTGAACCTATCCATATAACCGAACACTTCCCGGATGAATCCGGCAACTTCAAAGTGCTGGGAATAGAAATCGGACGCAGTATTTGTCATGACTAAAAATATAGACAAAAAATGACCGCTGGCAAAGACCAGCGGTCCAAACTTCACTTAAATCCGTATTACTTTTTTGCGGGAGCAGCAGCCGGTTGAGTAGCCGGTTTTGCAGCGGGCTTGGCGTCGGCCTTTGCTGCGGGCTTCGCAGGGGCAGCCTTCGCCTCGGCAGGAGTAGCCTTTGCAGGTTCCGCAGCAGGCTTAACTTCAGCAGGAGCGGCTGTAGCGGGTTGTGCAGCCGGCTGTGCGGCTTCGGCAGGCTGTGCAGCCGGAGCAGAAGCAGCATTCACGGCAGCGGAATCGCTTGCAGGCGCCGGAGCGGCATCCACTGGCGCTTCAGCAAAGACCTTTAAAAGTTCCACCTCGAACACGAGAAGCGAGTTCGCAGGAATCATTGGCGGGACGCCTGCTTCACCATAGGCAAGTGCACTCGGAATCCAGGCCTTGACCTTCATGCCTTCCTGCATTACCAAAAGCAAATCCTGCCAGCCTTCGATTACAGCACTCACCGGAAATTCCAGCGGTTCGCCACGCTTAACGCTGTTGTCGAATTCCGTGCCATTGAGCAAGGCACCTACATAGTGGACCTTGACTTTATCCGAGGCCTTGGGGCTAATACCCTTGGCATCCTTAAGCACCTTATACTGAACACCCTTCGGGGTCGTCTTTACCGTTGAGTCCAAAACATTTTTTGCAAGGAACTGAGCTTGTTCTTCCAAAGACTTTCTAGCAGCAGCGGCTTCGTCGGCTTCCTTCTTTTGCTGCATTTGCAACAACATGTCTTGCAAGGCAGATTCCGATACGGAATCCGACATCAAAGGAGTACGGGTAGAATCCACCTGATCATTAATGGCGGCAATAAGTACATCCATCTTTATGGGAACGGTGATATTGGCAATGGCTTTGCCCAAATCCATACCCAAGGCGTAGCTATAACGATCAACCGGATTTTCCAAAGAAATTTTTTGTTCCTGCGATGCCGGGGCAGGGGTCGGAGTCGGATCCGTCACGGGGGCGGCATCCTTATTTCCACTACAAGCGGCCAAAATGGTACATGCGAACGCAGTGGAAGCAAAACGGGTCAAATTCATAGTTTTCCTTTCAAAAAAGATTCATTTCCATCCCGTTACAAATTAGGAAATTCTTCGTAGAGAACACAAAGTGAACACTTTTTTTTACTAAAAAAAGCTGTTTTTTCCCTATTTCTACCTACTCTAGTTTACAAAATCGCCTAAATTTCGTTAAAATCGCCATTTGTTTATTCATAAGTCATTGATTGTGAGAGACTTCACGTAAAATTGCCAACGCAAATCACACCCTTGTAAATGTTACAAATATTTCTATTTTATTACATAGGAAGATGAAAAGGGTAAAAATGAGCAAAAAATTCAAACATATTTTCGAATCCGCCAATGCGAATAAGAAACTGTTTGACGCCTCCGTTGAAGGAATCAAGGATGCGCTCAATACCTCCATTTCCAAAGTTTATACTGTATCCCCGAAGCAACCTATTCGTACCTACGTTTCGACAGGCTGGCTCAGGGGAAGTCTCTCTTACCCCTGGGTCGTGGTGTGTATTATCATCCCGGCCATTCTTGAAGTAATTGTTTAACCCCCTTTAAACAATGCTGGAGCTCCCGCAAGGGAGCTTTTTTTATTGCATTTTTTTTAGCGCTCTTTGGTAAAGAACCCCATTTTTCTATCTTGGCACCTAAAATGCGCCGATGTGGCGTACAAACGGAGATTTTATGGCAGCAATCATCCTGGACGGCAAGGCTCTTGCCAAGACCACCGAAGAAGAACTCAGTGCACGCGTCGCGCGTCTCAAGGAAGCGACCGGCAAAACCCCGATACTCGCAACGATTCTCGTGGGCGACGACCCGGCAAGCGCCACTTATGTAAAGATGAAGGGCAACGCCTGCGCCCGCATCGGCATGGAAAGCATCCGCGTGGTGATGGACAAGAACATCACGACCGAGGAACTCCTGAACAAGATCCAGGAACTGAACGACAACCCGAACGTGCACGGCATCCTCTTGCAGCACCCGGTTCCGCGCCACATCGACGAACGCGCCGCCTTCGAAGCGATTGACGCCCGTAAGGACGTGGACGGCGTGACTTGCCTCGGATTCGGCCGCATGGCCATGGGCGAAAAGGCCTACGGCTGCGCAACGCCCGCCGGCATCATGCGCCTGTTGAAGGCCTACAACATTCCTCTCGCCGGCAAGCACGCCGTAGTCGTCGGCCGCAGTGCCATTCTCGGAAAGCCTATGGCCCAGATGCTCTTGAACGCCGACTGCACCGTGACCATCTGCCACAGCAAAACGGAAAACCTCCCCGAATTCGTGAAGCAGGCAGACATCCTCGTGGGCGCCGTCGGCAAGCCGGAATTCATCAAGAAGGATTGGATAAAGAAGGGCGCCGTCGTGGTGGACGCCGGTTATCATCCGGGTGGAGTCGGCGACATCGAGAAGGGCCTCGACGATATCGCGAGCGCCTACACGCCGGTCCCTGGAGGCGTGGGTCCCATGACCATCAACACGCTCATCTACCAGAGCGTGGAAAGCGGCGAAAGCCTCATCAAGTAACTGCAGAACCCCGCCGCAAAAACGACGGGGTTTTTCAATTAAGGCACAAAAAAAGCAAACGCAAATCATGGGAAGATTTTTCGCACAAAAAAAGACAGTATTTTTCCTGGCCCTCGCAACAGTAGTGCCTGTGCTAGCGATTGTCTATGCAGGAAAGGCTCTTTGCAACAATTTCGAATTGCACGAAAAGATCCACAGCGACATTCAAAAGTGCGGCGGCGAACTCCGTGAAAAGGCATGCGTCATCAAAGGCGAAGACGACTGGCTGTTTCTGCAAGAAAGTCTCGTGAACCTTCTTGTCGACTGGAAACCGAATACCAAGCAGATTATCGCCTTCAGGGATTCCCTCGAAGACCGCAACATCAATCTCGTCGTCGTCCCCGTTCCCGATAAACTGCAGGCCTCGTCCGAATTCTACAGCGGAATTCCGAGTTGGGACATTACCGCAAAAAAAATACAAGAACTGGATTAGCGAACTGCGCAAAAACGACGTCACCGTGATAGATGCCCTGGATGAATTCCGCGAACAAGGGGAAACGACTCCAATGTTCGAAAAGAACGAAAGCCACTGCACAAGCGAAGCGCGTCAACTGCTCGCAAGCATGGTCGCCGATTCGCTCGAACCCATTTTTGAAGATTCACCCAAAAAGCAATTCAGCCTTCGCGACACCATCGTTCCCGGGAGCGGCAACCTTTACCGCATGCTCCACAAAAAGCAACCAAAGTACAAAGTAAAAGAGAAAAAAGTCGTTACAGCAGACGGCAAAAAATATCACGGTTCAAAGAAGGCGCCCATCGTAATCATCGGCGACAGCAACACCTCGCAGGGAGTGAACATATCCTCGAACATCGGCGCCTACATTGCGCAGGCCACTGGCGAAGAGACGTTCACCATCAGTAAAATCGGCGGCGGCAACATCGGCCCCACCCTATTCAAGAATCGCAACCGTTTTCTAGAAGGCAAAAAAGCCGTCGTCTGGGTCTTTGACGGGCGCGAACTTTACGGTGAATTCGAAGAGCCCGTATTCTAGCCCAAGAGGCCCATTTTTTTTTGAATTTTATTTTTGGGAATCGGGTTTGTTTTGTTCTGCCCGCTCAAGGTCCCTGAGGGGGAACGCAAAACGACCACGCAATACGCAACCGGGAGCCCCCGGGTCGCATTCCTGCTTGCGCTTGTCACAAAACGTCTCTCTTAAAAATCGACATTCCCAACTCATACCCTAAATATAACCAAGAATCGAACCGTTGGATTAACTTTTTACTTTGTTGCGCTGGTGCACAAAATCTTGACGTGCTTTCGCGCGTAGATAGGGCGTCTCGGTCATGCCCGCCTGAGCAAGCTCGGCGGTCGCGACACTCGACTTTTTCTATCTTTGCCATCGTGATTCAGGTTCAAAATATTTCCAAGTCCTTCGGCGAGCAAGTTCTGCTCGACGGTGCTAGTTTCCTCGTCGGAAGCCACGAACGCGTTGGCCTCGTGGGCCGCAATGGTTGCGGCAAATCCACCCTGTTCAAGATGATTCTCGGTCAAGAGTGCATCGACGGTGGTTCCATCGACATCCCCAAAAACTACACCATCGGCTACCTGCAGCAGCACATCAACTTCACGCACGCGACCGTGCACGAAGAAGCCTGCAGCGTCCTCAAGGTAAACGAAGACGGTTGGATCGAAGAACACAAGGTCGAGGCGATTCTCTTTGGTCTCGGTTTTGACGAAGAGAGTATGCAAAAAAGCCCGATGCTCCTTTCGGGCGGTTTCCAGATTCGATTGAACCTGGCAAAAGTCTTGGCGAGCGAACCCGACATGCTTTTGCTCGACGAACCGACGAACTACCTGGACATTGTCTCCATGCGCTGGCTCAGCCGTTTTTTGCGTGCATGGAAGGGCGAAGTTCTGCTCATCACGCATGACCACCACTTTATGGACGAAGTCTGCACGCATACCGTGGGCATTCACCGCCACAAAATGCGCAAGGTGAAGGGAACCGTGGAAAAGTTGCGCGAGACGATTGCCGAAGAAGAGGAAGTCGCCATGCGCACGCAAGAAAACGAGCAACGCAAAAAGGAACAGCTCGAAAAAGTCATCGAGCGGTTCCGCTACAAGGCAGCAAAAGCTTCGATGGTGCAGTCCAAAATCAAGGCTGCGGCAAAACTCGCGAACGGCGAGCGTCTCTCGCACGAACGCAATTTGGATTTCAGCTTTACCGAAGCTACGTTCCCGGGCAAGCGCATGCTGCAGATTCACGGGCTGCATTTCGCCTACGGCGACGGTCCGGAACTCATCACCGACCTCGAGATGGAAGTTTTCAAAGGCGACCGCATCGCGATTATCGGTCCGAACGGACGCGGTAAAACAACGCTCTTGAACCTGATTGCCAAGGAGATGGAACCCACAGCGGGCGAAATCTGCCACAATCCGAATTTACTCATCAACTATTTTGGCCAGACGAACATCAACCGCCTGAATCTCGATAATACTGTCGAAGAAGAAATCGCGACAGCCATTGAAGAAGTTTCGCAAAAGAGTCGCGCCCGTGGACTTGCGGGCCTCATGATGTTCAGTGGCGACGCCGCCCTCAAGAAGATTAAGGTTTTGAGCGGTGGCGAGCGGAGCCGCGTTTTGCTCGGGAAGATTCTCGCAAGCCAGTGCAATATGCTATTGCTTGACGAACCGACGAACCACCTCGACATGGAAAGCATCGAAAGCCTCATCGACGCCCTCGAGGATTACGAAGGAACAGCGCTCGTCGTAACGCATGACGAAGAATTGCTCCACGCCTTCGCCAACAGGCTCGTTGTTTTTGATGGCGGCAAGTGCCGCGTCTTTGAAGGTTCCTACGCCGACTTCCTCGAAAAAGTCGGTTGGGCAAGCGAAAAGAAGCCCGGCGGAACGGAATCCGCGAACATCAAGGTTTCAAACATCGACGTCACGGGCGACGGCGCAAACGGAAATTCCACCGCCCAGGCCCCTCGCAGCAAGGAAGATCGCAAGGCCCGCGCCGACTACATCGCCGAACGCTCCAAGGTCATCAAGCCTATTGAAAAGGAAATCGCCCGCCTTGAAGCAGCCATCGCGAAAGCCGAAGCCCTCAGCGGAGAACTCGAGGCAAAACTCGTAACCGCATCCGAATCCGCTGACGGAGCCGCCATCACCGCGATTGCAAAAGACATGGACGACAACAAAAAAGAAATCGACGCCCTCTACGCCTCGTGGGAACAGAAAAGCGCCGAACTCGAAGCCGCAAACGACAAGTATCCGCTGTAGTTCCATTCGTAAATTCTTACGAATGGTTGCGTTTATTTTTGACGTTTAATACCTAGAGTATAGGTATCGTCCTTGTCCAAGATTTGTTCGTTATTCGAAATTACCTTATAACTCAACTTGGAAATATACGCGCCAGTCCCAACAAAGCGCCCCTTGTCGCTGCGGGCATTCCATTCTAGGAATATATTGCCCGGATTGTCACGACAATTTTTTTGACACGAAGAATTCAAGTTAAACACCGTAGAATCATTGCAAGCGATAACACCGCTAGCCCCGTTAACGTACTGCCCTAAATTCGTATAGTAATGGACCTCCCACTTAATGCGGGTCGTCGAAAGCATTTCATCCGAAAGTACAAGCTCACCCAAAGCGTAATGAATCAAATGTCCCGGCAATCCTGTTTGAGCCGTCACATCTAAAAGATTCGCTTCAGTAGCAACAGCAATCGGTTTAACACCCGCTTTATCGTTCCATTTTGGCAAGGTATCTGCATAAATTTTCATAAGACCAGGCACGTCGATTTGCACACGCGGTTCACCCGTAATTCTCACCCATGGATTATTTTTATGCGGAGTATTTTCACTCAAGTCAGCAAGTCCCCCGGGGACCAAGCGAATGCTATCACCCACAGTCGGCATAACGCCTCCATCCGGAGCAAAGAACAGTAATTCTACCTGAGACAAATTACTCCCTTGCGAAACAAACGAAATGGTTGCCTGTGCAGACGATTCTACTCCCATACGCCAAATCTTGAATTCAAACAAGTCACGAGCATCTTCTTTTTTATACTTAAACCCTTCACTCAGCAACAACGTTAACCTACTATAGTTATCAGATTCCGGAACAATAATTGCCTTTTGAAGTATCGGACCAACTTTATCTAAAATCGATGTTTTCATATCAAGTGGCACAACATCGCCAGATTCTTCATCCACGTGGGTGTAGTGATACCTAAACCCACCCGAATAGGCCTCGTTCTCTTTTCCCGTAAACACATGATTCAAAAGTTCATCGCCCGTAATGACAATCAAGGAATCCTTTTGAATCAAGGTCTTCACAGTATTCACCGAAACGACCTTGTGGCCAGTGCTATCCCCAAAAGTCCAATCCAAGGTATCGGGAATATCGTCATCAAACTTTTCGTTGAAGAATACACACAAACTATCCGGAATGCCGTCACCATTACGATCATACATATAACCATTACTAGCGTAGGGCACCGGAGGCTTAACCAAATTGATATTTGACCAAGTCAAAGTGTCAGCAACCGCCACGCCACTAATGGTAAATGAACCATTCTTAACCTCATCTGTTCCCATCACATAGAAATTGGCAAAACCAGTACCATCCGTTTCAATGGTCGTCACTTGTTCATTATTCATGTTGAAGAAAACTAGGGAATCCGAGGATTTCAAATCAAGTGTCACAACATTGGAGTCCCGAATAGAATCCAGGAACAACAAAGTAATACGAACCGGGTAAGTCACAAACGCAAATTCGCCTAAAGAATCCGTACGATGCCTTAGAATTTTACCTTCTTCATCACGCATGGTTTCGTCAAACTCATTGACAAAAGCCACTTCAGACATCGGGTATTCAGGAACCGTGAAGACGACTTCACTATACTGTGACAGATCCGACGCCAGGGCAAAGCGCAACACGTACTTTCCCGAAGGTAGCGAACGTGAACGGACTATCGCATTAGTATCAATTACAAAGCCCGCCATATTCTCGTTGATTAAAATACCGCCGTAATTCATACCGGGATTAAGCGACTTTCCATCCTTAGGCAAATAACCAGCGCCATCGTAAAGTGTAAAAATCGACTGGGCAAGCGTTGTATCAACTTTGGTCGTACTAGAAACATCACAACTAATGGATTCATCCACAAGTAGCTGCAAAATATTAAACTCGATTAAACCATCGGCATGCGGGACCTGCCTTGGCAAATACGTTTTTTGCGTTTGCAAATTGATGGACGTGCGCATCTTGAAATTCGAACCCGTCGCATTGCGCTCCGAGAAAAAGATGTGGAACGGATATTCTTGACCTTCAACAAGGTTCATCGTATCCAAATCAACAGCCCCTTCTATTGGGCTATGGCAACCGCCAATATCCACTACCAGCCGATTGTCGATGAACACCCACACGTCATCATCGCCACGGAACTCGAAATACTGCCCACGCACATACCTGAACTGTGCCGAAATTTTCATGGAGAAACTGTAGTTATGCATACAGCCACTTACAGCCCAGTCATATTTAGGATTCTTAAATTTCTTTTCAGGATCGAGATACTGAAAATCATCAATCGGATAGAAGCCGGGATTGATGGAATCGTTACAATTGCCGGCTTCTGTAATATCGGCAAGCCAGAAACCTTCGGCATCCAAAGTCAAGTCAATGTCGCGACAAACGGCATTTGTATATTCCGTACCATCATCACCTCGCGCAAGCACTTGTGGTACAAACCATTTTTCGATTTCGTGACCCGCAGAACAAATGCCCCACGGGAAATCAGCGGAATCCACACGCGCCGGAACACCATTGACAAGAGTGTCACGGACCATGCCCACAGCAAGACCACCACAGGTTTTAGCTTCCTTCAATTCGCCTGTGGAATCCCTGTACGTAATAGTCGTGTATTCATTACCGCCATAAATGCCTCCAAAGTCCACGTCGATGGAATTATCGAACGATTCGCCTGCCCAGTCCAAAACCAAGGCCGAAATCTTCATGGAGGGGCATATTCCCAAACGATTCGGATAACTGAAATCAAAAGCCGGAGGACTAGTTGAAACGGGATGCGGATAAATCCACATTGTATCGGTGTACTGCATCATCTCGTCAAGAACTATGAGCGAATCCACGATTTTCCCCTCAGGCACAATGCCCAAGCCTGCGTAATGTTCCATGCCAAAGGTCTGCTTGAACATCACGCTCCAATCATCTGTATGTTTGTAATAAATGCCTTGGTACCACCCGCATGTATCCGGCGAAATCGGCCCCATCTTTATAGTATCATTCGCCACAATTAATGAAGGCGACATATTGTCCCACGGAGAAAGCAGGCGTACAACCTTAGGCTCTAGCGGAGAATACACCAACTCGTAACGACCGTTAGAAGATGTAAACAGCCACGTTTCATAAACACCATTAGGGAAGAAATCCGCAACCATAACACGCTGATTGTCATTAAAGTATTTGACTTGGGGCCATTCATTTTGACGCCGGAAAATATTGAACACGGCCATCGAAGAAACCCAATTTGAAGAAGCAACCGTAGAAGAGGCAAAATCCTGCTTGAACCAATACTGATATTGATCACGTTCAACAGCGGTTGGATTGTTAATGATATTGGAACCAACGGAAATGTAAATAAGGGAATCGCGATACGTGGTATTGGTACGCCACGGGTGATAAATGTGGAGGGTACGTGTCGAATCAAAACAGGAACCAGGAGTCCCCATCGTCAATTCAACGGATGGAGAAGCCGACGTTCCGTCTACATAGACTGTATCCTGGAAATCGAAGTAAGCCGAAAAACTTAAATCCTCCAGCTTAGGGAAAATCATATGCGGTGTTTTATAGCGAATAAAACGTCCAGTCCCGAGCGTATTGTTCTTTACCATTTCGGGCGTAATCGCTCCGTAGAACCAGCCGCATTTAGAATCATCATCTACCGCAAATCGCATCAAAACTGAGTCGGTTCCAAAAATCAATTGCGGAAGAGCACGATTTCCCCATGGGCTTTTAAACCAGATTAACTTGGAGCCCGGAGCCACATAGGATCGAGTAAATGTCTTAGTCACGGTATTCGTGTAAAGCCAGATTTCGGTATCGGCACCGAACATCTCGTTCATCTTTATTTCGCCAGCTTCCTTCCACGCAATACCATTATTATTGTTGTAGTTCGCATCCTCCGTATTCGGGAAAAGGCTTATCGTAAAGTTCATCCACTCCTGGAAATCTGCAAGAGTCTTGTCCCAAGTATAGGTAAACCAACCATCACCATCATTTGTGGTAATAGTCGTAGAGCACGGGCCATAAGAAGCATTGTAGCCGCCGCCCGCAGCACCCAAAATGTGAAGGAAATAACCATCCTTAGTAGCGTCATCACGCCAAGGCGACTGTATATGAATCGTCAAGGTCGCATGTGCAAAAACAGCGCACAAAAAAATCAGGACAAAACCCAAACCACAGCGTTTCATAAAAAACGTTCCTTAGATAACGCAAACACACTTTAATAAAATAAATTCTATTACGCTAAAAGCACCAATATCTAGCCGAATTTTAAATTAACGTTGCGAGAAGCACCACAAAACGGCGTAAAACCCGCATGAATTCACGGGAAAATCAAAAAAACAACGCTTTGCAACGATGCTGGTCGAGGCAAGTAGCGCGCGGGCCGATGCTGGCCGAGGCGTGTCAATGCGCCGCGGGCCGGCGAGGTGTTCTCCGGGCGGCCTCCCGTCCGGCGAAGTCTATGCGGGACAAAAAAAAGGGGCCCCCGAGGAGTTACCTCGGGGGCC
>JAKSIM010000051.1 GCA_024398845.1 Fibrobacter sp. | reverse complement strand
TGCCCGGACCAGCAGGTTCTTCGCCATCCTTCATGCCCGGACCAGCAGGTTCTTCACCATCCTTTTTGCCTGGACCAGCAGGTTCTTCGCCTTCTTCACCATCGTCATCATCGCCTTCTACAGCGGAATTATCCTTTTCATCTTTCTTTTCTTCCTTACCCGGCTCGGCTTTTTCTTCGCCTTCATCTTTCTTTACATCTTCTTCCTTACCCGGCTCGGTTTTTTCTTCGCCTTCATCTTTCTTTACATCTTCTTCCTTACCCGGCTCGGCTTTTTCTTCGCCTTCGTCTTTCTTTACATCTTCCTTGCCGTCATCCTTGTCTTCGTTGACAGCTTCATCTTTATTGCCTTTTTCTTCTACAGCTTTACCGTCGTTGTTTGCACCTTTGTTATCGTCGGTGTCCTTGACGTCCTTGTTGCTGTCGGACTTTTTATTTTTTTCGGTGGATTGTTTATCTTCGTCTTTTTTGTTTTCGGACTTGGAATCATCTTGATCTTCTGTGATTTCAGAGTCGTCGTCTGCGTAGACGGTGGAGGTGGAATTGTCATCACCGCAAGCCGTAAAAGTAAAGGCTGCGGCGAGAGAGAGAATAAAACCTATTTTTTTAATTGTCATAAGAACTCCAAGGTTGTGACTCTGCAAAAAGTACGTATAAAAAAAGCCGACTTGGTCGGCTTTTTTGTAAAAGGTTTATGAGGAATAACGCAAAAAAGGCTTACATTCCGGGTATCGGAACGTCATATCCCGCTTTATTCTTTGCTTCATCAACAATTTGGATATTGATGCTTTCGCCTTCTTCTGGAACCCTAGATGCGTCAATTATGATTTCGCGAGGTTCAGAATCGAATTCGGCTGCAATCCAGGACTTTCCTGCTTTAACGGTAATGGCATTGCCATCGGCGATACCACCGTACTTGTAGAGTACAGGAATCTTGAGTACGGGCTTATTGATGCCTCCAATAAGGGCGTCTGCCCAGTAGGGAAATCCGAGAGTTGGAGCTTCGTTATTGGTAATGTTCGCGATGTCGCGAAGTTCGTTTGTACTGGCACAACGCTTTTTAGAACCGGATTGCTTGCTAAAATAGAACCATTCGCGAGTGGTTTCGCCAAGCCAGTAAAGCGGTGCCGGATTTTCGGGATTTTCAATGCAGACGTTCCAGTTACCACGGAACTGTAATCCCTTGGGGTGGAATTCAAAGAAGTCAAGGCTGTCTGTGTGCGTGCGTGCAACAGCGAGAACGCGAAGGGCTGTATCGCTGGCGACTGGAATGCCTGTGATTTTTTGACTTATGGAAACATTGCCAATTTTGGTGTTCCAGTTAAGGCTTTTCTGGTATTTGCCAAAGGGAAACACTGCGATTGTCTCGTTGGCTGCCTTGCCGGTTCCGGTAGCCTCTGCGCTTGCCGTGTACTGAATAGCTCTAATATCGGGGTAGGTTTCGGCGATTTTTCCGAGCAGAATTGACCTGTGTGGAAATACTTTGCAAAGGTCGTCGACAAGTTCTGCATTTTTGGAATCGAGAGCTTGGAACTTGTAGCCGGAGCGGCAACGGAATAGATCAAGCACGGAACGGCTGAGGAACGTGTAGACCGGTGCGGTCTGGTTCTTGGTTTGTTGAACGGGAGTATTGCCCTTGCACTTGGGGTGCATGGAGAACTTGCGTGTGGTGACATGGCCGGCGAAGTCTTCCATTTCGATTCTGTAAGTGGAGAGAGGGGCGAGTCGTGCGTCAACTACGTGCCAGTCGCCGGCAGTGTCTGCTTCTTCGGCCCACAGAAGTTCGTCACGAATGTTGAGCATATTTTTGTAGCTCAATGTATCCCAGGTCTTGCTGAATATTTTTTCGTCATAACGCCAAACTTCAAGGCGGCGGATGGACATTGGGTTGTCCATGGGTTCGCGGCTGTAGTCGGCTACTTTGATGGCCATAAAGACGGGGAATTCGTTTTTGACTGGAGTGACTGCGCAGCCTTTGCTAAGAGCGGCGTCATTTGTTACTGCGAGTTCGTTTCCTTGCCAAACAGCGAGGCCAAAAACCTGTGGAGCGATGGTATCAAGGCAGAGGACGCCTTCTGCGCAAGGCGAAATTACGCGGTCGTTGTCGAGGCGAACTTCGAGGTGCAGGTGTGGGTTGCCAATACCGGTGCTGCCAGAGAACGAAAGTGTATCGCCTTTCTTGAATGCCTTGCCCGGATTCACGGTGACATCGTTCTTTTTTGTGGCGTATTGCTTTTTAGAAATGAGGTCGTCAAGTTCGCCAAAGCTGCTCTGGTGGCCAAAGACCCAGGTCTTTCCGCTGGCTCCCTTGTAGTACATGACTTTGCCATAGCCAAAGGGACTTACGCGAAGTTCCTGGACCTTTCCGTCTTCGGGAGCGAGAATTGGCCAGCCTTCTTCCATGTTGGTGGAGTAGTCAATGCCTGCGTGGTAGCGCGTTCCGCGGTTTTCGGCAAAGCTTGAAGTTAGGTAGGCGTCACGGCCAAACGGACTATAGATGTCGCCCTTGTAGATTGGCTGCTCTGCTTCGAGAGCCTTGGCGGCATTGCGTTGCTCGGCAAGGCAGTCTTCGTAAGCGAAAGCATCCATTGTGGCTTCGTCGCACTTGGCGGATGGGGTGGCTAGGGCGGCGGAAACAGTAAGTCCGCCGATGAAGCATAAAGCAGGTATTTTCTTAATGCAGTTCATAGTGCGGCAAAAAATAGAAAATTATGTAAGAATATTATATACGCACGAAAAAAAAGTCCGCGAAAGCGAGCGCTGCGCACCTGCTCGGCTAGACGAACTCCTTTCAGGAGTTCTCATCTCCAATTTCAGTAAAAACAAAAAAGACCCATAAAGGGTCCTTTTTGTTTTATGGAGCTAAGGAGATTGTGAGCCTTGCCCGACATCGCTTCGCGAAGCAAGGCTCACCCTACGGGCTCCACGCTTCGCGTGAAGCGCTAGCCTCGCGAGCGCTGCGCACCTGCTCGGCTAGACGAACTCCTTTCAGGAGTTCTCATCTCCAATTTCAGTAAAAACAAAAAAGACCCATAAAGGGTCCTTTTTGTTTTATGGAGCTAAGGAGATTCGAACTCCTGACCTCCTGCATGCCATGCAGGCGCTCTACCAACTGAGCTATAACCCCGAGGGTGACCCATATTTAGTTAAATGTTTGGGGCTCGTCAAGGGGGAGTGGCAATATTTTTTCAAAAAAAATAAAAATTGAGGTGCTGACGAAATAAAAAAGGGGCCAGGGACGAGCCTGACCCTTTTTTTGCCTAAACTTTAGCTTGACGTTACACCGTTTCGATGGTCACGGATTCAATGGTCACGTCTTCGTACGGGGCGTCGCGGCGGTCGGTTTTGACACCGGCGATTTCGTCGAGAACCTCGAAACCTTCGTAGAGCTGTCCGAATACGGAGTAGCCGGCGTTTGGACCGTTACCTACATTGGGGTGGCCGTGGTCCAGGAAGTGGACGTCATCGCCGTGGACAATAAAAAACTGGGATCCGATAGATTTGGGCATCATGGTCTTTGCCCAGCTGAGGGCCCCGCGCACGTGGGTGAGACACGGATCATAGTGGTCGTCAATGGTGGTGCCTGGACCGCCTGCAGCGTAGCCGCCGGTGCCGTTGCGGTTGGTAAAGTCGCCACCTTGGATCATAAAGCCAGGGATAATGCGGTGGAACGGGGCTCCGTCGTACTTGCCCTGCTTGGCGAGTTCAATGAAGTTCGTGGCGCATTCGCCGACGCGTTCCGGGAAAAGGCGAAGTTTCATGACGCCATGGTTTGTTTTCATGATGGCGATGGTCTCGCCGGCCTGGGGTTTATCCAGCTGATTGAACATTGAATTCTCCTGTGTAGGTAAATTGTTTTCTTTATCCTTCAAAATACTAATAATTGGCACATTTTCAAAACGAAAAATGCCTGTTTTGCCAAAATAATCTAAATTCATAGGTTAGAAAAACCTTAAAATGAGTTGCTCGGCTGACCTTGACGTAGGATAGTGCGAACGCACCTAACAAGATCTCTCGTCTTTCGTCTTTCGTCTCTCGTCCAATATTATGAAAGATAACTGCAAAAGACTTCAAGAACTGCTTTCGGCGCAGGCCATGGAATTTGCGCTAGACGAAATGGCTGCGAAGATTGCGAAAATGCATCCGGCGGCAGAAAATTTAATTGTTCTTGGCATGGCGAGCCGTGGGGTTCCTTTGGCCAAAAAGTTGAGCGAACGTTTATCCCAAAAGTTTGGAAAGCCGATTGAATCCGGCAGCCTGGACGCGACGTTCTATCGCGATGACTTCCATTACCGCAAAAAGGTGGGGTCGACCGAGATGCGCTTTACCGAAATGCCTGCGTCCGTCGAAGGGAAAACCGTGATTCTCGTAGATGATGTGCTTTACACGGGGCGCTCGGTACGTGCGGCCATGCAGGCCATTTTGGACCTGGGGCGTCCGTCGGCCATTCGCCTGTGCGTGCTTGTGGATCGCGGCCACCGCGAACTCCCGATTGCTCCGGACTGCGTGGGCTTGACCGTCGAGACGGCAAGGAACCAGGAAGTCCGCGTGATGATTGAACCTATTGATAACGAAAATTCAGTTTACCTCGTAGAAGTGGAGGATGAAGCGTGAGCGCTTTAGAGATTAAACACTTGTTCGGGCTTCAGGGTGTCTCGAAACACGACATCCGCATGATTCTCGACAACGCCAAACAGTTTCGCGAAATCTTGGAACGCCCGGTAAAGAAGGTGCCGAGTCTTCGCGGTATGACCATCGTGAACCTGTTCTTTGAGAACAGTACCCGCACGCGCACGAGTTTTGAGCTTGCCGAAAAGCGCCTCAGTGCCGATACGGTGAACTTTACGAGCGGCAACTCAAGTGTGAAGAAGGGTGAAACTCTGGTTGATACGCTTCGCAACATTGAGTCCATGAAGATTGATATTGTGGTGGTCCGCCACAAGGGGACGGGCGTGCCCAAGTTCCTTGCAGATAACAGCAAGGCCATTATTGTGAATGCGGGTGACGGCGCTCACGAGCACCCAACGCAAGCGCTTCTCGACATGCTGACGATTGAAGAAAAGCTCGGGACGCTCGAAGGCAAGAACGTGACCATCATTGGCGATATTCGCCACAGCCGCGTGGCTCGCAGTAACCTGTGGGGCATGACCACGATGGGCGCTCACGTGACCCTCTGTGGCCCGAGTACGCTTGTCCCGCGCAACACTTCCCTCATGGACCATGTGACTTGGGAACCGGATGTAAAGAAGGCCGTGAAGGACGCCGACGCTATTATTGCGCTCCGCCTGCAAAAGGAACGCATGGACGATGCTCTCCTTCCGAGCATGCGCGAATACCGCAATACCTTCGGTATCACGAACGAACTTTTGGAATACGCCAAGGACAAGGTCCTGATCATGCATCCGGGTCCAATCAACCGTGGTGTGGAACTCGATAGCGAAATCGCCGATGGCGAACATTCTGTAATTTTGGACCAGGTGACAAATGGTGTCGCCGTTCGTATGGCTGTACTCTTCCTTTTGGCCGGAGGTCGTGCAAATGAGAATGCGTAAGGAAATCCCTTTGGTAAACCTTGTTTTGAAGAACGCGAAGTTCTGGAATGGAAATTCTTTTGAACCGCGTGGCGAAATTCGCCTGGATGCGCAGAATGGCTTTGTCGCTGGTTCGAATAAATTTGAAACCAAGGAAATTGATTGCAAGGGTGCCCTGGTGATGCCTGCGCTCTTTGGCCTTGGCCTTGACTTTATGGAACCGCTTCGCGATGACGTGTACACGTTTGCCGATGGCTTTGACGCCATGCATCGAGGTGGCTTTTATGGTGGCCTTTACGAAAGTGCTGCAAACCCGATTGACGATGCGGATACTTTATCTGCTATGAATCATCGTTTGGATTCCCAAGCGTCAAATCGTTTTGATATCAAGTTCCTAGGGGCCTTCAGTAAGGGCTTTGGCTCCGATAGTCTCGCCGAAATGGTGGAACTCGCCGATGGTGAAGATTCCGAAAGGGGCGGTGTTGTGGGCTTTGGCGATGGTAATGCCGCAATCCCGCACTCCAGGTTCTTGCGCCTTGCAATGGAATATGGCAAAATGACAGGGAAGCGTTTCTTTTTCCAACCGATGGACAAGACGCTTCGCAAGAGCGGCTGCGTACATGAAGGCGCCTATTCTGACATGCTTGGCATGAAGGGCATTCCGCGTATTGCCGAAACGATTGCCGCCTACACGGTGCTGGAAACGGCTCGCTTCCTCAATGTGCCGGTGCACTTTAAACAGGTGACTTGCGGTGAAACTCTTGAACTTGTTCGTAATGCCCGCAAACAAGGTATGGATGTGACTTGCGACGTGAACTTGTATCACTTGTTGCTGGATGATTCCTGCTTGGAACTCCTGGATTCTGCCTACCACATGCTTCCGCCGATCCGTTCGGCAGAGGACCGTGATGCTCTTTGGGCTGGTATTGTGGACGGAACCGTGGATGCCGTTAGCGTGAACCACACTCCGGTGCTCCGTCAGGATACCGAAGTCAACTTTGAAGATTCCGTACCGGGAGCGCTTTCTTTGGAAATAGCCCTCCCGGCGATTTGGAAGGAACTGAGTGCTCGCGTAGGTGAAGCTCGTGCTGTGGATCTTCTCTCCACGGCTCCGGCAAAGCTTGTTGGCGCTTCTGTTGCATTTGATGAAAGTGCAAATAAAGTTGCTAATTTGGTTGTACTTGACCCGAACAAACCGCATAAGGTGGTCGAGGCTGATTTTGCTGGTCATGTTTGTAATTCTCCGCTTTTGGGCAAAGAACTTCCTTCGTCCATTGTGGGGTCTTACATTAGTGGCGTCTGGACCGAGGGCTAAGGTTAGAGGACCTGCGGATGATTGAACCGGGACAGCTGATATGGGCGGCGTTCATTGCCTTTTTGTTCTTGCTGCTGCTGGCGTTGCTTGAAATTCATCGAAGCAATTACCGCCGCGAGAACGAGGTGATGTTTGGCACCGATGTTTTCGATGAGAAAGTCAAGGCTTTTGGCTTTACTCCTAAGGAAGTGCGCACGCTCGAAAAACTTGTGCGTGCTTCCAAGTTCGAAAATAAGGATGCTGTTTTGAATTCCGCGTGTCTCTTTGAATCTGCTGTTGGGGATTTTTACGATTTCCGCAACGTGCTCCTGGTTCGCGACGAAACGCTTGACGCTATAGCGGGACTCCGCGAAAAACTGGGCTTTATGGCTTCTAACCCATCGTCAAAGATTCAATCTTCAAGGCAATTTGCGGTAGGCGACCGTGTCGACGTCATTCTAGATAACGGCATTCGGCTTAAGCATTCGGAAATTCTTTGGAAAAATGAAAAGGAGTGGGCCGTACTCTATGATGGTAGTTGTGGTCCAGTGTCCAATTTTGTGGGCAAGAGGATTCGCTTGCGTTGGACTAGACCCGAGGACGCGGTTTACTCCATTTATCCGCTGGTTCGGAGTGCTCGGCCGGGTGAATTTGTTATTGAACATCGTGACGACTTTGAAAAACAGCAACTTCGTCGCTGGGTTCGTGAAGTTGTAAATTTCCCGGTTGAGGCCACGCTTGGAGATGGAACCACCTGTGATGGTATGCTTTATGACCTCTCGGCTGGCGGTATTCTCGTAGGGCTACCTTTGGATGGCGCCTCGGGGGAACACGTCCGTATCAAGTTTGACTTGCCCGGTTTTGGAGTTCAGGACGTAGAAATTGAGTTTTTGCGTAATTTGGGGCATAGAAACCCGAATTATCCGGAATATTATTCTATAACGGCTTCGTTTACCGGGACCTATGGTTGGACTCAGGAAATGGTGCTACAATATGTTTTTGAAGCTCACAAGGCCAAAATGGGAGCGAAAAATACTCAAAAAATGGTCTAAGTAGTTAATTTTCAATGAGTTAGGTGAATTTTTCGCTTGACATTCGGCTTATATAAAGGTAGAATTAAGGTAGTATTGTTTCCGATCGGAGTTTTACTTTGGCTTTAGGTTTAATCGCTAAAATTCGCGGTGAACGCGAAACTGTCGGTATTGATGTTGGGCATTACAGCATCAAGTACGTAAAAGTTTATCACAACAGCCGTGGTGGTAAGGTTGTGGTTGATGCCGATATGGAGCCTGTTCCCGATGGCGCCATTATCAATGGCGAAATTCAGCGCCGTGAAGGCGACCCGACGCCCGGGCCTGATGGAAAGCCCGAAAAGGATGGATGGGAACTTGCTAGCGCTGCGATTGCGAAGTTGCTTTCTCGTCATCCGATTGACGAATCCGTTGAAGTTGTTGCATCTGTGAACTGCGGTGCTGGCGCCGGTGGTGTGCTGGTGGATCGCTTGAGCGTAAAGGTTCCTAAAAATGGAAACGAGGGCGCTATAATTCTCCAGACCGCCCAGTCTCGTCCGCCCTTTGATGACCAAGATAACGTTATTGACTATGAGATTGAATCCCGCGAAGGCGACGAAGTAAAAGCCAACGTCGTTGCGGCAAAGAACGCGCTCCTTGACTTGTGGGCCCAGTTCTTTACGGCGAATGGATTGAAACTCTCGGCGATGGACGTTGATATTTTTGGTCTTGTGAATTCTTACATGAGCACGGCTTCGGAGGAAGACGCCAAGCAGACTGCGGCTATTGTGAACATTGGCGAAAAGAAGATGAGCATTGCGTTTGTGCAGAACGGAACGTTCCACTCCATGCGTGCTATGACCGGTGGTTCACTCGATTTGGTCGCTGCAAAACTTTGTACGCATTTGGGCATCGATAATGCCAAGTGCCATGAAATTTTTGAGAAGGGTGATTTGGGTGTTGTTGACGGCTTCTCTGAAGCGGAAGTTGAAGAAACTCTGAAAATTGCCTATGAAGACTTGATGGGACAAATTGAATTTGGTATTCGTTACTTCTCGTCTTCGGATGACTCCAAGGATTTAAACAAGATCCTGCTGGGTGGCGGCGGCGCCTCCATCCCGGGACTCAAGACGTATATTGCTGAACGTACTGGCATTGAAACGGATACGGTGAACCCGTTCCGCTATGTGGAGTGCGACTCCAAGGTGTTTGGAGAAGGCGGTATTTCGCTTGGCCTGTCTAACATTTATGCCCCTGCACTGGGACTCGCAATGAGGAAGTTCTAATGGCGGCAAAGAAGACAAAAGCATCTGAGAAAAAATCTCTTTGCATCTCGATTAACTTGCTCCCGCAGGAGTATAGAAAAAAGCAAAAAGATTTTACATGGGTTACGGACCGTCGCATTATTTGGCCGACAGTCGCTTTGCTCGTGGGCATAGTTTGCATATTCATGGTCAATTCGTTTATTTCGGAATCGATAAACAATTTGCAGAACGAGGTCACGCGCGTAAAAGAAGAAGTGGAACGCGAACGTCCGCTTTTGACAAAGATTGACGATTTGGAACAAAAGCAAGGTGTGATCAATACAAAGATTAACGCCCTTAAGAGCATCCAGGTGAGTAAAAAACGCTGGGTGGTTTTGTTCGAAAATATATCTTCTGTGTTGCCGCCGAATATGTGGTTGGTGAGCCTAACCCAGAATGGCGATAGCAATTTGGAAATGAAAGGCATGACCTTTGATTTCTCGGAAGTCGCCGAATATATGGTAAAGCTCGAAAAGCAGGCGAGCATCGAAAGTGTTTCGCTTGTTACGATTGCTACAACTAAGGTTGACGGCGAAGAAGCATACAACTTCACTATCAAGGTCGTCCTGAAGAAAGACCTGGGCGCGGAGGGATAGTATGGGTAGTATAGACTTTAAAGACAAAAAGAATATATACGCGATTGCCGTTATCTTGCTGATTCTTGCAGCGGGCTATTGCGTGTATACTTATATGTGGGAACCATTTGTTATGGACCGCGAGAATCTTGAAAGGGATTTGCAGGCGGCCCAGTCGGAACTTGATAAGATCAATGCCAAGAAACACCGCATTGCCGAATTGGAAATGCAGTTGGTCCAGGCAGAAAAGGACTTTGAAAAACTGAAGGAAATGTTCCCGGAAGAAGAAAAGATTCCTCTTCGTTTGCAGGACCTTTACTCTGTGCTGCGCAGTTCTGGCGTGCAGATTCAAAAGTTTAACCCTGAAGGCAGTGCCCCGAGGGAACACTATATTGAAAACCGCTATTCTATTGCCGTGAATTCCGGTTACCACATGTTAGGGTATTTGTTTGCTGAAATTGCAAATTTCAATTACCCGACTACCATTACCAATTTAAAGTTAAGCCGCTATTCGGGAATTGCCGCAGAATTGCAAAAAGCGGAAACTCACGGATGGACTCCGATTACGGTATCGGTGACGTTTAACTTGACCACCTATACATCCAAGAAGGCGCCATAATGATTAAGAACAAATTTATTCTTTTGTTCCTGTTCGTCGCGGTAGCCGCGAATGCAGCTCAGATCAAGGATGTTCGCTTTAGTTGCGACGCCAAGAAATGCGCCGTTGTGTTCCAGTTTGCGTCTGATAAGGATTTACCGACTTTTTACCAGAAATACGATGCCGGCTCTAAAAAGCTGACGCTCGGTTTTTCTGCTTCTGATTTCGCAATGGGTGAGGGCACCTACGATGTCGATGCGACTTCGGATTGGGTCCGTTCTATGCGCGTGTTCAAGGAACCTTACCGCGGTATGGATTTCTTGAAAATCGAAATGACTGTGGGTAAGTCCATTGCGTCTGACAAGAACGAAATTGCTCTTGAAAAGAATAACTTCCTTTTGAAACTCAAGGGTAAAAAAGGCAAGGCTTGGACTTTGTCCAAGATTTTTGCTGATCGCAAAAAAGCCGCTGATAAGCAGGCCGCTCTCGATAAAAAGGCCGCCGAAAAAGCAGCCCTTGAAGAAAAGAAACGTTTAGCCGAAGAGAAGAAGGCTGCCGAAAAACAGGCCGCTCTCGACAAGAAGGCCGCCGAAAAAGCAGCCCTTGAAGAAAAGAAACGTTTAGCCGAAGAGAAGAAGGCTGCCGAAAAACAGGCCGCTCTCGATAAAAAGGCCGCCGAAAAGGCTGCCCTTGAAGAAAAGAAACGCTTGGCCGAAGAAAAGAAAGCTGCAGAAAAGGCTGCAAAGGAAGAGGAAAAGCGCCTGGCCGAAGAACAGAAGGCTATTGAAAAGGCTCTCAAGGAAGGTGGAAAGGTCTCTGCCTTGCTTCCGAACTTGAAAGAAATGACGGTGATGATTGGCTCTGGTATGGAACAGTTCCGCATTCTCGCCGACACTCCGATTGAAATCAGGAATGTTTCTCCGATTGACAAGGCCAACATGATTACGATTGGTCTTGCCGGTCCTAAAAAGTCTCCGGTATTTAAAGTTGGCGCTGGCTCCCTAGTGAAGGCTGTGACGTGGAGTCCGAACGGACTTAAAATCCAGCTGCAGACAGGTGTGAATCCCGTGATGCTTGTTCAGGAAGGCGCCTTTATTATGCAGGTCCCCGAGAAGGCTATCAAGAAGGATGGCTTCCTGTTCTGGTCTGCTCGCCCGGATGGCATTTATACACGCGACTGGATGACAGGGGGAACCACTGAGAAGGCTAACTTTGATTCGTTTGTGAATCGTTTTGAAAAGGATAGCAAGAAGATTGTTTCTGGTTCCCAAACATTCCACCTTCGCCCGGTTGTTCGTGAACTTATTGTGGTGGCCGATGAAATTGAACTCTTCGCCGCTCCGAATGACAATGCCCAAGTGTTGCAGCGCTTAGTCTTTGGTGATCGTCTCGTGAATCTTGATTTGACGGGCCTTTATTGCAAGGTCCAGTCTGGTAACCGCATTGGCTATGTAAACAAGCGCGCGGTTAGCTATATGGATGAACTTTCGTCTGTGCAGGCGGAACGCCTGAAACAGGTTGATAAGGAACGTGGAGAATTGGCCGAAGGTACTCCGGCTCAGGGCAGCCAGCTTGATGGCTTGTATGAAGATCGCGTTTCTTATAGTTCCTTTGGCCGTCGCGACCCGTTTGTCGAAATCAAGGGCTTGGTGGAAGAAGGTATTAACATTGACCAGGTGGAACTGGTGGGTATCATTTGGGAATCCGACGTTCCGGTGGCTATTCTCGTAGAGTCTAAAAATCCTGCGGTTTCTTATGCGCTTAAGGAAGGCGATAAGATTCTCAATGGTAAGGTTCTTAAAATTACACAAACAGATGTGCTCTTCCTTATTCAAGAATTTGGTGTGAGCCGTCGCTACTCCATGGGTCTTCCCGATAAATTTGGGGGTCAAAAGTGAAAAAACTGACGAAAATTCTGACCGTTCTTCTTTTGGTAGCAAGCTTTGCTACAGTTTGGGCTGCTCCTGCCGAAGGGACGGTGGCTCCCAACAAGAAGTTGTACGACTTTAACTTCGTGGACATGGACTACCAGGCTGTGTTCCGTTCTGTGTCAGTTATCGCTGGCGTGGACATTTTGCTTGCTCCCGATGTCAAGGGCAAGATGAGCCTTAAGGTGACAAAGAAAACCTGGCAAGAAACTTTGGACATTATTTGCGAAATCAATGAACTTACCTGGGTAATCCAAGATAAGTACATTACCATCCAGCGCCAGAGTTCCTACCAGGCAAAGCAGAAAAAGATTGCCGAAGAAGAAAAACAACTTGAGGATACCGCTCCGCTCGTTCGTCGAAATTTCCAGGTTCACCATGCCAAGGCAGAAGAACTGGTTAAGGTTCTTGACAATATGAAGAGCAGTCGTGGTCGTATTACGACCGTGGAACGCACGAACTCCATTATTGTTTATGATACCGATAGCAAGATTGAACAGATGGACAAGGCCCTGGTTGAATTGGATGTGGAAACACTCCAGATTATGATTACCGCTAAGCTCGTGGTTGTGAACAGCGAACGTGCTCGCGAACTTGGTGTGGACTGGACTGCATCTATGGGGTATAACACGACTTTGACTCCGGGTGCCGCAGGTGTGGCTACGGGAAGTGTTGCTGGCGCCTCTCGTACAAGTGCTGTGATTAAATCTTACCCGAATGGCGTTACCCCTGCTGTGGATAAAGCAAACACTGCCATTACGGCAAGCCTTTTGGATAACAACCTCCAGATTGCCCTTACCAACTTGATGGGTGACGCTTCTACTGAAGTTTTGGCAAGCCCGCAGGTTTCTACTTTGGACAATACCGAAGCTCAAGTGTTTATGGGTGATAAGGTCTCGATCCGCGTGATTGACGATAGCGGTGAATCTTCGACTCAGCTGGTGGAAACCGGTATTAAGTTGACGGTGACGCCGCATGTGTCTGGCGACAACCGCATTTTGCTTGACCTCCATCCCGAAAATAACTCTTATGATTATGACTCCAAGGGTGAAATTGTGATTAGTACCCAGGAAGCCAAGACGAAGGTCGTGGTGGCCGATGGTGAAACGGTTGTGATTGGTGGTCTTACCCGTAATGAAACTCAGGAATCCGAAAGCGGCATCCCGTTCCTCAAGGACATTCCGCTTCTTGGCAACCTCTTTAAGTATTCTCGTAAGTCCGTGGTCAAGAAGGATCTCGTAATCTTCGTGACTCCGCGTATTATTCGCAATTACATTGGTGACGTGCAGCTCTCTGAACCCTCCGAAGTGGTTTCGGGTCAGGCAGCTCCTGAAGCAAAGCCGGTTGAAGCTCCTGCTGCAAAGTCCGCCGCTCCGGCCGCAGTTCCGGTTGCAGAACCGGAAGAACAGCCTGTTGAAGAAACTGCTGCTGCAGAAGTTCCCGCCGCTGAGCCTTCTGCAGAACCTGAGGCTCCGGATGCTCCGGCTCCGGATCAGCAAGCCGGTAATGGCGATTGGGAATAATTCCTGAACGTCTTGAATAAAAAAGTTTAGCCTCCGTTATGCGGAGGCTTTTTTGTATAAAGAAGATTAACGGCTGTATTTTTTTTATGCTTGACGCGTAGCCGTTCGCAAGTTTTTAGTGCGAGATGAAGCGCCTTGTTAACGCACGACTAGTGCGGCAAGGGCAAGCTCCTGGGCAATGCGAGTGCTGCAGAGTCCGCTCTTCATTTCGTAATCGAGTTCGGCAAGGCGGTTGATGGTTCTTGCCAAAAGGAGCTTGTTCCAACGTCGAGCGCATTCGGGAGCCTTGCCCTTGATGTTGAAAATAAAGTCGTTTTTGCCGATAGCCGCGGCGGCGTCTTTAGCCTGCATTCCCTTGTTCAGCAGGGTGGCGAAGTTCATAAGGTCTACGGCGTAGTAGTAAAGTGAACTTACAATCTGGATGGCGCTGACTCCGTTGTTGAGCATTTCGTTCAACATGCGGGTGTACGTCTTGGCGTCGCGCAACCCGAAGGAGTCGTTGATTTCGTACGAGACCATTTCGCGTTGCGGAACGACCATGGTGCGTACTAGTTCAAGCGTAATCTTTTTGCAGTCGGGGGCAAAGAGCAGTACCTTCTCGATTTCTTCGCTCACGAGTTTGGTGTCGGTGCCGAGGGCATCGGCCAAGTACTGGCTTGCGTCGCGGTCGATGGCTTTGCCAAAGTGCGTGGGGATGGCGGCGGAAATCCACTCGGCCATCTTGTATTGCTTTGGAACGTCGTACTTTTGGACTTCTCCCACCTTGGAGAGCGTCTTATAGAGTTCTCCGCGGGCGTCGAGTTTGGCGAACTCCAGCAGGAGCTTGCATTGCGGGCCGTGGCTTAGCCACTTGGCGAGACTCTTGACGTCGTCTGCCTTGAGGGCTTCTGCCTTACGGACGACGACCACCTGTTCCGGAGTGAACATCGAGACGGAATCGCAGGCGGTAATCACCGCGTCTGCGATAGACGGAATGTTCGTGTCGGTAGCGAACAGAATTTGCTTGGCCAGCGGGTCGTCCCGCCGGTCACCCAAGGCGTCGCATAGAAATTTCTCTATGCACTTTTCCTTGGTAAAGTGGTCTTCGCCAATGAGGGTGACTATCATTCGAATCGATTACTTGAAATCAATGATCTCGAACTTGTTGACGCCCTTCGGGGTGGTGACTTCGACCACGTCGCCTCTCTTTTTGCCCATGAGGGCGGAGCCGATGGGACTCTTGGTGCTGATTTTTCCGTTGAGCACGTCGACGCTTTCGGGGCTGACCAACTGGTAGACAACGTCTTTCTTCGTCTTGAGGTTCTTTACGGTGACGGTTGCACCAAAAAGGACGGTTTCGGAGTTCGGGTCGAATTCCATGATAATCGCGTTGGAAATCAGGTCTTCCAGCTTCGGGAGCTCGGCGTCGATATGCGCCAGGAGTTCCTTCGCGGCATGGTATTCTGCATTTTCACTAAGGTCGCCCTGCTTGCGGGCTTCTTCCATTTCTTCTACAACACGGGGACGTTCAGTTCTCTTGAGGAAGTTGTAACGTTCGACCATTTTGTCGTAGGATTCTTTTGTATAAGGTGTTCTAGCCATGCCCTTAAATTAGAATTTTTTTATTACCATGATTGGCGAATAATGCCGTAGGCAGTGTTTTTTGATATATTTGGTATGAAAATTAGGACCGTCCGGTGTGACGGCGTAAAACAGGAGATACTATGTACACTGTATTGGACAAAGGCGGCGTTTGCTCCCCCAAGGGATTCACTGCATCTGGAATTTGCGCTGGCATCAAGGCCAGCGGCAATGCCGACATGGCTCTGTTGAAGAGCGAAAAGGCTGCGCGCTGCTTTGCCGTGTTTACCACGAACAAGGTGAAGGCCGCTCCGGTCATGTACGATAAGGCCGCCTTGGAACACGCTCACTTTGCAACTGCCGTTGTGGTGAACAGCGGTAACGCCAATGCTTGCACGGGCGAACAGGGCTACAAGGACGCCGAACGCATGGCGACCATGACCGAAGAAGCCTTGGGTCTCACTCCGAAGAGCGTGCTTGTTTGCAGCACCGGCGTGATTGGTCACCTGATGCCGATGGACAAGATTGAAGCCGGCATTCCGAAACTCGTTGAAAAGCTCCATGCCGACGCTTCCGAGGAATTTGGCCGCGCCATTCTGACGACCGACCTCGCTTTGAAGAGCCATGCCGTTGAAATCCAGACCGAGAAGGGGGTCGTGACGATTGGCGGCGCCTGCAAGGGTTCGGGCATGATCCACCCGAACATGGCGACGATGCTTGCCTTCATTACGACGGACTTGGCTTTGCCTATTGACTTCTTTGCTGAATTCCGCGCGAATATTGCGGATTCCTTCAATGCCATTACCGTGGACGGCGACACTAGCACGAACGACACCTGCATCTTGCTTGCAAACGGCATGAGCGGACTTCGCTACGAAGACCTGAGCTTAAGCGAACAGGGTGAATTCCGCGCCGCCCTTATGCTTGTGATGCAGAGCCTTGCAAAAGACATCGTGCGTGACGGCGAAGGTGCAACGAAACTCATTGAACTCCGCATTGAAAAGGCCGAAAGCCACGAAGAGGCTTTGCGCATGGCCCGCTTTATTGGCACGAGTAATCTTGCCAAGTGCGCTATGTTTGGCGAAGACCCGAACTGGGGCCGAATCCTCAGCAGTGCGGGTTCAAGCGGCTGTAACATGGTCGCTGAACATACGGACTTGTACTTTGGCGATGTGAAGGTTTTGGAAGGTGGTCGCCCGATTCAACTTTCCGAGGACGAAACCGTGGCACTCAAGAACGTTGTTCGCCAGCGTGAATACAAAGTTACGCTCGTGTTGAACATAGGCCAGGCAAGCGCAAGCGCCTTTACCTGTGACTTGAGCTACGGCTACGTGAAAATCAACGCCGAATACACGACGTGATAGGTCTTGTAATTAAAAAAACTCCCGAAAAGCTTTTTTCAGGAGTTTTTTTATATTTTTTTTAAACAAATGTTTACATATGACGTTGTAAATGTTATATTTGCTCTAGGTACAAAGTTGTACCTTTAAAATCAAAAAAAATATAGAGGGGAAAAATGAAAAAATTATTCGCATTGCTTTGCGCTGTGTGTACGACCTGTGTCTTTACTGCTTGCGGAGACGATTCGTCAAGTGTGTCAAGTGAATTAAGTGGGTCAAGTGCAGGAGTTTTTCCAAAAGTACTTGATGTGGATAAAACTGAAGATGGTTACATCGTCTATCCTTATATGCCGAACATTCAAGCCGAGATTGATTTTAATCTTGACGAAGTGCTTTTGGTTAGCGTGACATCGGGCAAATTCCACATTTCTTTTAGCGCTGATGAAAAAATGGAAGCTCCGACGCTTGTGTTTTACGATACTTCCTTGGTGAAATTGGACATGGAACCCGTAGAGGCAAAACAAGTGGATAATCGGTGGACGTATGATTTTGATGGTCCGTCGCTACCCGCATTCTGGCTTGTTCGAATGTTTATTAAGGATGGAACTCCTTTCAAAAATACTCTGAAGAATATGCGTTATGAGGGAGAAAGTGGAAAAAATGTCTCTAAAATTTCTCTCAATTTTGTGACTGTAGGAAAATACCCTGAGACAGGGGATAACGTTCCTTTGGAAACATTAGGCAATAAGATTGCGGAGGAAATTCATAAGACATATCAGCTGGAAATCGATACCGTCTATTTCTCCAAGGCCTCGGAACATCCGGTGGTTGGGAAAAATTATCCTGACGATGAGCCTTACGTGGGTGATATGGATGAGGATAATCCTTTGGCCATTTTCTTCCCTGACATGGTAGCGTCCTGGGGTTCTGCAAAAAAGGATGCTGCGCTTGACATATTCCTGGTTGAAGCTATGAGTGGTTCAGATTTTGTTGCGATTTCTCCAAATTTTGGACTGAGCATGGGGGAAAATGGTCTTGGAGTTTCTATCACTTTCCGCGATTTGAGCGATATTGAAGACCTCGATTTATTTGAGTCTGAAGATATAGAGGAATACAACTATACTTCTGAGGAAATCATACACTCGGTGGTCCATGAAGTTGGCCATTATTTCGGCCTTCCTCATACGACTTTAACCATTGATGACACCAACGGTGATTATGCAGTTGTTGATGATGGTATCGAGGATACCGAAGTCTGTAAGGAACTTGTAGATGCTGAACGTGAGGGCGAATTGATGTTTTACTTTATGTGCCCTGACTACAATAATATCATGTTCCCTTATATGGGCAAGGACAATCTGAAGTCGACAGTCTCAAAGGGACAACTGGAAATTATCCAAAAGACTCTGCCCTTGTTAGTGCCGTAGTGTTACTTAAATAGGGGATACGTTCATGAAAAAAATACTTGTAACATTATGTGCTATGGGTGCGTTGCTTGCTCTAATGACTTGTGGCTCGAGTTTTTCACGTGGTGTTGACAAAGAAAGAGCGAGTTTTTTATTAACCTATCCTTTTTTGTCGAATATTCAATCGCGTATGGATATGGTTTCGGAAGAGCATCTCGCTTTGGATCTCGCCTCTGGACATTTCCAATTATTGGATAGATAAAGCTTGACGAAAAAAAGGGGAATTATCGCGAAGATAATTCCCTTTTTTTGTTTAATGCTTTTTAAAGGTACTAGTCTTTGAGACAGCGGAGACTTGCACCAAATTTGGGATTGAACTTTTCAAATTTGACGGTGTTCTTGTCGGTCACAAAAACCAGAACTTCGCCTTCGGCTGTCCAGAAGTAAGCCTTTTGGCCTGCGTCCTGGAGCTTGCGGTCCTTGAGGGCGACGTCGCTCTTGGCAAAGTGAGCTCCGCCGGCCTTAGCGCCGAATCCGTATTCGTCCTTGCCGTTGCCGTAGGCGGCGGTTCCCTTGATGGGATCCCAACCATAACCTGCCTTGAGCTTCATGCCTGGTTCCTTACCAGCAAAGTCAAGGAGTGTTTGCCATTCGGCCTTGGTCGGCATGTGGAACCCTTCGAGGCAAGCCTTCTGGGCGTTTTCAAAGTCGTAGAGGCGGCCCCAGTGATTGCACTGGTAGCAGAGGGAACCCGCTGCGGTTGCAAAGGTGATGTTCTCGGCTGTCCAGAGTTGGTCGCCAATGCGAACCCATTCGTAGGCGTAGCCGTCACGCGGGTCCTTGTAGCTGCCGCTTGTGGCGGGATCGCCGTTTTCGTCGAATACTTCGCCGAAAGCGATTTGCTTATTCTGCTTGTAGGGGGCCTTGCTTGCCATTTTGCCGTTCTTGTGGTAGCGGATGACATCGCCTTCAATATAGCCGTCCACGTAAGGAGTTTCGGCTTGGAGCGTACCGTCTTCGTAGTAGTCCTTGCTAATGCCTTCGCGACGGTCGTTCTTGTATTCCGTTTCGCGCTTAATGCCGCCATCTTGGTAGAATTCCTTTTCCAAGCCTTCTTTTTTGTCTTTGACGTAGGTGGTTTGGAATCGGATGTTCCCGTTTGGGTATTTTTCTTCGCGCACGTCCTCGCAGGCGGTAAAGGCGAATGCTGCGGCGATGATGAGACTTAAGTGGATAAACTTTTTGTTCATATAAAGACTCCTTTATATGTAATATAAACAAAAATTTTGGCTAATGTGTCATTTGGATACCCAAAATTGCCTCAGACCCTTGCAAATACTG
>JAKSIM010000050.1 GCA_024398845.1 Fibrobacter sp. | reverse complement strand
CATAAGAGAGCAAATCCTTCGTTTCAAGAACATTCAGCTTCATTCCTATGGCAATTGCCAGAACAGTTTCCCGGCGAGGCAACTTGGTTTTATCGCCAAGAAGTTTTGAAAACTGCCTTCGGTCCATAAACACGGCGTTATATACTGTAGCCGAATCAAGCTTCTTTTCGTAAAGATAATGAGCCAAGCGCTTTCCGAAGGTTTGAATTTCAAAGTCTTTTAGTTTGTTTTCAAGGTCCGTTTCAAATTTTGTCTTTGATGCACGAAAAACTTCCGCTGCATGCGCCTTTTCTGCCGCACAAACTAGTTCATCTTCCTCACTAGGCATGCGCGGAGCTTCGCAAACAGGCTCCATGTCGCAGGCGCCCGCATCGTCAAGCCTCTGCTCGCATTCTTCTGGAGCAATCAAGAAACGAAGCTTTCCCAAACGTTCTTCGTAGACTCTGCCTACATAATGCTCGTCAATGTAGGCCTCAACAAAGTCCGTCAGCTCGGAAGTCAATTCAAAGGATTCTTCGTCGTAAACCACAAGAATTACATCGAGCTTGTGCTCGCTGGTAAATTCCCTAGCGATTTCGGTAACGATACCAAGAGCCTTGTCTTTGGGAAACCCGAAGGCACCCGTAGAAATCAGCGGGAAGGCGATAGACTTCGCCCCAAGCGTCACCGCCTTCTTAAGGCATTCACGGTAGCAACTTTGCAAAGCCTCGGATTCCCCGGACTTGCCATCTACCCACATGGGGCCAACCGAATGGATGACATACTTGGCATGGAGATTAAACGCTGGCGTGACCTCCGCATGCCCTACCTCGATATCGCCAATCTTTTGACGGGCGGCAAGCATTTCTTCGTAACCGGCAGCCTCGTAAATAGCGGCATCGGTCCTATAGCCTGCGCAAATAGGTTTCGTGTTTGCCGAATTCACAATGATGTCGGCCTTAACCTTGGTAATATCATTACGAATAATCTTAAACGCCATATTTTTAATATACAAAAAGAGAATGTCATAAAATGACATTCTCAAAAGACATAAAAACTATAAGGTTCGCCACATTCGCTCTTTCGCCTTTAAGCGAGCGCAAGCAAACCTTCTAGAAATTACACATGCTTGATCTTGTTGTCGCCAGCGTCCCAGTTGGCACCATCGCAAACGAACTTGTATTCGTAGTCGCCCGGAACAAGAGCAATCTTCGCGGTCCAAAGGCCAGACTTCTTGTCTTTCTTGAGCATGTCCACGTCGACAGTCCAGTTGTTGAATGAACCAGCGACGGAAACGGTCGAGGCGAGCGGGCAATCGGCGACGAATTCAACCGTCACCTTCTTCGGAGCTGCAGCCTTCGGAGCAGCCTTGGCAGCAGGAGCGGCCTTGGCAGCGCACTTCTTTTCGCAAGCCGGCTTAGCAGCAGCCTTCGGGGCAGCCTTAGTGGCAGGAGCAGCCTTAGCTGCGCACTTCTTGGCAGGGGCCTTAGTTACGGTAGTTTTAGACATATTTATCTCCTCATTAGGTTTTGTAGCATAAAAATAGTAAAAATTTGTTTTCCGGATAGATTTTTCTATCTTTTACGGCATGTTAAAGCAAATTATCGCCCCTAGTGTACTCAACGCAAACTTCCTCGAACTCGGAAACGGCCTCAAGGCCATAGAAAACGGAGGTGCCGGCCTCGTTCATTTGGACATCATGGACGGGCACTTTGTTCCAAATATCAGTTTTGGCCCAGGCATTTCGGCCTGCGTAGGCAAGGGCACCAAGCTCCCGCTCGACTGCCACCTGATGATTGAGAACCCGGAAAAGTACGTGGGCGAATTTGCAAAAGCGGGCGCTTCCATTATTAGCGTGCACGCCGAAACCACGAACCACCTCGACCGCCTGCTGCACCAGATTGCGGAACTCGGTGTAAAACCCGCAGTGGCAATCAACCCGGCAACCCCACTCGAAAGCATCAAGTACGTTCTCGACATCGTGGACATGGTCCTCATTATGTCGGTGAACCCCGGTTTTGGCGGTCAGAGCTTAATCCCGTACTGCCTCGACAAGATTCGCGAACTCCGCGCCATGAAGCCCGAGCTCAACATTCAGATTGACGGCGGCGTCAAGCTCGACAACATTTTACAGGCGAAGGAAGCCGGAGCGAACATCTTCGTGGTAGGCTCCGCCATCTTTGGGAAGCCGGACCCCGAGGCCGTGTGCCGCGAGTTCGTCAAAAAGATTAACGGATAATTAAGATTCTTTTTTTGAGGCCTTTGCGGCTTCTTCTTCGGGAGTCGGCTTGGTGTCTTCGAGCAGGCGGTCAGCCCATTCGTCCCAGAACCTGCAGCGTTCGCCTTCAAGTTTCATCTTTGCAAACTTGACCGGCTCCGTTTCTACAGCGAGCGTCACCACGGACTCTTTATAAGCCTGCGGGAGACCTGCCACATGGCTCATGCGCTGCTTGAGTTCTGCGACAGTCGCATCCAGAATGTCGACCTCGAAACGGCGCTCGATGTAACGGCGGGCAATGAACCCGAGGGCCATAAAGTAATCGCCCTGGTTCCCTTCGGCAAGGTAATTCTTGTTGCGCAGTTCCTTGAGGGCGAGTACCGCTTCTTCGTACGGCGGAAGGCGGGGCGCAGCTCCCTGCTTTGCGAACTTCTTGTGCAGGAACCAACCGAGGAACACGAGGAGGGCTACCCCGATAACGGCAAACACAATGTACAGCCACGTCGGGAGACGCGGGTCACTAAGCGGTTCCTCTACATCTAAAATGTCGGTCTCTTCGCCCGTGGTGCGGGTCGAAACTTTCACGGCCACCGGGTCGGTGTGCGTTTTGACGGTATCGGTCCCGACAATCGCGTTCACCTCTTGCGGGGCAATCAAAAAGTCGCCGCTCACAAACGTGTTGAGAGTTGCAAGCCAGGTGAACTTCGCCGTGCCCTTGGGCATGCCTTCGGTCACCTTCTCGTTTTTCATTTCCTTGACTTCAAAGCTACCAAGATTCCCGACAAAACTCGGCAAATCCACAATGGCGTTCTCGGGAGCGGTCACGGCGATTTCGTAGTTGAACATGTCGCCAACGAACACCTGGGCATTATCCACATTCGCCTTGACCGACATATCAAAGGCAAGGGCCTGCACAGCAAAGGCCGATGCAAAAATCAACAGTCCGCTCAAACGTCCACGAGTACAAAAATCAAAAAAACTTAAACGCGATTCACGCATTATTTAAAATCCTCATTCAAAAGTGGCGCCTATCACAGCCACCGTAAAAAGAATATACAAAAATTCTATATTAGAAAACTATGAAACGCTATTGCACCTTTTTACTTGCCGTACTCACAAGCGCCATTTGGACGTTTGCCAGCGAAAATGGTGCAGATAGCACAAAAAACGTCGCTCTCGACACGCTAAAAAACAGCTCTATCGATACGAGTTTCCGTTATTCGCACAACAACATTCTCACTATCATGGGGGTCATGCTCACGCACCACGCGCTACGCAACTCCGAAACACTTCACGATTGGCCATTTGTTGTTTTTTTCGCTCCTGCAATGAGCTCCTCGTTCCAGTTCATCAAGGACTTTAACAAACTCATTTCGGTAAAAGGCAATGCCCTCGGGAACCTCACCCCAATGAACATCGGTCTTACCGCGGGGCTTGACCTCTCGCTGATTCACTTGTTAGAAGTCGGCGTTCAGGGGAATGCGAGTTCTGCTTGGAACTACGGGCGCACCAGCACTTTTATGGGCGTCTACCAGCCCGACAAGCGCACCTTTAGCCAAGACATCTTTTTGACCGAGGGCGGGTTCACTGTCACCTACAAGGCAAGCCTCACTCTCCCGATTATGGCGGTTCTCCCCAAAAGCAAATGGACCAAAATTATTCTCAAGGCAGCCGGGAATCTCGAGAATTCCTTCTACACAGGCGCAGACGATGGCGAGCCGTGGAAGGCAGGCACCGATGTGCGCGTGAACGGCTACCGCGCTGAAGCGAGCGGCTCCATTATGTACATGCTGCCCTTTGAACACGTCAACATGGCGATGGTTACCGCAAAGATTGGAGGGTTCATTAACGACGGCGACTTTGACGAAATTTACCAGGACTACGATCCTGATTTTAAAACTTTGAGCATTACGCCCACGCTCATGTTCAAAATCACTCCAAGATGGAGCGGGATGGTCATGGCGCCAATCGTTCGGGAGCGCAAGTACAATAAAAGTACGTACGAATCCAACGAAGAACTCTTGCTTACGCGCGTAGGCAAAGAGTGGCAGTTAAACGCCATTATGTGCATGATTAATCATAAGTTCTAGCGCATTATGGGGATTTTACCCTAATGCGAATTTTTGTATATTTGCAGCAAGTTACCACAAGCCAGTTAAGCAAATGACAATTGTACTTGTTCTTTACATGGTTGCTTTGATGGCCATTGCCGTGCGTAGCACGCGAAACATCAAAAGCATTCCAGATTTTTTTGTAGCGAGGAAGGGAGCCAGCACTTTAGCAGTGGCTGGAAGCCTTGTAGCTACTATTCTCGGCGGCTCTGCAATCATTGGCGCCATTGACACAGGTTCTAAAATGGGCGGGGCGGCAGCCTGGTTCATGCTCAGCGGGGCGATTGGGCTTTTGGCGCTTTTGCCACTTACACAGCGGGCCTATGCGCTTGGCAGATATTCGCTCCCGGACCTCATCGAAAACATGTACGGCAAGGGGCCGCGCCTGGTCGCGAGTTTTGTGATTCCCCTCGCGTGGATCGGGATTGTTGCCGCACAGATTATCGCGTCGGCCAAACTTTTGCAGAGTTTCACCTCTTTAAATTACAATGCCGCCGCCCTTATCTCGGCCGCAATCTTTATTTTGTACACAATTGCCGGCGGGCAGTATTCCATTTTACGAACGGACTTTTTGCAGGCTCTCTTGATTATCGCTGGGCTTGCAACGATTGTCGTTTGCACCTTTTGCAATACGCCCGATTTAGTGGTGCATAGTTCTGCGTTCAATACAGCACCTGGTTTCGCCCTCAATACCGCGCCAGCCTTCCCGTTTAACGCAAATTTCGCACCTCTCGATTTATTGCTTTTGCTACTCACCTACGGAACCACATTTACCGCAGGGCCCGACATGTTCAGCCGCATTTTTTGCGCCCGCGATGCAAAGACCGCACGCAAGGCCATTTTCGCGGCCGCCCTCGTCTTGATTCCCGTAGCGGCGACGATTGGTTACCTCGCCGCATTTGGCGTGAGGTTCGAGGGCGTTCCGGGAGCGCGAATCACATCTATTGCCCAGAACGTTGTGCCCGCGCCTTTGCTCCCGCTCATTGCGCTTTCGCTTTTGAGTGTGGTGTTGAGCAGCGCCGACACAACGCTCCTTAGCAGTTCCGTAATTATTTGCGGTTTGTTCCGCAAAAAAGAATCCGGCGAGCAAAACGAATCTAAACCGTTGTTCAAAGCGCGGCTCGTGATTTTAGTGAACGGCTGTATCGCCACACTTTTGGCACTTCACTTTACCGACATCATCGGGACTCTTTTGCTCGCGCTCGCCGTTTACGCAGGCGCATTCACGGTTCCCGTGCTGTGGGGCCTCGCCGGAATGCGAAGCAAGCCCATTTTTGTGAACCTCGCGATTATCGCCGGCGGTTTGCTCGCACTCGCGGGCAAGCTTATTCCCGCCACAACGGGCCACACCAAAGACGCAATTCTCATTGCCGCCTTTGTGGTAAACGCCCTCTTGCTTACTTGCGGAAAAATTAAAAAAACTTAATCGCCATCTGCGCGAACAACCTTATTGAGCAGGCGCTTGCTGCGAAGTGCTGCCGTAGGGTGTTCGCGGTACATCAAGGCAAAAAAATGCGTGTAGGGAATTTCGCACTCGGCGAGCTCACGCATGGCGATTTTGGTTTTTTGCTTACCCAATTCCTTATGGGCATAGGCATCGGCTTCGTATTCCTGGTTCCAGCAATAAAGATGGAACAGTACGCGGAACGGAATCGCCACCAAATGCAGCCAAAGAATTCCCTGCCAAAGGGGCATACCCACGCGAATCAGCTGGGCTGCCAAAAACCAAATAGCAATCATCGCCAAAATCACTTTTGCAATATTGCGGAGAATGGCGTGACGCAAAGCCCTATGTCCTTCTTCGTGTTTTTTGACGAACTCAGTTTCTGCGGGTGAACGGCGATTTTCGGGAAGCGGCACAATGTCGTTAATCAGCGGAATAACGCGTAAAATCGCAAACACTCCACCGCGGCACATTGTGAGGCGAACCTCGCGAATTTCTAGGCACACGCGGCCCACGAATTCAGCACAAAGTAACACAATCAATAAAGTCAAAGATTCCATTTTAGTAACCCCAATTCACAATGTCCTTTGCAGCATTTGCAAAGTTAACCAATATTCTTGAGCACAGAATTCAGTCTCTTGACCGATTCTTCAAAGCGATTCTTTTCCCATTCGGCAAAGCCCTTGTCAAGCGGGTGAGCTTCATCGTAATCGTCAAAGATTTCGCGGCCACGTTCATTATCGCGATCCAAGCCATGCGACACCCTCTCGAACCAGCCCTTTTCGAGCAAGCGGAAAGTTTTGATGACCTCGTCAAGCGTATCGGGCATAGGCACAACACGCGCGATTTCGCGGTTCAAATCACCCGGGAGCAGTTTGCGCAGCTCACGCGGCGTTTGCGTTAGCAGCAGGGAATCGTTTTCGACCAGCGCAATAATTTGGTCCAAAACGTAATGCTCTAAATATTCGCTATAGGCATGCAAGGCATCTTGGCGCACACGTTCACGCATAAAGTTTTCGCCAAGGCCATCCACATGCTCCTTGGTATAAACGTCGCGAACCTGCGATACCTGCAAACGGTTGTATGCTTCAAAAACCAAGCGTACAATTTCGGGATTAAAAATGCTGTACGAAGAAGCTTGCACCAAGCCCTTACCGCGAAGCGAATACTTATAGGCATTGCGGTCCAAGGCGTAAGCGTTGCGGGCGTAATTCCATCCCGGTGCAATTTCGTTCAAACGCGCAGGGACGCCCATCAACTGCGGGTCGCCCGGTCGCACGAGCGAGAACGGGAACTTGAGGCGCTGCGGGAGCGTCGTCACGCCACTCGCAATAATGGTGTACGGAGATTCGCTATAGTTTGCCGGGAACTTGACGTTCACGCCAAGCCCAAAGAACATTCCCTGGCCAGGCATCACCTCTTGGTCGGGCATACGGCCCGTGTGGTTACTCCCCACGTTTGCGCCATAGCCCAGGTTACCGCAGCCCGCAGGCCACAAGGCGGCAATCAAAAGGGAGTGGTGGTGCATCTGCGTCATGGGCCCCATGTAAGAGCTGTTGACTTCGCCTTCTTCAATGTGGCAGCACGGCGCAATAATCGAGGATTTCACAATGGCCTTGCAGCCAATGGTAGCGCGGCTCATGAGCACAGACCCCTGGACTTCGGCGCCGGTATGCAATTTGGAACCCATTTGCACATTTGAATTTTCGAGAATCACGGAATCGTAAATGTGCGTGGAATCTTCAAGTGAACTTAAAATAACAGAATTGCGAATCTTGGTCGCACCTTCAATGCGCGCATGCGAGCCGATCCAGCTGTTGCGCACAATATTCGTATTGCTCACTACGGCGCCCTTGCCCACCACGCCAAACGGGAGCGAAACCTCGTCGGAGAACTGACGAAGCTGTTCCTCAAATGCAGATTCAACATCGGGTTCAGCCTTGTGGAACAGTTGCAAATCCACAAGCTCCGGAGTAATGTCGGGGAACACGCGAATCTTGCGGCCACCCATCTCGTTACCCACGCTCATAGTCGAACCAATCATGTAATTGATTTTGCCGCTACTTACAATGGAACCCACGTTCTGCACCACGGCGCTACTGCGCACGTACATGTTGCTGAGCATGGCGACCTTGTAAACCAAAGCATTCTCTATAAAACAGTTGTGAACGAGACTATCGTAAATGCCGGTCGGGAAAGAGACGTCGCCCGGCAAAAGGAGCGTTCCGTAAAAGGCGGGCAAGCGGACATTGCCCATAAAAACTGAATTGTGTATACGGTCTGGCGTAAAGCTCGCTTCGACCTGAACTAGACTCCAATCGTCACAGCGGTTGCCATTTTTTTCGAGGCTTGCGATTTCTTCATCAGTCAAAGGACGAAATTTGCCGACCGTCGCTTTTGCGGCCTTTATACCTTCTGCCAAAGTCGCCAAAAAGCTGTTCTTCAGCACCTTTTTCAATTTCAACAATCTCTGCATAGTATAAAAATAGACTAAATTAGAATTGATGATGAAGGAAGTACTCTTCAATTTGATTAGAAAACACCATTTAAATATTTCCATCTACACGGAGGAAATATTTGAAAGGCGTTGCCAGGAAGAAATTATCCGCAGCGACGAAGAGAAGAGTTCCTTTGTTTACCTTGAATTCGATTTCAACAACCTCCGCCAGCAATTCAAAGACGAAGAAGAATTTAACGAGTTTTGGGCAGTTTTGATGGTTGCCCTCAACAAAAACAATCGCGGAAGTGACATCATCGGATTCCTCGAAAATCAATCTGGCCTGGGCATGCTTCTCCTGGATTCCAAAATTGAAGGTTGGATCCGCATTAAGGGGCGCATCCAGCAAACTGCCGCGAATCTGGGATTCCAGTCCATGGGCAGTGTGCTAGACGATGCGGTCAAGCCCATTATTTATCCAACTTGCATCCAAGAACTTGGTTCTCCTTAAACCTTTATTCAAGGAACTATAATGAAAGTACTCGTCATAGGTTCCGTATATCCCCGATTCCACGAAGACGCCGAAGTCCCGTGGCTCAGGACCTCCGTAGCGCACCTTAAAAAAGCAGGCGTCGATATCCAAGTGCTCGCACCCGCTTACAAGGGACTTAAAAGCCATGAAATTGACGGCGTCAAGGTGAACCGATTCCGGTATGCTCCCGCGAACCTCGAGATGCTCACGCACGAAGAAGGCGCGCCGAGCAAAATGGCGTCGAAACCGTGGTTGCAGTTGCTTGCCATCCCGTACATCATTAGCGGATTCTTCAAGTGCCTCGCCATTTGCCGCCAGTGGCGGCCCGATGTAATCCACGCCCACTGGCCGTTCCCGCACGCTTACATCGCGCTCGGCGCCGCAAAGCTTTTCCGCATCCCGCTGGTACTGAACTTCCACGGCGCAGAGCTGCTCCTCATCCGCAAAAAAAAGTGGGTACGCCCGCTGCTCAAGTTCGCCATCGGTCAGGCGAAGGCCGTCTTTGCAAACTCCAGCTTTACCGCGCAAAAAATCAAGGCCATCCGCGACGTGAACGTCGAGTGGAGCCCGTACGGTACCACGCTCAGCGCGACCAACAGTCAGGCCGCCCATCCGGTCACAGACAAGTTCAAGATTCTCTTTGTCGGGCGCCATATTGAGCGCAAGGGCATTACATACCTCATTGAATCCGCAAAGTATTTACCCGCAAGTAAGTTCGAAATCCGCATTGTAGGTGTGGGCGACCTCACCGAAAAACTCAAGGCTCAGGCGGCACAACTTTCGGAACAGGCAACTCCGGTCATTTTTACAGGTAAACTCTCTCCGGCAGAACTTGAACACGAATACAAGACCGCGAACGTCTTTGTGTTACCCGCTATCGTCGATAGCAAGGGCGACACGGAAGGCCTCGGCGTCGTGCTTATCGAGGCCATGGAACTCGGCCTCCCGATTGTCGCCAGTAACGTCGGGGGCATTCCGGACGTTGTCGTGAACGGACAATCCGGAATTCTCGTTCCCGAAAAGGACCCGCAGGCGCTTGCAAACGCCTTCAAGAGCCTTGAGGCCGAACCCGCGTTCATAGCAGACCTGCTCAAGGGCGCTCGCAAGCGCATTGCCGACTGCTTCACATGGGATGGCATCATTGAACGCCAAATCGCAGTTTATAACAAAGTAATTCACAAATAATCTTTTTTGAGGAATAATTATGAACCTCGCGACCCCATGTTTTAAAGTTCCATGTTTTAAAGTTCCATGTTTTAAAATATCTCGCTTCTCGGCAAACGCCGAAAAAAGCATTCAAAAGCGAAGGCGTCATCATCACCAATTACGACAAATTCATTGAACGCCTTTATAAGTAGCACCTAACGAAGGAAACCACATGAAGTTCACTCAGATTTTAAAAGCAATCCCTGTATTTTTGATGGCAGCCACCATATCCATCACGGCATGCTCCGGCGACAACGGAGCCGATGGCGTTAATGGAACCGATGGCGTCAACGGCGTCGATGGTAAAGACGGCAAGGATGGAAAGAACGCCACCGAAGTTAATGTAGATTCCCTTGCCCAAATTTTACGCGAAGAAATCACGGGAACCCTTTGGGACAGCCTTTACGCCGAACCATATGTGGACACCGTTTACCAAATCCTTTTTGACAACGCCTTTGCCGACGCCTGGATGGATTCCGTGCGCGAAGCCCTTGTCGACAGCCTTCTCGAAGCCGATTTTGATTCACTCTACGGCAAGCTCTACGACAGCGTTTACAACGACATCTACACTCAATCCGTAATCCGCACCCTCGATGCATCACTCTGGACGTACAAAGAAAACATCTACGGCGCATTCGCAAACCAGTACTCGCTCATGTACAAGGATTTCAAAAATTCCAACGGGGAGCTGTACCCTATACCCGTCTCCATCTACACAAGGAACACTTGCGAAAAAGGCAGCAAAGTTCCTTGCCGCTGGAAAAAAATTGAATTCCGCACCTGGATTGAGGACTTCACCGATACGAGCAGCGTCACCGAAATCGTGAATCCCGACGACGCCAAGGTCATCGCCGCAAACCTGACCTTCAACAAAGAAAAACTCCTCAAGCTCACCACTCCCGAACAATCGCAAATCCAAGTTCGCGCCTACGCCCTCGAAAATGACCGCGAAATTCTCTTCTTCTCCAAGAGTGCAGCAGTCACAATCCACCCCATGCAGACCAATGGCGGCGAACTCAAGGGCGTAAAAAACCGCTCCATGTGGGACGCCGTGTGGGTCACCCCAAACATGGACTCCATCCCGGACCTCCTCGATGAAATCGCCGCGACGCTCCCCGACACCCTCTTGTTAGCCTACCAGCTTTACAGCGAAGACGAAACCATCGCCCAGAGCAGCGAACGCGTGGTGGACGCCGTCTTTAAGGTTCTCCAAAAACGTGGAATCAAGTATATCGAAAACAACGGTTCCGGCAGCACCGCCCAAAAAATAAACTACCCAATTGAAGTATTGCGCAGCAAGCAGGCCGTTTGTAACGAGTATTCCTTCCTGTTCGCCTCCATTCTCGAGGCCATTGGATTCGATGTCGTTCTGGTCAAAACCACGACTCACATGTTTGTCGGCTGGAAGGCAGATAAAAGCGCCGACAACACCTATGGATTTGTAGAAACCACCTTGCTCACGTACCCCGACGCCACTTTCGACCAAGCCTACAATTCGGCCGTCGAAAAGTACAACAGCGAAGTCGAAGCCGGGAACTTCGAAAGCGGCGACACCGAAATCATCAGCATCAAGGATGCGCGCAAGTACGGCATTATGCCAAACGACATCCCGTAACCAAGGATTCCCGGTGGTGACGTAACGGAGGTTACATCACGTACGTTTAAACTTCGATGCTCACGGTACTGCCGTGGGCTTCGTCTTTTTTGACTTTCACGAGCTTGCTGATTTTTTTCTCGAGGTCGGCCACGTGGCTAATGATACCCACCAAGCGGTTATCGCCGACCTGAGTCGTGAGCACGTTGATGGCTTTGCTCAGGCTGTCTTCGTCCAGCGAGCCAAAGCCCTCGTCCACGAACATCGTGTCTAGCTGAATTCCTCCGGCGGAACTCTGTACCTCGTCACTCAGGCCTAGCGCAAGCGATAGCGACGCCTTGAAACTCTCGCCGCCGCTCAACGTATTCACATCGCGCTGCTTGCCAGAATAATGGTCAATCACGTTCAGGTCCAACCCGCTTTGACTCTGCTTGTTGTTCGGGTCCACGCGACGCACCAATTCGTACTGGTTGTTCGTCAAAACGCGAAAACGCTGGTTTGCAAAATACACAATGCGGTCAAAGTAAAACGCCTGAATGTACGTCTCGAGCATGACTCTCGCCTGCCCGCTCAACGCGCCATTTGCGGTATCGCTGAGGTTCGCTACCCACGTGAATTTTTCGCGGGCGGCGCTGAGGGATTTCTGCTTTTCGCGGATGGATTCGAGGGCATCGGCGTTGGGCTTTGCGCGGCCCGCGAGCGCCGTCAATTTAGCATCCAAAACCACACGCTCATCTTGGAGGGCGCGGCGCGACTCCCGCAACTTTTCGAGGTCCATTTCAGAAGCGCCTGCCAGCTGCTCCTGCGAAGACTTGATGACCGCCTTTTGCTCGGCAATATTCCTGTCGCAAGCGCGGTATGCGTCATCCGCATTTTTCAACGCAGATTGGAGCGAGGCGCACTCCTTTTTTACGCGGTCGATTTCTTTTTCTGCGTCGGCCTTGCCCTTGAAATCCAATTCCTTGAGAATACCCTCTACAGTTGCGGAATCCGCTTCGATGGTCGATTTCAAAGCCGCATTCGCACTCAAAAGCTTTGCATTCTCGTCGAGCGCAACAGAATACGCCTGCTGCTTTTGAGGCAAGGACTTTTCCAATTCCTTCCGATGATTTTCGTTTTGCGTTTCAGCATCAATCTTTTGCGTCAAATTCGCAATTTGCGTTTTAAGCGCCGCATGCTCTTCGCGAATGCGGTTCTTCGCCGCCTCAAAATCGTGAAGCCCCAAAAGCTCATCGAGCTGCGCATTCACAACCTTCAATTTTTCTTCGTAAGCCGTCTTTTTCGAAACGAGCTTTTCGTTTTCGGCAAGCATTTCGGCCTGGGCATCATCGGCGACCTTTTTGCACGCCTCCAATTCCGCCTGCGTCGGAGCCTTATCCGATTTACAAGCCTTGTGCGGGTGGCTCGTAGAACCACAAACCGGGCAAGCCTCGCCCTCCTGCAATGAACTCGCCAAAATACCGGCCTGTTCACACATAAAGGCAAGATTCATTTTGCTGAACTCTTCGTGCTTTTTTTGCGTTTCCTTTACAACACCCGCAAAAAACTCCTCGGCTTCTTTCGCCTCATCGCGCAATTTTTCTGCAGCGACAATTTCCTTCGCCGCCTGCAGCAAACTCTTGGATCGATCTTCGGCGTTCTTCTTTTGCGAACTCAACTCGGCAACATTCTTGCCAGCATCCGCAAGCGCCGTACATTCCGCCTGCAACGAATCCAGCATTTGCTTTTCGGCGACCAGTCGCGCGGCCTCCCGAGCATGGCATTCGGAAGCCGCCTCTAATTTTTTTTGATTCCCCGCCAAAACCTTGCGCTTAGCTTCCAGCTCCTCGTATTTCGGGAGCGCATTCGTAAGCGTCGTCGCACGTTCTTGCAAAGGCACGCAATTTTCCGCATTCTTTTGGGCAGCGGCCAAAGCCCCCAACAATTCCTTTTGACTCGCCGTCAAACCGTTAATTGCTTCTTGCGCCGTTTTAATTGCATTACGCGCACGTTCAACACCTTCGGCCTTGCCAATTTCCTTGTCCAGCTCCGAAATTTTGGCCGAATTCTCGTCACAGGATTTAAGCAATTCATTCTTAGCCGTGGTATCCAAATCCAAAATTTGCTGAATCAAATCGCAAACGTCGTTCCAATCGGCAACACTCTTTGAACGGGCCAGTTCCTTGACCTCCGCGACCTTCAACGCAAATTCACTTTGCTCGTCACAGGCAATCCTTAGAACATCCTGGTTCGCCGAACGTTCCAACTCGTCACAAGCCTTTTGACAGGCACTGCGCTCTTCCTTGAGCGTAAACTGCAAACGGTCAAAAAGATCCGTCTTAAAAATCTTGCGAAAAATCTTTTTGCGCTCATCCGTTTTCGCAAGCAAGAGCTTCATAAAATCGCCCTGGGCAATCATCGCGATTTGCCGGAACTGGCTGCAATCAATCTTTAAAATATCCTTGACGGCATCCGTCACCGCATTCACTTTGCTCAGCACGCGACCATCGGGGTAATGCAATTCCGCACCCGCCACCGTCTTTGCGAAACCATTGCCGCGAAGCTTGGGGCGATCGTATTCCGGATTACGCTTCACGTAGTATTGCCTACCCGCGTATTCAAACGTCAATTCCACTTCGGTCGGCGTCTCGGGCTTCGCGTAATCGCTGCGGAAATTCTTCGCGTCATTGCGCGTAGTGCCGCTCGCCTCACCATAAAGCGCATACGTTATCGCATCAAATATCGTCGTTTTGCCGGCACCCGTATCGCCACAAATCAGGTAAAGCCCATTCGTGCCCAGCTTTTGCAAATCAAATTCCGTGCGGCCCGCGTACGGACCAAAAGCGCTCACCACAAGTTTTAGAGGTCTCATGCTTCGCCCTCCCAAATCTTGCGGATTAGCGATTCCATAAATTCATGCTGTTCCGGCAACATTTCGTGGCCATTTTCAGCCTTATAAAAATCCTCGAACAAAGCTAGCGGAGTCTTTTTGCCAACATCCACGGCATCCGTCATTTGACTCTGGCTCCGCGTACGCGCGTTATCGTACGTGAGCGTCATAAAATTCCTGTACACCGTACGCAACCTGAGGGCGGCATCCGGCACATCGTTCTCGTCGGTCAACTCCACGTAAACGTAATCATCGGGACTATGCCCCGCGCGCACTTCCTGCTCACGGAATTCGGCAGAAACAAGTTCCGCGAAGGTCCCGCGAATCTTGCGCACATCGTGTAGCGGCACCAGCGGAATTTCGCGGATGCTCAAATCGGCGCGACCTGCCCCAAGCTCCACCACAGTGATGCTTTTTTTGTGCGATGCCTCGGAGAGCGAATACTTTAGCGGCGTCCCGCAATAACGAACCCGCGCGGCCCCCTCCGTGGCGTTACCCAACGTACTGCAAATATTTTGCGGCCCGTGGATATGCCCGAGCGCCACGTAATCAAAAGCCTCAAAAACGCTCGCGTCCACATTGTCGAGGCCGCCCACGTTCTCTTCGGAACCATCCTTATCGACTTTGGCCCCAGTCACAAACTGGTGCGCCACCAGCACATTGCGGCGACCCGGCGTAAACTTTGCATGCGAAAGCGCCACCCGAATTGCATCCGTGAAATTCGCGATTTCCGGCGCGGCACCCGAATTCCCAGCACCTGAGGCTCCCAAGTCCGCAACGCCCGAATTTTCGACATCCGCAACCCCCGAGTCTGCGGCAACGGCGTTTTCGGCGGCCCTCACGTCGGCCGGCCTCACGAACGGCAACATCCACACGTCAACTTCGCCAAATTCATCGTTCAGCGTGACAGGCGCAAACGCACCATCATAAACCGGCGACATGTACACCCCGCGATTCTCCATCAGGCGCCCGCCAAACGCGATGCGCTCCGCAGAATCGTGGTTCCCGCTAATCACAAAAACCTTGGAACCCGTCTCCGAGAGTTTCACCAAAAAATCGTCCAGAACGGCGACCGCCTCGGCGCTCGGCACCGACTTGTCGTAAACATCGCCCGCAATCAAAACGCCATCGGGCTTCTCCGCCACAACAGCCTCAACGACACTAGCCAAAATGTGCTTTTGATCTTCGAGCATACTATGCTCGCACACACGCTTGCCAATGTGCAAATCTGCCAAATGTAAAAACTTCATCAGTTACAAATATAACTTCTGCAAAAGGTCAAAAATTGACACTTTACTACATCAGCAAGCAAAAAAACTCAAAGAAGGCTATTCACCAAAACTGAACGGGATGGTGACCGTAGTATTGCCCGACTTCACCTTGCCGAACTTCCAGCGGTTCACAGCGCCCTTGACCTCTTTGTCGAACGCAGCAAAGTCCGTAGTCGATTCAGCAACAGAAATCTTAGAAACAGCACCCTTCGGTGAAATCACCAACTTCAATGTCACCACGCCACCAAAACCCGGATTCTTTTTAGCATACTTGCCATAAATGCGTTGCAGCGCCGGAGTGCGCTGGCGAACAACCTTCATAACGTCCGACAAAGAAAGGCGACCGCTCACCGTAACATCACTTTCAGAAGGTATCGACCCCGAATTCGCAGATTCCTCTACAGCTTCGCCCGCATCGCCGGCGGGTTCAGGCTCGGCAGGAATCAAGAATCCCGCCACCTTTTTCAAAACATTGTTAAACTCGACGCTCACAGGATCGTCGCCGAGGCTACCTTTGGGCTGCGTCTTTTTAAGTTCCATCCCGTTATAAACTTTACTGCCGTCATTCCCAAACTGGAAATTGAACTTGTTGAGGCAATAACCCGGGTCGGCCTGCTCATAAACCTTCCTCCCGAGCAACGCGCCGGACTCGTCATACTTCTGCGTCATGACCGCACCTGTTTGCGAAAGGCAAACCGCAAAATAAGCAGGGTCCATCTTGTCGCACACCAAAAATTCATCTTGGTTCGGGAAAACGTTCACATAAACCAAGTTACACTTACGCTCCCCATAAACTTCAAAATTATCCTGTTTAGAATAAACTATAGATTGACGCGTCTTCGTATTAAAGATAATGCCACCCGGCAGCCCCGCATAACCCTCACACTTGTAGGTTTCGCCATTTTGCACGCACTTATTTGGAATTCGCCCATTCCCTTGAATAAACTTATCCAAAAAATACGCTTTAACTTCGTCACCAGCCGAGGCGAGCGACACCAAACACAAAAGTAAAGAAAGTAAAAACTTATTCATAGCATAAAAAATAAAAAAACGAGACCCCTGTAATCTTCTTTATACAAAGAAATAACTCCCTAGACGCCGTCAGTCATGTTGTTCCCTCCAGGGTAACAGCCACGAAATTGCGACGGGATCCGCCTTATGTAAATCAAAAATTAAGTACACAAAAATAATTTTACAGTCATAACAGAATGTCCACATTATTACATGCCCACTATTGATACATACGTTTTTTCATATCTATATTTGTACCACACAACAGTTAGGAATAACATGAAAAAATTTTCTTCACTCGCCCTCGCTTTAGGCATTCTCACAGTTTCGAGTTACGCAATAGAAATCCAAGGAACACTCACCGGGTATTTCTCTAGCGACATCGAAGTCAAACAAAAACTCAACGGAATCGAAACATCCAACAAAACAAAATCCGACATCACACCCGCGGCCGGCATCGAGTTCCTCGGCTTCCCCGTGGGCCCGCTCATGATTGGCGGTGGCCTCGGCTACTTTGGCCAGCAAAAGGACACCGGTGACGAAGACATCGTGGCACGCGCCGTTCCCGTATGGGGAACCATCGGCCTCATTGGCCCCGAAAATTGGACGCTCTGCCCCTACGGCGGCGCCCGCGTAGGCTACCCGGTTCCCGCAGCGCGTAACGAGACCTGGTGGAACAAGCCCGTGAACTACTACCTCAACGGATTCGTCGGTGCAAGACTCCCCTACCACGTTGGCCTTGAATTCGAAGCATCCTACATAACCATGCAGAAGTGGTTCAAAAAGCAGGACCTCGTCTACAACGTCTCGTCCTTGAAGTTCGGCGTATCCCTCGTCGGGTACTTCACCCTCTCGGGCGAAGGAAGAAGCAAGCCCAAGGACAACGCTCCCGAAGAAAAGAAGAACGAAGGCGCCGAATCCATGGACTTCTCCGTATTCAACGCAGACACGAGCAGCACCGCCAACAGCGACCCGTACGCAACCGATTCTAGCACAACCGATCCGTATGCAACCGACCCATACGCGACTGAATCCAGCGCAAGCGAACCTGCAACTGACTCTGCCGCAACCGACCCGTATGCAGCAGACCCGTACGCGACTGAATCCAGCGCAAGCGATTCTAGCGCAGCCGACCCGTACGCAACTGAACCTGCATCCGACCTGGCCGCCGACTCCACCGCAACACAAGAACCCGCAGCCGAAGAACCTGCAGCCGAGGAACCTGCCGCCGAAGAAGTAGCGGCAGAAGAACCCGCCGCAGAACCTGCAGTTGAACCCGCACCGGAACCCGAAAAGAAGCCCGTTGCCAAAAAGAAACCTGCAGCCAAGAAAAAGGCAGCAGCCAAAAAGAAGCCTGCTAAGAAAAAAGCCAAGGCCAAAAAGCCCGCCAAGAAGCAAGCTAAAAAAGGCAAGAAAAAGAAATAACGAAACCGCGTCATCCGACGGGATTCAACGCGAACCCCTCAGGGTGACTGCCGCTCCGTGGCGACGGATTTCGTGATTGACATTTTTCAGCAATTAGAGTACATTTTCAGCGTAGATTACTTACACCGCCTAACTGTGGTGAGGAACCGTTACTTTAGTAACTGTTCCATAGGTCCCGGGGCGGATTATACATAGCTTGCCGTTAGCGGTAAAAAAGCGACTAGGCCGCGCATAAACCTTGCGAAGCCGATGTCGCAGGCGCTTCAGGCGCCCAGCAGGATGAGGGCCAGTGAGTAACGCGGCTGGCTAGAGAAATCCGCCATCCTCAAAAGCCGATACATCGCCGCAAGACTTGCCAACGCCGAAATGTTAAAGCTGTACCTCGCGATTGGCAAGTACATTTCCCAAAACACGCGTATCAACAAATGGGGAACCGGAGCCTTGCAAGCCATCAGCGACCAATTGCAAAAAGAATTACCCGGATTGCGAGGCTTTTCCGAGGGAAATTTGAAGAAAATGCGCATTTTCTATGAGGAATGGAGCCAATATGATCTGTCGCCACAAAATCGTGCGTTACTGACGCACGATTTGAAAACCCTGCCAATCAATGTTGAAACTTTTTTCATGGTCGGATTCACTCATCATTATGAAATTATAAAGAAGTGCGAAAAAATAGAAGATCGTATATTTTACATAAATAATTGCGCTAGAAATTTTTGGTCCGTAGAAAACCTGCAAAATCATATCGCCGCACAGGATCACCTGCATGTCGGGGCACTCCCGAACAACTTTGCAAAAACCATTCCAGATGATGCGCAGGCCTCAAGGGCGATTTTTGCCTTTAAAGACGAAATGCTCCTAGATTTTGTCAACATAGAAGATGAAAACGATGAATGCGCTGACGAGCGCGTTCTGGAACGAGGCATAGTAAACAACGTAAAAACGTTTATTCAAAAACTCGGCTCAGATTTCTGTTTTGTCGATAGCCAACACCGAATTGTCGAAAGCGACGAAGAATTTTTTGTCGACCTCCTTTTCTACAACAGGACCTTGCAAAGCCTAGTCGCCATTGAACTGAAAAAAGGGAAGTTCAAGCCCGCCTACTTGGGACAGCTGAACTTCTATCTATCCCTTTTGGACAAATACGAACGCAAGCCAGGCGAAAAACCGAGCATCGGCATCATTCTTTGCAAGGAGGCAAAAAAGAACATAGTGGAACTGGCCATTCGGGATTTTTCAAAACCTATGGGAGTATCCACTTACAGGCTCGCATCCGAAATCCCCGAACATTACGCCGCACTGAAACCCATCGCCGAATCAGCCGACCAGCTGCTGTCATGATTGGCGTTTTTTCGTAAAAATCGCCACACCCGAGTAAGCCTAGCGAACAGCGCCATGGTCGATTTATATTGGCGCGTTGGTTGACAAATGAATTTGCCCCCGGCGAAATCCAACGAATGGAGAATTGTGAATCTCAGACCAGGGTGATGCTCAGTTTTTTCCCGAGGGCGAAGGCGAACTTCT
>JAKSIM010000005.1 GCA_024398845.1 Fibrobacter sp. | reverse complement strand
ACAACTGCACGAAGCGCTTTAAATCTATACAAAAAAAGACGCCCCCGTATAAACGAGGGCGCAATTAAAGAAAATTTGACAATTCAAAAAAGGGAGCCGGCTACTTTGCCGCGGGGGCAGATTTTGCCGCAGGGGCATTTTCGGAAGCCGCAGGCGTTTTGGCGGTTTTATTCGCCTTGTCTTCGGGTTTCCATGGCGTAAGGCCAACAACGTTATCTACAGGGAGCGAAAAAGCAATACCCTGCCCCATAGTATCGAGACCCGCCTTTTGGTAAAGGGCATGCAAAACGGCATCCTTGATTTTAGAATCCACAATAATCATCACCACCTCCTTTTCGGGCTGGATGGCAATGTGGAAAAACGATTCCGCTTCTTTGTTCGCCGTACCGCGACCATTGAGGATGGTACCGCCGCGAGCACCCGCATCAATGGCAGCCGCCATGACCGTTTCGGAGAATCCCGTATTTACAATGCACATAATGAGTTCGTGACTGTATGTATTCATTTTTCGTTTCTCCTTACCTGATTGCGGTTATCGCTCAGGAAGTTGAATATGGATTTTCCAATGACGCTCGCCATAGGGACGGTATAGGCAACGCCTCTACCACCGGGAATGGTCAAAAACTTTTCTTCAAGGCCCTCTAGGGCCAATTTGGCGTTATCTTCGCCAATAACGCTAAAAATTATAGCACGGTCGGAATCAATTAAACCAAGAGCCATCACAATCTCTTGCGGGGCCGTTCCCTTGCCAAAGCAAAGAATCTGCATATTCACGCCAAACGACTGGATGTAATCCATATAAAAGTCGGCTTTGCGACGGTTCACAATGGTCACCATCACCATGAGCTTGTTCATGGATACGCGAGAATGCCCTTTTGCAGACGTGGTAATGCGCCTTACCGGATTGAGCTTTTCGCTCGCCTTAGATACGTATTTTCCAAAATCAGCCATGGCAATCCCTACACAAAATCAATAATCTGTTCGTCGTCAGCATCCTGAATGCGGCGCATCATCAAGCGGTTCTTAATGACCTTGGAGGCAATCGCCTTAAAGCCCAAAATCTGAATCGTAATGAGCGGCGTCATAGCAACCATAGCAACGATGCCAAAGGCATAGTTCAAAATAGAATCGCCACCATCGTGTATCACGGAACACGCACCAATGGAGAGCGGCAAAATAAAACTTGAAGTCAAAGGACCGCTAGCAACTCCACCGGAGTCAAATGCAATAGCGGTATAAAGTTTCGGCACAAAGAACGAGAGGCCAAGCGAAATAAAGTAACCGGGAATCAAATAATAAATGATGGGGAACCCGACAATAATGCGAAGCATCGAGAGCCCAATAGAAATGCCGACACCCACGCTTAAAGCGATGAGCATAGATCGTTTGGTGACAAGGCCTCCGGTAATCGCCTCGACCTGTTTATTGAGCACGTGGACCGCAGGTTCTGCAAGCACAACCACCATACCAATCACAAACCCTGCCGCCACGAGAACACGAGGCATTTTAGCGAGTTCGCGACCGAGTTCAAAACCAATTGGCATAAAGCCCACCGCCACAGCGGTAAGGAAAACGACAAGGCCAATAAACGTATAGCAAATGCCAACCCCAATTTGCACAAGCTTCGCTTTAGAGAGTTTAAGCGCCACCAGCTGCAAAATCAAAAACGACATAACGATTAGGCCTAGCGCAACAAGCACTTCTTTGGCAACTCCCAAAATGGCGGGCAAAAAGTTCGCCCCCAAGGATGCGTCAATCGAATAGCTTTGCACATCGAGCGAGTACGTCAAATCGCCCTTGGAGGCGAGCACCAAACCCATCAGTGCAAGAATCGGGCCAATAGAACAAAGCGCAATAAGACCAAAGCTATTTTCGTTAGCGTGTTTACCACCAATAGCGCCAGCCACACCCACGCCCAAAGCCATTATAAACGGCACGGTAATCGGGCCCGTGGTAACGCCACCAGAATCAAAAGCAAGCGGAACAAACGTGTCTTTGCCAAGCGCAATCATGAGCATGCCAAGCATAAAGAGCGTCATGTAAAAAAAGATGATAATAGAAGACAAATCCTTTTTCCACACAATCTTTACAATGGCAAGAACCAGGAACAGGCCCACGCCCACACCAATGGTCACAATCAAAAGCATCGGTTCTACAGCATTCTTGACCTGTTCCGCCAAAACCGAAAGGTCGGGCTCTGCAACCGTGATAAGCACGCCCATCACAAAGCACACCGACACCAAAAGCAGCAACTTGCGTGACTTGGTAAGACCCGCGCCCACGTGTTCGCCCATCGGAGTCATGGCAAGGTCCGCACCCAAGTTAAAGAGGCCTATACCAGCCACCAAAAACACGGCACAAACGGCAAAAACCACCAACTGCTTTGTAGAAAATTCCACCAAAGGCGTGAAGGAGAGCAGTAACACTATAAGAGTTACCGGCAACACCGAAGCGAACGCTTCCTTGATTTTTTCTGCAAGAGTTTTAAACATTATTCTCCAAGATACTCCACGGCAAAGATAAGCGTAGAGCCACCAGGAATCGGGCCCGCAGCGCGGCTACCGTAGCCAAGTCCAGGAGGAACAATCAAAATTCTCTTTTCGCCCGGAAGCATACCGGCAACACCGAGTTCCCAACCGCGAATCACACGACCGCCACCTAGCGGGAAGCCGAATTCCTGACCGCGGTCACGGGAGCTATCGAACTTGTAGCCGTTCACGAGCCAGCCCGTATAATGGACCTTCACGGTAGAACCCGTCTTTGCAGGTTCGCCCTCGCCCTTCTTGATAATCGCATAGCGGAGACCTTCGGGACCGTTTTCAAACTGAAGCGCCGTCGTATCGGGGAAGAAGTCCATCTTGGCGGCCACTTCTTCATCGACTTCAGACGACATGAGTTCTACGCGGAAAATAAGCGTAGAGTTGGCAGGAATCATGGTGTAGGCCGTAGCCCCGTAGCCCATGGCCGGAGCCACGCGGAACCAACGGACACCGCCTTCCTTCATACCTTCGAGGCCTACTTCCCAGCCCTTGATCATTTTACCGGCACCCATAACCACAGAGAGTGGCTTGCCCATATCCTTGGAACTGCCGAACTTGCGACCCGAAAGGAGCCAGCCGGTGTAATGCGTTTTAAGCACGGAACCCACTACTGCAGGCTTGCCCGTTCCAACAGTTTCGTCGTAAACCTTGAGGCCCTTAGCCACGTCCTTCCACTTTAATTTGTCTACACTCTTGGGGAACTGGTCCGGTTCCATAGCCTTTTCGGCATGTACCAATTCCACTTCAAAGTAAAGGTCCGAGTACGCCGGGATTCCATCAAGGGAATTTGCGCCATAAGCCAGTTGATACGGGACGGTGAGCTTGCGAACCTCGCCCACCTTCATGCCCATGAGGCCCTTGTCCCAGCCCGGGATTACCTGACCCACGCCAAGAGTAAATTCCAAAGGTTGTCCATTCTCGTAAGAATTCGCAAAAGGCTGAGGTTCCGCAGAAGCAGTAGAATCAGCGGTCGCCTTTGCAGAATCGACCTTCGCACTATCGGGTTTGACCATATCGGCAAGCAAAAAGCCCTTATAATGAACCTGAATCAACTGACCCGCACGAATCGTATCGCCCGTACCCTCTTTAACCACTTCCATATTATATGGTACGGCCCAAAGATTGCAAGAAACAAACAAGACTAAAAAAAACTTCAATTTCGGCATAATAACTCCTAGTCTACAAGATAGAAAATGCTAGTTTTAAATAACAAGGATTTTTATTAGAAAACGGATAAGATTATGCTGTCGATTATCATCATCATAGCCATTGTCTTGCTGTCGATTATTCTCGCGGGAATCGGCGCGTACGTGGTCATCCACAGCGCCGACGAGAAGGAAGAAGTCAAACCCGTCATTGACGTATCGGGTCAATACGCCGTCGTAGTTCGCCCCGCCCGCGAATCTTTAACCGCAGTAAAGCCCAGCGAAGCCTCTTTGCGCTCCTGGCTAGAGACCCAGGAACAGCTCACACCCGAAGAACGCGAAAACTACATAGCCCGCTGGAACGCCACTTTAGAGGAAACAATCAAAACTATTGACGATGGAGACCTAAACGGCACGGTAACTTACCGTATTGACATTGGTCCGAAAGGCAAGAACTATTGTAAATTCGTTAATGAAGAAAACTTTATCACCCGTGAGCAAATCCGGAACCATGCGGAAATATTGCCGCCTTACGTTCTGGGCTGCGATTGCAGGCTCCTGCCCAAACAACCTTGGGAAAACCCGAGCAAGTCTGGCTGGAAGGCTGTAGTCCCCACTCATGGAAGTTCCTATGACGTCCCCAATTGGAGGCAACTTGCGTAAATCTCTACTTTCTGCACTTCTTTTAGCTCCTGCCATTTCGTTTGCTGCCGGTTCAGCAATCATCACCCTCGAAATGCCCGTCGGCGCCCGCCAGTTGGGTATGGGGGAAGTCGGTGCAGCACTGGCGGACGACGCTACGGCCATGTACTACAACCCGGCCGGTTTGGCGTTCGGCCCCCTCGCCGATGAATGGCGCGTATCTTACGCCAAGGATGCCAAGAAGGCACCTTACTTTACCAGCATGGCCAGCCGTTCCAAAAACGGGTTCTTTTCGAAGAGCGAACTTTGGGCCGGTACCGCCGATGGTATATTGAAGTTTGACGGCGAACAGTGGGTGGACTACTACTCCGTGACGCTCCAAGGAAACGCAAAAGTCAAAGATGCCGTGCGCGTTTATGCCGGTACAGAACGCGGACTTGACGAATACACCCGCCAGGTAAAAAAATTCAACGACATTAAAAACGCCGATGACGAATCCCATGTGGTTGAAGTCAAAATGCCGTGGAACCTGATTGTCAAGGACACCATCACCGCAGTCATCTACGACAACCGTACCGAAAAACTTTGGGTCGGTACCCCGAAGGGCCTGTTCCGCTTTGACGGCAAGGCCTGGAAGAGTTACGAAAGTGAACTCGGCGCCCTCCGCATCACGTCTCTCGCAAGCCAAGGCGCCTCCCTGTGGATTGGTACCGACAATGGTTTGTTCGTGTACCGCAATGGCCAGTTCGAGCAAAAAGGCAAGGTGCTCCCGAGTCAAAAGATTAACGCACTCGTTTGGAGCGAAAACCGCAAGGAACTTTACGTAGCAGTCGATGGCGCGGGTATTGCCCGCCTTGTCCCCAAAAAGAGCGTGAACGACAAGGACCGCTGGAGCCTGTTCAACGAAGAAGACGGCATTATGGATCTTAAGCCTACAGCACTTGCGGTAGATAGCTCGGGCCACGTGTGGGCTGCCCACAACGGCGGTCTTAGCCACTTCACCCTTCGCAAGTGGGAACAGGTTCAATTTGCCAACAACGTTGTGAACTCCATCTCGGTAGACCAGAAGGGCGCCATTTGGATTGCAACCGACAAGGGCGTTTGGCGCCACCTGCCAGACTACGCCACCGCCAGTGGACGCAAGGCAGAACTTGAACGCAGCTCCGCCGAAAAAGAAGACGATGTAAAACCCGAAGACGAATGGACGCACTTCCACTCGGGCAACGGCCTCAGCAGCAACAAGGTGTGGGTTGTTCTTCCGCAAGGAAACGACGTGTGGTTCAGTACCGCGAACGGCATGGAGCAGTACAAGGACGCCGACTACCAGCTTACAGCCTTCTACGAAAAGCTTTTGCCCATCTTGAATATTCCGGATCTTTATCACCTTTATGGAGGTCTCACCATCCCGCTCAACGACTGGGGAACCCTCGGTTTCCACGTGAACTTCGTGAGCTTCGGTTCTACGGTGGTCTCGGGCGATGTGGACGCCGATGACCTCGTGGCCTACAACAGTTCCGAAATCGTGGGCGGCTTTAGCTACGGCACCCGCTTCCCGAACGACTGGGGTCTTGGCCTCTCCATCAAGTTCTTCTACTCGGACCTGAGTTCTGGCGCAGGTGCAGGCGAAGAAGAAGCGACCACCTTTGGTTACGCGTTTGATATAGGCGTGTTAAAGAAGAACGTTTTCGTTGACAAGTTGAACTTTGCCTTGGTACTTGCAAACATTGGCCCGAGCGTGTACTATGTAGACAAGACCATCGAAGACCCGATTCCATTGACCTGGCGTCTTGGTCTCTCTTACGAGCTTCTCTCTCTCGCCGATTACAAGTGGACCATCGCAGCAGATTACAACCGTGAAGTGGTTTACGACGACTCCAAGGGTTCACCGGAACCGTTCTACGTAGCTTGCTGGAAATCGCTTTTGAATCCGGAGCGCGAAGGCCATGGCTTTGAAGCCCTTAAAAACTCCGTGCTGCAAGGCGTATTCAACGTCGGTACCGAATTCATTTATTCAAACACCATCGCCTTGCGTTTGGGCTACCTCTACGACCAAACCGGCAAGCGCAATGAAGTGGACTTCGGCTTTGGCTTTATGCTCTCCGACGTGTTGCAGTTCGACTTTGCAACCATCAAGGACGTTGGCGACCACGATGGCGTGCGCGACGGTCAAATGCGCTTTGGCATGCTGTTCAAATTCTAATTTTGGAATCAGTCACTAAAACACGATAGGTCACTAAACCTAAACAATTTTCCGTTTAGTGACCCAATTTAGACTTTTCGTTTTTTAATTATTCCACACGTTCAAGAATGACGAGGGCACGATCCTGCGTGCTGTTTGGGATGGTATAAAAATGCTTCGCGATAAGCTTGTACCCAAAGTCCTCGGGATGGAACACAGCAAGTTCCTCAGCGACGCCCGGCCCCTTCATAAAGTATACGCGGCCACCGACCTTGAGTGAATTTTCGAGGCGCGGGAGAGTTTTGTCCATCCATTCGAAAGCGCGGCTGATGACTCCATCGACAGGAAGAGTCATGCTGCGACTCGTAACCTTGTGACCAAACACGTCAATCCCCTTGAGGCCCATTTTTTCAATGACCATATTGAGAAAGTTGATGCGGTTAGGGCGCGGTTCGCAAAGCGTGAGGCGAATGTGCGGGTTCACGAGCTTGAGCGGAATGCCGGGGAAACCGGCGCCGCTCCCCACGTCGATCATGCGGGCGGGCCATTCGGGAACGTACGCGTTAATAAGCGTGCAGTCGGCGTAATGGCGTTCGACCATCGTCTCGAAAGCGTTGAGGCGGGTCAAGTCCTGATCGTCGTTGTTTGCGCGCAAAAGCTGGTGAAATTCCCAGAACTGCTGAAGCGTTTGTTGCTGCAGTTCAACACCGTAATAGTGCAAGAGTTTGTCGAGGCCCGCCAAGGACGGAGTCACGCGGCGGCCATTGAACAACGGGAACTCGGTACGCGGAGCCTTGAGGTGCGGCACAAAGGCCTTGCCCACGGCATCGGCCGCGCGGGCGGGAGTTCGACTGAACGGTTTTTTGGACCAACTTGAATTCGGCATATTCAAAATTTAAAAATTTACGGAACACATTGAGTAAAAATTCCGTCTTTATGGGTATGGAGTTCAAAGATTTTTTGATATGGGTAACGCAGGCTGTATTCCTCACCCTCATTCTTACGTCGGGGCATGCCCACGCCCTAACGGAAGCCGATGTTTTTGACTGGTGGGACGCAGGCCTCATTACTCCGGACGAGGCAGAAGAAATGCTCGCGTTACTTGACGAAGGGAACGAAAACGAAGCATGTTTACTTGCGCAAGTGTACGCACAAGAAGAATGCGAAATTGACACGGGGGCAAATAACGGCAACCGCAAAAGTTCGGGCCAAAAAAAGTCCGCACCAAGAGCACGCAAAAAAAATGCGCAGCCAAGTGCGTCGCGCAAAAAAGAAAACGCGCGACCAAGCCTCGCCCCGCATGGTTACGTGATGTGGAAGGCTCGCCTTGATTCCACAGGGCGCTTAGAGTCGCATCGTGAAGAAATCCAAGTGTCCTTTTACCGATATTCACTGCGACTCGGTTCGCAGGAACTTTTGATGTACCAAAATGACGGGAGTGAAGCCTACTTTGGCGAGATTTCGACCCGCGAACTACACAGTCACTTCCCGTTAGATACACTTTGGGGAGCGGCCGCGCTGTACCCGCTTGGCAAATTTTACTTGGCGGCGCTCCTCGACACCAGCCGCACGGTACAAGCCCGCGGCGGCTATGCGTTTAACCATAAAAATTATTTTGAAGGTCTTTTTTGGCTTCGAAAAAATCACGAGACCCGCGAAATTTATTCCGGAGCATTACAGACAAAGTTCGACTTTGGAAAATTATCGACATGGTGGGAATATGGGCAAAAAGCGCCGCTCGTCAAAGTAGAACTTTCATCCACAAAAAACGTGCCCCCAAACGCATCCTCAAAAAATGCGCCGACCCTCTCGTGGAAAACGACCGCCTACTATCACGGAGATTCGGTGCCGGAATTCACGCGTCTCAGCGCCACTATTCTCAAAAGCCGCTTTTGGGGATCGCAAACCATCAGTGCACTCGCCAAGGAATTCGCGAACACGAAACTTTCCGTGAACGCGCGTTTCATAAACCCGCTCCACAGCGACAGCATTTCAACGAGGCTCAAGGCGGCAATCCAAAGTGGGCCCGATTTTTTGAGGGGATCCGCAAGCGTCACTTGCCTTTCCGCGAACGAGAACTGCCCAAATATGGACTGGCAGGCGCAAATTTCGTCAAAGATTGCAAACCAATGGCTTTTGGAAGGCAAAATGAGGGGGAAACGGACCGAATTCAGTGTCAAATTTTGGGATATTCCTCAAAATTTCGCAAAAATCGCCATTATTTTGCCTGACGGGACTCTTAACGAGCGCCTACAAATCCAAAATCAGGCCCATTTTAGCGCCGATTTCCTCGATTTTGCCCTAACGGCCACTTTTAAGAGTGAAAAAGGGCTCCACTTTCACCCTTCGCACGCCAGCGTATACACAAAAATCAGCTTTTAAAAAAGAGAACAAATGGCGAAATTTGTTAAAAAACGGGATTATTTAACCCTAAACGTTGATTTTAAACAACCGCTGTATACTTAAGTATACAGAAATCACACAAAGCGGATTTCAGTTTGCGCCTTCATAATCTATCTTAATGGCATACCCAAACACTCCCTGACCCCTTTAGGTTACCTCCTTTACCTGAAGGGGTCTCTTTTTTTAGGGCGCCGAGGGCGTGACTAGGCATTCAATAGTTTGTTAGGCATTTAGCAGCTTGTCGACGGCTTCGTCGCAAATGGCTGCGAGCATGCGCTCGTGGGCGCAAACTTCGGCGGAGACGCCGTCCAATGTTCCCGTCGTGTAAAACGAGGTGCAAGCGCACTCGTGAGCGGTGCAGCGCCACTTGAGGGAGCAACCTTCGCAGTCCTTCTTGTCGCGATGCACAAAATCGTGGACCTCTTTCGCCCGCGCCTCGTCGACGCCAGTAAAAACGTTCCCTTGGCAATAGGGCGCGGCCGGATTCGACGCGATGAATCGCGTACACGGGAAGATACTACCATCGGTCGCGACAGAGATTCCTCCCTCGTAAACATGGCACGAATACGAGCGGTAGCGGGAATCCTCGACTGCAATTTTTACTTTGTCCTGAATCGTCCCGAGGTAGAGAGGCGATTTGGATTTTTTGAGTTCAACCCAGAGGTCGGCCAGCTTTTGGTATTCAACCCCGAGTGCGTCAAGCGACTCCTCGGTCCAGTGACCATCGAAATCAGGAGCACTCGTCAAGCGTTTAAAGCCCTGGTCAAAAAACCACTGGATGGATTCACAGAGACCCGAAATGTTTTCGCGGGTCACGACCGCAAGCACGATGACGTTCATCTTGACGAGCTTCGGGATGTGCGGTGCAATTTTTGCGAAACTCCCCTCGCCGTTCACCTGCTTGCGACAAATGTTGTGGCGCGTTTCATTCCCATCAAGAGAGAGAAAAATCTGGAAATTTTCGCGCCGCAAAAATTCAATGATTTCGTCATTCAATAACGTGCCATTGGTATTGACGGCGAAATGCAAACGAAAGTCCTTGAGCCCAATTCCCAGAACCAGTTTCTTTGCCACCTCTACCCCATGCTTAATAGCATCAAACCGGAGCAGCGGTTCCCCGCCAAAGAAAGTGATATTCAGAAAATTCTGCCTAAAGGCAACAGTGCGCTCCAAGGCAAGCTGAATGGCCGCTTCCAGCACACTATCACCCATGACCTTCGCACGTTCTGCGTGAGACTCCTTGTAGTAGCAATACGTACAACGTAAATTGCATTGCTCTGTGAGGCTCAGGACTAAATTCATTAAACATCCATCAGCAACGGATAGTGAACGTGACCCACAGGTGTCGGCATGCTACCCATGCCACACCAGCCATTTGCATTTTGGCAAGGATGCGTGTCATTGGGGCCAATTCCGGGAATATCGCCCCAAGAATTTGAACTTGCACCCGAATCAGGCACAGCAGAATCGCTGGATTCTGGAGTTTGCGAGACACCGGATTCCGGAACAACGGTTTCGCTAGACGCCGGAGATTGCGTAGCACTCGATTCCTGGACTTCCGCAGAGCTTGCGGGTTCAACAGAGGCGGAACTCGCCGGAGTGTCTTCTGCGGAACTTGCCGGTTGATCATACGAAGTACTTGAATAAGGCATTCCGCTTGTCGCGATTGACATCGGAGGCTCTTTGGAAGCAGAAGATTTCGGAGTCGCAGAACTCGCTGGCGTGACTTCAGCAGAACTTGTAGGTCCGACAACGGCAGAACTGGATTGCGGAGAAACGTCGGCGCTAGAAGCGGGCGCTTGCTCCGCACTGGACTGCGGGGCAACTTCCGCGCTGGACAGCAGTTCCGTCGACGGGCTGGATTCTTCCACCTGACTGGCGGGCGCCACCGGGGAACTGTCATCGTCATTGCAGGCGCTCAGCGGCAAGCACACGGAAACACCCACTACAGCGGCGGCAGCCACTCGCTTGGCTGTGGACCACCTAGATTCAGTAACAATACGTTTTTCAATCTTCATCTGCGCTCCTAACCCATACCACTCAAAATTTAAACATTTATGAGGGGAATTTGTATGTGGCCTATCGGCGAAGCCATGCTATGCAAGGGATAATCGTCACGATTTATCTCAGGAAGCTTAGTCTGCGTGGTATCAACAATAGGAACAACAACAGGTAAAATTTCCACACTGCCACTTGATTCAGGAGCCACAGAACTTGACGACAATGAATCAATGTCATCGGGACCAACGATTGGATCGCCGGCCCAAGGCGCAATGACATCTGGGTCAACAATAGGCGACGTTTCCGACGAGCTAGAAGCGGGCGCTTGCTCAGCACTGGATTCCGGGGCGGTTTCGGTGCTGGATTGCGGGGCAACTTCTGCGCTGGATTGCGGGGCAACTTCCGCGCTGGATAGCAGTTCCGTCGACGGGCTGGATTCTTCCACCTGACTGGCAGGCGCCACCGGAGAACTGTCATCGTCATTGCAGGCGCTCAGCGGCAAACATACGGAAACACCCACTGCGGCGGCGACAGCCACACGCTTGGCAGTGGACCACTTGGAATCAACAACTATACGCTTTTCTATTTTCATACAAAAGAATATAGTTTAAAAATTTTGAATTCCAATAAGGATACAAAAAGAATACAAAAAAAGTCTAAAAGAGTACAAAAAGGACACAAGGAAATCACGTTTTTCTGCATTTTTTTATCTTTAAAACTATGATTATCGCAACTATCATCGGCGCCATTTTCTTTTTGCCATCCATCATCTTAAACATAGCCCTCGCCTGCGGTGCCCCTCTTGGCATGTATGCCATGAACGGGAGGCACAAAGTTGTACCAAAAGAAGTCCGCAAGGCGTTCGTGCTACCAATCATTATGCAGTTCGTGGCCATGTTTTCGTTACTCAGCGCAGGCCGCATTCTCCCAGAAATTATCCCGTTCGAAATCACCCGTGTACTTGCATTTTTCTTTGCAGTTTACTTGACGTTCTACACGGCGACCGTTCTATTTAGTACAAGTTATAAGGAACGTACCCGCATGGGATTTTTCGCCATCGTCGCAACCATCTGTTTTTGGATAGTGGCCTTCGGCACGCTTCCGTCGTAAGCATTTGAGGTCCGGTCATGGCAGAGGCAAAGCACAATTACCAGGTGGATTTGGAGCGCATCATCAAGCGTCTCGAAAAAACAGGCGAAGTTCCGCACCTGCTGTTGCATGCCTGTTGCGCCCCCTGCAGCAGTTACTGCATTGAATACCTCTCGCAGTTCTTTAAGATTACCGTTTTTTACTACAACCCGAATATCGCCCCCGCCGAGGAGTACCGCCACCGCGTGGAAGAAATCAAGCGCTTTGTCGCAGAATTCAAGACGAAACACCCGGTGACGCTCATCGAGGGCGAATACGACCCCAAGAAGTTTTACGAAATCGCCCGCGGCCTAGAAAACGAGCCCGAGGGAGGCAAGCGTTGCCGCAAATGCTTTGAACTCCGCCTCAGCGAATCCGTGCGCCTTGCAAAAGAACTGAACGCCGACTACGTGACGACCACGCTCACCATCAGCCCCATGAAAAACGCGCAGGTGCTGAACGACGTTGTGCAGGAGCAGTGCGACATTTACGGTGTCAAACGACTCCCCAGCGACTTCAAAAAGAAGGGCGGCTTCAAGCGTTCCACGGAACTTTCTGAACAGTACAAACTTTACCGCCAAAATTTTTGCGGATGCGTTTACTCAATGCGCGAAGCCCGCGAACGCGAAGAACGTGCTGCAGAAAACAACACCAAGCCGTAGCGTTCATATTATGATTACCGCGATTATTCTTTCCATTATTTTCTTAATAGGAGATGCCGGTATTTTGTTTTGCAGTCAAGAAAGTTTCGGGCACCTCCCAAGCGGAGAGCGCCTAGAACGCATAAAGCATTCGCCCAACTACAACGGCAAAAAGTTCGTCAACGAAGTCGAAACCGTCAACATGACGACCAAGAAGAATTTCTTTAGGACCATGTGGGAATTCGCTACCGCCGACAAAAAGCTCACCACGCCCGACTCCGCCATGAAAGCCGTCAAGACTGACCTGCGCAAGCTCCCGCAAGACAAAGATTGGCTCGTATGGTTCGGCCACTCCAGCTACTTGATGAATTTATCTGGAAAGAAATTTTTGGTGGACCCGGTATTTTACCAAGGTTCTCCCGTGAGTTTTGTGAACAAGATGTTCAAGGGCACCGACATTTACAAGCCCTCCGACATGCCCGACATCGATTTTCTCGTCATCAGTCACGACCATTGGGACCACCTGGATTATCAAGTAGTCACCGAGATGGAGCCTCGCGTAGGCAAGGTCATTTGCGCCCTCGGCGTAGGTTCGCATTTTGAATACTGGGGTTACCCCAAGGAAAAGCTCATCGAGCACGACTGGTGGGAAAGCGAGACTCTCGGCAGCACGGCAAACTCCGCAGACGCTGCGTTCAAATTCACGGTCACACCTGCGCGACATTTTTCGGGACGCGACTTGCACAAGGACCAAACGCTGTGGGCCTCATACCTAATTCAAACTCCCAAACGAACTATCTGGATTAGCGGCGATAGCGGTTACGGGCCACATTTCAAAAAAGTCGGCGAAAAATTCAAGGACATTGACCTCGCCATTCTTGAAAACGGTCAGTACAACGAAGATTGGGCAAACGTCCACACGCTCCCCAAATACCTCGCAACCGAAATGACGGAACTTGGCGCCAAGCGCTACCTCACCGTACACCATTCCAAGTTCTGCCTAAGCAAGCACAGCTACAAGGAACCTCTTGAAAACGCAAAGCGGGCCGCGCAAGAGACAGGCAAAACCGTCCTTACGCCCACCATCGGCGAAGTCGTGTATTTAGAATAAACGCACAAAGACTACTTTTCGTAACCTAGAGCGTAGTTCAAAAACGGAATTTGCGAATCCGGCAACTTGAGAAGCTTTGCAATTCCCTGCTTATCCATGCTCACACGCACACGCGCCGCAATGCCCACGGAGGCGCAGTAAATGCCAATATTCTGCGAAACGATGCCCGCATCGAGGGCGCCCGTAATCTTGTGGTCTTCGGCCGACCCGGGAACAGAATCGAACTTGGAAATATCACTCACCAAAAGGACAATCGTGGGAGCCTTGAGACGTTCCGTGAAAAGCGAACGATGGTCGCCCTTCACAACGAGACTCATGGAATGGCTAGCAGCGTCATAGAGGTAAACATTCCACTGGTCAAATACATAAAGAATCACGTCTTGTTTGTTCAATGCCGAAGGAGCCGTGCGTTTGCCGCTTTCTGGACGGTTGACGCCATTGGCCGCCCAAAGCAAATTGCCCAACTGTTCCTGGGAAATAGGCTTTAGACTAAAGCTTTCGGCAGACTTGCGATTCGCAAAAGCAGTCATCACGTCTCGCTCTATTTTCTTGGGCGGCGGCGCAAATTTAACATTCGTGGGAGTTTCAGCGGCAAGCGAACAGAACGGGATTGCCACAGCTAATGCCAACGCAAGCTTAATCTTCATAAACACCTCTCCCGTCAATATAATAATTTGAGGAAGAGATAATCACAAGGAGAACAAGAATCGGTCGCCCGACGGTTCTCCCAAAAATTTCAAGCTCTAGAAATTATCATCGCGATCGAACATGTGGGTCACAAACTGGACCACAAGTTCCCTATAGGCAGCGTCACTAAAAAGCGGCTTTTGCATATAGTCGACGATTTCCTTGGACAAAGCTCCCGTCGTCGCAAGCTCTGCGCCGCCCTTACGGAACTTGTCACGCAGCATATTCAGGCGACGTTCTCCACCGCGGTGATGGAGTGCGCGCATTTGCGAGGCTACAATCAGGTCGTAGCCACCTTCTCCAAGGATAATATCAAACTGCTTGCGAATCGGTTCATAGACCACGTCAATATCGGTCCAGGCGCAACTCGAAAGCAAAATGATTTTTTGCCCTTCTTTTTGGAACTGCAAGCCATGCATAGGCTTGTTCAAATAATCAGGGTCATCAAGTTTTTGGCCCATGTACGGGTGGACCATCCCCACGATGCGATCCATAAGAACCTTCATCTGGCCGGGAATGCTAAAGAGGAACAGCGGGAAACTCCAAATGACAATATCGGAATCGATAAGCTTTTGGCGGATCATGGGAACATCGTCGTCCTTCATAAAGCAGCTTCCATCGGGGCGACCCCAGCAACTGAGGCATCCGCGACAAGGCGTCACGTTAAGACGGTCAATATAGACGTATTCCGTTTCGTAGTTTCCGTTCTGTTCAAGTCCTTCAACAAAAGCCTTGGTGGGGATAAGCGTTCCGCTTCTCTCGCACTTGGGGCTTGCAACCATAACGAGTATTTTCTTAGAATCTGACATACAGAATCAAATATAGAAAGAAAATGCCCGCCATTCGGGCGGGCAATTCTTTACTTTAGTCCTTATCGGCAGCCTGAATGTCTGCGCAACGCTTTTTCATAGCGGTCAAGCGCTTTTCAGTTTCCTCCTCGGTCAGAACCTTCTTGGAAGTCGCCTTGTTGCCCTCAATGACGCAATCGTCACCAGTGCACTGAACATCATCCTTAGAAAGTTCGTGGTCCTTGGCTTCAACAATGCTCGTCTGCTCCGTCTTTTCGCCAGACATATCCACAATGAACGTCATGATATCGATATTGTTTTCGATTTTCATTTCGAATACATCTTCGTTGTCCTGCACAATTTTGCAAGTAGACTTGCCAATTTCGACCGGGTCGTCCTTCACGACAACGTCTTCTACCGGAGCTGCGTCATCTTTGCCCTGATCCGGTGCAGCCGGAGAGCTGCTGGAATCATCACCGCAAGCCACGAGGCCCATGGCGGCAAGGCCAAAGAACGATACGACGCCAGCATTTTTCACAAAACGATTGGCAAAATTTTTATTAAACATAGGTTTCTCCTCCAAGTTGATTTTTTGTTGTAATTTTTTATTTTTAGATGTGGAATTCGAAAAAACTTTTATTTAACGATAAACCACATGCAGTTTGAAAGGTCCAAAATGAACTCAAATATGCAACCTGCCCAAATCATAACATGCCCCCTTATATTGTAAAGATTTGTTTAATAAACCTTGATTTCATTTGGTTTATCATATTAAATTATAATTATTTTTTACAAAGTCAACAGAAATTTACGTAAAATTTACTTAACATTCGCCTTTTTTGGGGTATAGCTTTACTTTTTTCTAAATTTTGGTAAAATTTCCAGACGCGCACCACCATTATTAGCTAGTTATACAATATGTACGATCCACGATTTTTACCGATTTGCGAAGACGATCTCAAGGCCCTGGGCTGGGACTACGTGGACGTCGTTTTGATTAGCGCGGACGCCTACGTGGATCACCCGAGTTTCGGGCACGCCGTCATCGGGAGGCTCCTGGAGCACGAGGGTTTGCGCGTGGCGATATTGCCGCAGCCGAACTGGCGCGACGACTTGCGAGACTTTAAAAAACTGGGACGCCCCCGCATGTTCTTTGCCATCAGTAGCGGCATGGACAGCATGGTGAATCACTATACCGCGGCAAAGCGCTTGCGCAGTGACGACGCCTTTACTCCCGGCAACAAGGCCGGATTCCGCCCCGATTACGCGACGTACACATACGCGAAGATTTTGAAGCTGTTGTACCCCGACGTCCCGGTGATGATTGGCGGTCTTGAATCGAGCTTACGCCGAATCACGCATTACGATTACTGGAGCGATTCCTTAAAGCCAAGCATCTTGGCCGATACGCAGGCGGATTTACTCGTGTACGGCATGGGCGAAAAGCCCATCAAGGAAGTGGTGAGACTCTTGAAGAAGGGAGTCCCGTTCAACAAGCTCACGAACATTCCGCAAACGGCGTTCCTCGCGAAGAAGGGCGAAATCCCGACGAACAAAACCTGCGAAGACTTGCGCTTGGCGAGTCACGAAGAATGCCTCGAAGACAAGCGTACCCAGCTGAACAATTACCGCAAGGCGGAACTCGAAAGCAACAAGATTCACGCCAAGCGCATTTTACAAGACGTGGGCGAACAGACCGTCGTCATCAACCCGCCGTACCCGCCCATGGAATACGGCGAACTCGACGAAAGCTTTGAATACCCGTACGCCCGCGAACCGCACCCGCGTTACAAAAAACGCGGCGCCATTCCGGCGTTCGACATGATCAAGTTTAGCATCAACACGCACCGCGGTTGCTTTGGCGGATGCAGTTTTTGCGCCATCAACGCACACCAGGGCAAGTTCATTGCCAGCCGTAGCCGCGAAAGCATTTTGCGCGAAGTCGAAAAAGTCACGCAGATGGAAGGCTTCGCCGGAACCATCACGGACCTAGGCGGCCCCAGCGCGAACATGTACAACATGCGCGGACGCGACCGCAGCCGCTGCGAAAAGTGCGCACGCCCAAGTTGCGTGTTCCCAAAGATTTGCGACAACATGGACACGCACCACGCCGAGCTGCTAAGCCTGTACCGCGAAGTGCGCAACCACCCGAAGGTAAAGCACCTGTTTATCGGGAGCGGCGTACGTTACGACTTGCTACTGCAGGAGACTAACGACGAAACGCTCCGCAAGGACCACGAAACGTACGCCAAGGAACTCATCGAGTTCCACGTGAGCGGACGCCTCAAGGTCGCACCGGAACACACGAGCGAAGCCGTTTTGAACCTGATTCGCAAACCGAGCTTTACGCTGTTCCACAAGTTCAAGGAATTCTTTGACGCCGAATGCGCCCGCATTGGCAAGCGTCAGCAGATCATCCCTTACTTTATTAGCAGCCACCCGGGTTGCACCGAAGCCGACATGGCGGAACTTGCGCTCGAAACAAAGCAGCTCGGATTCCAGCTGGAGCAAGTGCAGGACTTTACGCCCACGCCCATGACGATAGCGACCGAGATGTTCTACGCCGAGATGCTCCCCGACGGAAGTCCGCTCTACGTGGCGAAAACACCTGAGCAAAAGCAGAGCCAAAAGCAATTCTTTTTCTGGTACATTCCGGAGAACCGCCCCAAGCTGCGAGCCGTCCTGGAACGCCTCAAGATGGGCAAGGTCGCCCGCCTGCTTTTGAGTCGCAGCGCCAAAGCCGAGGGCCGCGAATTTTTCCCGAGCAAGGAACGCGAACAGAACGCCGACTTCCGCAAAAAGGAACAGCAAAAGCGCGCCGAACGCATCGAAACGATGAAGCCCAAAAAGGAAAAGAACCGTTGGGACGAAGCCCGTCGCGAAGCCCGCGAAAAGGAGCGCGAAGAACGCGCCCTCCGCGCCCAGCGTGCAAAAGACCCGTCGCTCAGCTACGGCCCAAAAAAGAAGGTGCGCTTCGGCAAAAAGAGCCCGTGGGGAAAGGGCTAAACGCCTGACAATTTTCGCCCTCGCCGAAAAATTTATTTCACCCTTGCCGCGAGCCCGACCCTTTTGACACGTTGTAATCAAAAGGAGGTTTTTATGAATACAACCGAAAAAGCCATTGGCGTCTGTATCGTGATTGCGCTGCTCCTCGCCGTGTTCACGAACACATAATTTTTACACAAAAATTGCGATATTTTATCAAATAACCTAGTTTACAAACATTTACAAACTGTTTTTTACACACTTTTAGCACGAAATTACACGTTCAGCGACCAATTTTTGATACGCTTTTGCTCCCGAAAATCTATTTCTCTAATTGTAATTGATTCACTCAATTAAGTACTGCTTGCAGACGTTTTAACAACGGGGCAATTTCTGCAGGCAGTTACTTTGAGTTTATTCACATCCAACCAAACTAAGTCTCGCCTAATTTATTTAGGCGAGGCTTTTTGCAAAATTTGAAACGTGCGAAAAATTTGAAACGTGCGAAAAATTTGAAACGTGCGAACTCTTGAGGATTTTAACTGCGCAAACTCCTGAGGATTCTAGCTGCGCAGGCTACACCTTTTGAAACCAGACGCTGGCGGGTTCGCGGGTCGCTTCAAAGGCATTCACGTGACTACCGGCGAGAGGCTTCCCAAACGGGATGACGCAGAGGAACTGTGTATCCGCGTCGGCAGGAAGAACGTCGGTGAATGCGTCCGGATAAACAAGCGGGCTCATCTGCGGGCAGCTCGCGAAGCCGGCGGCCTCGATTGCGAGCAAAAGATACCCGAGGAAAATTCCGCAATCGATAAGCGTACCCTCGTGGTACGCTTCACGATCGACTCCAAGCACAAAGACCTGTGGGGCGTTGAACAACTCGAAATTCAGTCGATTGTGCCGCCGGCGCGCTTCCTTGTCTTCGCGGGCAATTCCCTTGTGAATAAACAGAGCCTTACCGAGGTCCACCGCACGGCGGCGATACTGCGGTAAAAGCAAAGCGTTCAAACTCGGGTGCGGCTCAACGTTTTCGTCAAAACGTTTGCAAAGACCCGCGCGAACCTTTTCGAGAGGCTCGCCCTGCAAAAGACGAAGCCTCCAAGGCTGCGTATTCTTGCTGCTCGGGGCGCGGCGAACCGCTTCAACAATTTCGTTGACTTCTGCGTCCGTCGCCACGTAAGATTCAAATTCGCGAGCACTCTTGCGAGACTGCATAAGTTTAAAAAAATCAATATTCATAATTCAACGATAGGTTCTGCATGGATCCCGTTCGCTGCTTCGCAGCTCCAGGATGACGATGGTTTAGGAATGCTCTCGGATGACGGTGGTTTGAGATAGCCCTAGGAGCAAGCAAGCACACTCCACCACTCACCGCTGACGCGTTCGGTTTTGATTTTGAAGCCGACTTCGTCAAACCACTTGACAATGTATTCGCGTTCCGTAGCAAGCTGGCCACTGATAATGAGTTCGCCGCCGGGGGCAAGCAAGTCTTCGATATCGTCGCGCAACGGCCACAATTCGCTGCGAATCATGTTGCACAAAATAACGTCAAACTTCGCCCCATCCTTGAAGGCATCCAAAAAGCCAAGCAAACAATCGCTTTCGCCAAAACCGTTGCGTTCAAAATTCTCGGCAATGCACGGAATAGTGAGCGGGTCGATTTCGGTTCCCACGGCAAGCTTTGCCCCCAAACGACGTGCAAACATCGCGAGGATTCCCGTACCCGTACCAATGTCCAGAACAGTCTTGCCCTTGAAATCAATGTTTTCCATGAGAGTCGCGCAACTGCTCGTGGTATCGTGTTCACCGGTACCAAAAGCTGTTTTCGCTTCCAATTCAAGCACCACCGCATTGGGGTCTTCGGGCTTAAATTCCACCCAAGGCGGGCGGACCCACAGGCGGGGCGAAACAGAAACCGGCTGCGCACGGTCACGCCACCACTTGTCCCAATCCTTCGCGGGTTCTTCGGTCACGGTAAAATTGTACTGCGGGAACTCCGCCACAATGCGGTCACGTTCAGCCTTGTCGCCCGTATAAAAGCAAAAGTCAGTACGCCCTTCTGCCGTAGGGTCCAATTCCTCAAGCGTCGCAACCCCCGCTTCAAACAGCAGGTAGCTAGCCAATTCAAAATCTTCCGTCGGGCAATAGCCCTGAGCCTTGTACCATGTATCAATTTTTTGCATACCTCAAATGTATAAAAATTGACAAGGAATCGACTTATATACAAAAAAAATGCCGACTCGCGAGAGCCGGCATTTTCTACCAAAATTTCTATGGTCACCTCTAAAAATTGCTTTGGTTAAGAAAATTTGAGTGAGACCGAGCGATGGCAGGAATGAAAAGTGGCGAATACTGGTGGTATTTGCCACTTTGAATGACGAACCAGCGCGAAGAGTCGCAACCAAATTTTTGAAAATTGAATTTTTAGAGGTGACCAAAAATTAATTAGCGGAAAATTGGTCGTTGTAAGAGCAGCGAATCTTCCAGAAGTTCATGATCTGGTCCACGGTCTGGATTTGCGTGCCGGGAATCTGCTTCCAGATTTTGACTTCCTCATCGAGGACGACCTTCGGGATATCCAAAGTGTATTCGTAGAACAGCTGGTACACATGAGCGTCAGAAAGGATTCCGTTTCTCAGCTCATGATAACGAGCTGCGATTTCTTCTGGATAATTCTTGAAAAGTTTGTTCCAAAGCTGATGACCCATTTTCTCTTCGTCATAGTTCATGAGCGTCTGATCGGACGGATCGGCGATTCGCGTACCGGCATCAGAGACACCGAACACGCCATCCATGTCGTAGGCAGAAGGAATCCACTGCTTGCCATCATAGGTGATGAAGAGGCTGTTCTTGGACCAGCTATCTTCGCCCTGGAGAGCAGTGAAGAACACGAAGTAGTCAATGGCGGCCTCGACATCCAGAAACTCGTCAAGACCTTCCTTGAAAACGTCATTATCGTTGTTCATCACAAATTCAACCATTTCATTGAAGCTAGCTACCATTTGGGTCGGATCATTATTATATCCATCGCCGAGTTCTTCAATCGTAAAGTCCTGACCAATGTCATCTTCACTGAAAACACCGTCAACATTGTTGAATCTAGCGGCATCCGTGTAAGAGTCCGTGGCAATAACGGCTTCCATGCCTTCCATATCCATCTTGAACAGCCACTTGTCCTTGGGGATGTTGAGAGTGTAGAGGCCTTGGTATTCATCGTTGATGTAAACCAGGACCGGGAATCCGTCAATGGCGCCGCCGTTGGGCAAAGATTTCAAAGTATTTTCCGCGTTGGTATTGCCGGGATTCTTTCTGGATTTCACGATTTCGCCCCAAAGTTTTGCAGCGACGATATTCCTTGCAAAGGAGAAATCCACGTAGTTGGCCTTGAGCACATACTTCTTTTGATCCCCGTAGATATCCCAGTTGGAATTGAGGATAGGCTTTTTCTTCGCCAATTTGACAGTATAGTTTTTCTTTTCAAAAGCAATGCTGCTAGAGCCCTGCCACTTGACAGAAGCATCAACATCCAACTCCACACCATTCAGTTCGGTTGACTTTACGTGAACAGTCACTTCATTCTTATCTTTAGTGAGCTTAGAGAACGAACCATCATCCGTATCGAACATGTAAATCTTGGGAAGCGGGATAGCGGAGAAATCAACAGCGTAGTCTTCGCCCTTGTCACCTTGGTCACCCTTGTCACCCTTTTCACCTTGGTCACCCTTGTCGCCTTTCTCACCCTTTTCACCGTTCAGGACGAAGCCGACGGAATCTTCGCCACAAATTACTTTGTAACCATTTTCAATTTCTGCCATAGTGCAGCTTTTGCCGTTCAATCCGCGAACGGTATCGAGAACAATCACAGAATCCTTGATGATAAGGGAATCCTTCTTGACGATGGTATCCTTGACAAGGATTGTGTCCTTCACGACAACGGTATCCACGGAACTCTTGCCGTCTTTACCATCCTTACCGTCAGCACCGTCTTTACCGTCGATGCCACCCTTACCGGCTTCGCCCTGGTCGCCCTTCAGCGTATTCCATTGTTTGCCATCGCAAACGAACACCATCGAAGAATCCGTGACAAAAAGCATTTCGCCCACATTGGTGGTGTCGCAAACTTGCTTCGAAAGCTTCTGGCCCGCTTCAAGCACGGACATTACAGAATCTTCGTTCACCTGGGTTACTTCGGTCACGTCGTCGCCGCAAGCGACAATCGACAAACTTGAGAAAGCGACAGCAGCACATGCTACGCATGCGCGCATCAATACGTTTTTCATTCTAGCTCCTTTGTATAAAATGCGAGCTAAATCTAAAAAAGCAACATCTTTTATAGACAAAAAAATTTCATTGTCACAAAAAAACACACACAAAATACGAAAATTGTATTTATACAAACAAAAAAAGAGTCCGGCGAAGCGGCCGGACTCTGGCGCAAGCGACCTACACCCTAAATCGCCCTACGCTTACCAACCCAATTAGAACAACTGGGTAAAAAGCTCCTATGTTCATAATATAAGCATAAATTCGCCTAAAATCGCAATTTGGGGGCGATCCTTTTTGCTTTGTGATATGCCGCACTTTTTAAGGTTTTGCTCCCTCCACCAGGGCAATTCCATAGGGCAAAAGAGCATCATTCGACGCACATTCTACGCAATTTATGGTCGAGCCATTGTAAACCAGCAGGCATTTAGAGCGATCCCCTACATAAAGTACGCCCTGAACGGCGTCAAAGGCAAGCGAGCCTTCGGCATCTTCAACGCCTTCGATGGTTTCAACAGAAGCTTTTTTGACGTTGACTTTTACCACGGGCACTTCACCCCAATTTTTGTAAACGGCCACATAGAGGTTTCCGCGCACGCTATCGGCGACCATCGCGGCAACGCCACCGCCCAGCTTTTTGCCGCTCATCCAAAGTTCGCTTTTTTTCTCTTTTAGATTCACCTTTTCAATGCCGCGATTTGAGTCGGCATCCGTCCCGAAGAATTCGTTGTACTCACCTTGCGTCGCCACATAGAGTTCGCCATCCAGCATTTTCATTTGCATCGGATTCCTGGTTTTTAGCGGGATTGTGTCCAGAAGGTCGCCACCTTCGCTATACAACGCAAGAAGCCCCACGGGATAAGTAGACGTGTAGGTTTCGGCATCGTAAACGTAACGCTGGAACAATGCGAAAAGCGTATCTCCGCTCGTTTCAAAATCCACAAGGTTTGGCGAGGTGCCGCCCTTGCTTGTGAAGGCGTTTGTCTTTACGGTCTTTTTGACTTTGCCATCTTTAGAGGAAATCTGCACAAAAGACTCTGCGCCTTCCAAGGCAACCCAAAGTTTATCGCCCAGCTTTACGATATCACGCGGATTAGAATAATCTTCAAGCGAAGTTTGCCATTTTACTTTATTTGTAGTAGGATCCAACAAAGAGACGTTATCTGCTCCTGCACCTTCTAGCACATAAAGATTCGAACCAACAGCGACGATTTTGGAATCCTGATGATACGAGAGGTAATCTTCCGAAATACCACCGTCCTCACGCCAGCGCAATTCGCCCGACTGAAAATCACTTCCAAAAACATATAGTTGACTAGTGGTTTCGTCGGCGGATTCAACGGAGTCGCCGTCTTTTTTCGCAGCGTCGGAAGCGCCGGAAGAGGAATCGTCTCCGCAGCCAAATAGGGCGAGCATTGCCATAATTGAAACGGTGTAGAGAATTTTATTTTTCATTTTTATTTCCTTTTTATGTTATCGCGGAATATCGATGTTTTTGCGTTTTACAAAATGGTCGTATGATTCCGTGCGGGGATTGGACCCCTATGTGATTTGAGTTCAAAATCCTTGTGTAACAGTTAATTTGTACTCACGACCAGGCGTGGGGTACGGAGTGTAGATATTTCGGTAAGTTTCGCCGGTCAGGTTATCGGCCGCAAAAACGATACGGGTTTGCACAAACGGCTGGTAAGCGAGTGCGGCGCGATGGCGTGCGGTGGCCGGCTGTTCTATGCGATTGGCGCGGTCGCTAAAAATCCTGGAGCGGTATTCGCTGGTCCACGTGAAATCCAAATGGAACGGCAAATAGAGCGTCGCTTCGGCGAGATACGATTGCGCCGGCTCACCCGGAAGTTTTTTATTGTGGTATGACGGATTGCCGGAGCGGTCGACCGCATTTTGGAACGTAGCCCGCAGAACAATCGAGAGGATGCCCGACGGACGGCTCGAAAGCTCCGTTTCGAACCCGCGTATGAGCGCCTCACCCACGTTGGACGGCTTCATGAACGAACCCGAAACCAGCCAGACGACCCCGTTATCGGTATGCGACTCGAAGTACGTCCCCTGCAAAAACGTTTTGCGCGAGGGCGATTTGACAAAAGCGCCAGCCTCCAGGCGAAACGCAGTTTCCTCGCGCAAATCCGGATTCGAAACGACTCCCGGATACACCCCATAAAGTTCCATCAATTGCGGTTCGCGAAAGTAGCGCCCTGCACTAAATGACGCTCCCCACGGAGCCTCCGGATTCAAGCGGATAAAGCCGCGAGCCGCGTACGAGAGGTCTCGCGAGCGAGCCGATTCAAGGCGGCTACTCATCGTCGGCAGCACAAACTCGCCACCATGAATATCATCCTTAACCAATTGCACCGAAGCATTCCCACCAACCGCAAGAAAACGAAGTACACGATACGTCGTTTCGAACGCAGGAGAAACCTTGAACCTCGATAAATTCCAATCACGGGAACTTCCGCGAGCCGCATAATAATCGGCATTCATCAGCATATAAAGCGACGCATCCAAACGCTCACCATTGTAACTCGCCGAAATTTCGGGAAACAAGCTATAACCCGCCGCACCGTACTGCAAAAATTCCGTAGACGCATACCCAATGTGGTCCAACGGATAATACGAATGCGCAACCGATTTTTCAAATTTTCCGGTTACACCCATTTCAAGCCACAGCCAATTCCACAACTGAGGCCATTCCGAACGATACGACACCACAGCGCGTTCGCCTTCAAAACCCGCCACCTGCGTTTGGTAATCTTCACGCCCCGGCGTCCCGCCCTCCGAATAATTTACGCTTCCGCTAAAAGTCGAGAATACACCATTCGCATGCAAAGCCCGCAATTTAAAAGAACCCGAATGTTCCGTAAATTCTGCATTTTCACGTTTGTCTGTAAAGTCATCTTCGCTATTGTAGGGAGTTCCATTCCTGTTTTCAAACTCGTAATCATTGTCGCTATGTTGCGTAGAGATTACCGCATTCACCGTAACGCTATCCGTCAAACGCGAGGTCAACTGCAAGGAAGCCTCGTAACTGCCATGGCTTCCATACCCGACCAAAGCCCGTCCAGATGTATAGCCAATAATATTATTTGAAAGTTTCGAGCCCTTCGTTACAAAATTCACCGCCCCGCCAATTCCACTCCCGCCGAATTTTACCGGCACATAATCTTTGTAGACCTCAATTTTTTCCACTTGATTCAAGTCAATTTGGCCAAGGTCCACCGCACCGCCAGACGCATCATTCAAGGGAACACCATCTACGCAAACAACAATGCTCCTCGCCGCAATCCCGCGAACGCTCACCGTTTGGAAACTTCCCAAACCACCTTGTTTGTAATACTGGATTCCGGGGAGCGCCCCCAAAACCTCCGCCGCCGAGAGGCCGCGCCCTTCCCACGCACTCGGTAAAATTTCGGTGAAACTAGAGCCCGCATTTTGCGCGGGTCCCTGCAAGGAGCCACTCACAACTTGGGAAGTTCCCAAATCTTGTACAAATTCACGGGAAATTTCTTCGCCCGCCGCATAGCTCGCCACGACGGCCAAAAACACGCCGCACACACATGCAGTTATTTTAAACGATGTCTCTCGCACCGATCAAATTCCATAGCGCCAAGCGCCGTTTGTGTCTCACAGTTCTTCTGACTCGGGGATCGCTCTACTCCCTGCCCCTTCACACCCTTGCAGGCATTGGTTTATGCAGGTTTCGTTCTCCCTTACAGCGGCGGGACCGTTCCCGGTTTTGCAGCAGGGCCACTCGGCAAAGCCACAGCACGGGATTCTCTTGCAAAAAAATTTGCAGCCTTTCACAGCATGAGACGATGTGACCCAAATATAAAAAAAGAAAAAGCCCAGCCGGAGCCGAGCTTTAAATTATTTGATTTTGAGCGATACAGATTACTTCACGTTCACACGCATCGTCTGGTTATTCACGCGGACCACATAGCTACCAGGCTTCGAGAGTTCCACGCGTTCCGTGCCGTTCGCCACCAAGCTCTCGCTCACGAGGCTACCCTGCATGTTGTACACCTCAAGTTTTGCACCAAGCTTCGCACCGCTGATTTCAAGAGCGCGACCCTGCACAGCCACAACAAAGTGCGGAGCGCGAGTTTCAACAACGCCGGTCTTTTGCGTGAATGTAGCCCTGTAGATTCCCTTTTCCTCAACCCACTTATCAAAGGTGTACGTCTTTCTATCCTTCGCATAATCTTCAGGAATAACACCCTTGAGAGCGCGGGCGACAACCTTTTCAAAGTTATCGGAATAGAGCACTACAAGTTCACCCTTGACGCCATTAGCATTGTATGCAATTGTCGTCTGGAACAACGGATACAACGTTTTTTCGCCATAGTCTTCTTCTTGGAAGGCCTTTACGCGAGTGCCCATGCCGTTTTGTTCCGTATACCATCCCTTGAATTCCCAAGCACGATCACTCTTGACGGAAGCCGTCGGAAGATACGTCAACTTGCCATATGTGTAGCCTTCAAATTCCTCGTCAAGCTTAGCATTCTTCGGCAATTCGAACGTCACCTGGAATACTCTCGGAATCGGCGTGAATTCTGGTTTGTACACGTTAGACGATCCCTTCTTCACGAACTTACTGAATTCGTATGAATAGAACTGATCCGTATTGCAGGTCGGCAAAGCAATCTTTGGTTCATGTTTTTCTAATGCACCAAGAATCTTCTTTTGCACAACATCATCGGAATCATCGTAGTTCACAAACATCTGGAGGGTGTCGGCATCAGAATCACCGAACATCACAACAATCTTGTAAGAATCGCTTGTGTACTTGACGGTAATTTCAACGCCATCCACGGAATTCATAACACCAGAAACCTTCGTAATATCAGCCGTATAGTTCATAACCATCGGAGATTCTACGCTATATTCACTATCAAAGGCAATCTTGGCCTTGTAATCTTCATGTGCCTTGGAATCATTCTTGGCGTACACATAATGGATAGTCAAATCATATTCGTTGGCGGACCACTTTGCATACAAAGTTAAATTCTTCGCAACCGGAGATTCAAAGTCGTATTCGTCGGCAAAGGTTTCGTTGTCCGTAAACCATCCATTGAAGGTGTATCCAGTTTCAGCCGGAGTTTCGGGCATCACAGCCTTAGCCTCGGTCAAAACGTTCTGCACATCCACCGGAGAGCCATGGTCGTTCATTACGAACGTCACGACAGGATCCACAACCAACTTGCCGTAAACCAGCGTAAAGTCATAGTTGTCGGCACTTCCGGAACCATTCATGCGAACAGTAAACACATTGTCAGTTGAGCCCACTTCTGTCTGAGATCCCGTAAAGTCGTACGTTGCAGATTCGCCTTCGGCAAAGGAACCTTCGGTCACAGCGACTTCAGAATTCCTTAGAGCGTCGCCGTCGTAGAACTTGCGGGCAGAAGCAGACGTAAGTTTCAGCTTTCTCGGAGCAATGGTGAACTTTTCAAACTTTTCGCCAATATAGTTGCCTACGCCTGTAACTGTGACGTTGTAATCACCGGCATTGGTGAGACCATCATCATCCCAGGCAACGATATAGTCCGTTGTTTCGGTCAAATTCTTTTCGCCGTTCTTCACAGTAACCGTCGGAACCTGCTTTGTGCCGTCGTAAGTCGTATTTTCGCTCAGCGTCACCACAAATTGGGCAGGCTTGATTGTGAAATCAGCCGATTTGACAGAAACTACATAATTATCATTCTGTTCGTACGATGCGGTAAGAACACCTGTGTAGGTACCGGCATTCACGTCCGTGGAGGCGTTTGCACGAAGGTACACGACTGTACCAAGGTCAGTTTCATCCACGAGGCCTTCGACCTTGCCAGTAAACGTCGGGTCAGCATCGCCGTAAGTTTTCTCTGCGGAGAAAACGGTAATCGTTGCAGCCTTCGGGGTCACTTCGCTGTAGCCGTCCGTAACCGTGAAGGCAACCGTGAAGTTGTTGTCGTTGTTCACGAAGGATTCGGCGGTCAGGCCCATCACCACCTTCGCAACGTTCTTCGTTGTGGCGGTGGCGAGCTTGCCTTCGGCCAGGGCAACGTTCGCGATATCGTAAAGGGGGTCCTCGGTAGTGGCGTTGAAGCCCTCAACAAGATGATCCTTGCCATCGTAGGTCGCGGAGCCGCTATTACCGCTGACGGCGACTTCAATCACCTTCTTTGCGATGGCGACGGTGTAGCTGTCCTCGACCGTCTGGTAGTTAGCATTTTCAGCCTTCACCTTCACTTCAACAGTATCGGCGTTAGTGAATGCCGGAGCATCAGTCGTCCAAGTAGTTCCGTTGTCAACGCTGTATTTGACAGTCGTGCCAGTCGTCACGCTCGGAGTCGCTGTGCCGCTATGAGCTGCGCCATCAAACGTATCCGTATAACCAGCAACAACGAGTGTCATCGTCGCCGGAGTAATCGTCACCGTGGCGGAGCCCTTCACATCTGTATACCCTTCCTGAGAAGCCTTGTAGTAAACCGTGTACGTTCCCACATCAGCGTAAGTGAGGGCGGCGACATAAGAACCGTTTTCGGCGTCGCTATATGTTACAGTAGCGCCTTCCGGAGCAGAGACGGTAATGCCGTGAGCATCGCCATCATAAGCACCCGTGTAGCCTGTAGCCTCGACAACCATATCCCAGTTGGCAGTAATCGTGATGTTTTCCGCAGGCATGGTGGCCGGAATTGTCTTGTCCCAACCAGCGAACAGGTAGTCCGTCCTGGTCGGATCTTCCGGAGCCGTCACAGCAGTGTTGTAATCCTGCGTAATATCATCAATAGCACTGCCGCCCTTCGTATCGAAGGTGATTGTGTACTGGTTAATGGTCCACTTGGGATAGAAACTCATGTTCTTTGCAGGAACATTCATCGGGAACGTCTGGACGCTCTCGCAAGTTTGTGCATCGGCACACCAGCCTACGAATGTATAGCCTGTCTTGGTCGGGGCGGTGGGCGCCTTGACCCTGTAGTCCTCAATCCTGTCATAACCATAGTATAGATTCTGTTTACTGCTCTCCGTTGTTCCATCGTCTTCATAGAATATGAATTTGTACTGATTGTGTTCAACCCTGACCTGGAATACAGTAGAACCGTCACCTTTAATCTTGACCTGATCGTCATAAGCCCCAGCTACTCTATATCCCTCAAATTCTTTTTTCTTAACGTATTTATACGCATAATCATCGGTAAGGCCAGAAGCTTCTACTGTTTCAATGACTTCTTCAAAACTTCCAGTAGTCGCACCATGAAGTCTATATTCCACTACGAACTTCACATTCTTGGGAGACCATTTTGCAACAATCGTCATATCGCCAGTAGAACCCGCCGCAATACGCGTCACCTTATCTTCGCCAATATACCAGCCATCGAAATTATAGCCAGTGCTATCGGACGGATCTTTAAGATCGCCGAACCATTCCACATGGTAATACTTCGGATTTTCATGGGTCATATCACCCAAACCCTCATAGGTAATTATGTATTGAACAAGGCTCCACTTGGCGTAGAACTTCTTATTGCCCATAGATCCAGCTGCAACCTTCTTCACAGCAGTTCCGTTTAAGTTCTTGTTGTCGAACCACCCTTGAAAACCATAGCCAGCACGCTTCGGAGTAGGCAGTGTGATATCGGCACTTTCAATAGTGTAACTGGAACTAGATACGGCTTCTCCGCCATTGGTTTCATAGACGATTTCGTATTCCACTGGAGTCCAGGCCGCATTGATAGTCACGGCCTTTGCCGGCATAGTGAAGGAGTAGTCGTCAGCCAGAGCGACATCGCTCGTTGTCCAACCAGTGAAATCGTAGCCGTCCTTTGTCGGAGCGGTCACCGGAGCACTGACCTTCGTGTCATAGGCAACGGAGGAAGAACTGAAGGTTTCTTCGCCGTTTTTCCATGCCACATCGTAATGGTTGATGGAGTAAGAGCCCGTGAGGACCACGTTTGCAGTACCCATGGTGAACTTGCCATTTTCAAGTGTCACGCCCCCCTCGGCAACGGACCAGCCACTGAACGTATAGCCTTCCTTGATGGTGGATTTCGTCGTGGTATCAACTACAACGCCAAAGTCGGCAGAGCCCTTCTCAAATTCATCCGTTGCGAAGTAGTCTCCCGTAATCTTGTACGTAATGGTGTAATTGTTGATGGTCCACTTGGCGTAGAACTTCTTGTCGCCCGTAGAGCCCTTGGCAATTTCTGTTACAGCGCTGCCTTCGAACTTGTCATTGTCGAACCAGCCGCCGAACGTGTAGCCGGTCTTCTCGATATCCGTAGGCAACGTCACCTTTTCCGTCACATTGTATCCCGTCAATTCACGGCAAGATACGCAGGTTCCCCCACCCAAATCATAGGCCAACTTATACGTCCAAACAGAATAAACGGCATACGCAACAACATCTGCATCAATCATGTTGAACTTGCCATTTACGCTAAGACCATGCACGTTTTCATCATTACTCTGCCACTGAAGGAAGATATAGCCCAACGAATCCGGAGCATCCGGAGCCGTAACTTCCGTACCATAAGTGACCGCAGCATCATAGCGAACAATTTCTCCGCCCACCTTGAAGGTCACGCTGTGAGAATTGATTTGCCACACCGGATAAAGGGTGATTGCAGCATCCGTTTCGTAGGAAGCGCCCAACGCATAAACCTGCGTACCTTCTTTTTCCGTAGCCCAGCCCACCTGGGTATAGCCCACGCGAGTGAACTTCTTGCTGGCAGACAAAGTAAAGGATTCGCCATAAGCCTTGCTATCGGCAGCGAGTTCGCCCACACCATATTTACCAGGATTGTATGTAATAGTGTATGCAGCGCTCACCCACTTGGCATAAAGCGTCATGTCACCAACAGAGCCTTTCTCAACGCCGGTAATCTTACTTCCGGAGAAGTTTGATTCACCATACCAACCCAAGAACACGTAATCGGTCTTCGTCGGGTCGGCAAAGTTGAATGTCTCCGATTCAATGTTGTACGTAGCAGGGTTGGAAGTGGCATTGGTTCCGCCATTCAACTCGTAGGTAATGTTATAGGTCTCAAGTGTCCATGCCGGGACCAAATCAACAGCCTTCGCGGGCATGGTGAAGGAGCCATTGTCTGCCACAGTCACGTCCGTAGAAGTCCACTTGTCGAACAGGTAGCCCTGCTTCGTGGGAGCATCCTTTGTCGGAGCGGTAACGGTAGAACCGAACGCAACCTCCGTTCTCTGTTCATGAGCCTGTTTCTTCGCTTCGCTCTTCCACCAGGTAACAGTGTACCTGTTCACCGTCCACTTGGCATAAAGCGTCTTGTTCTCATTCACAGCGGCGTTGAAGTCGTAGGCATTTGCAAAGGTCTCATTGTCGGTAAACCATCCGCCGAACGTGTAACCTTCAGCAGAAGGTTCGGTGGGTTCGGTGGCCTTTTCGCCAGTGAGCACTTCTTGTTTAGCAACCTGAGTGCCATGACCGTTCATCACAAAAGTCACCACAGGATCAACAGTGAGCTTGCCCTTCACGAGGGTCACCTCGTAGTTTTCGACCTTGGCGCTGGAAGTCGCGCTGTAAGTGAACGTATTTTCACTTGCGCCGACTTCGATCTGGCTGCCGGTCACGTTGTACTGGAAGCTTTCACCATTCGCGTAGGAGCCTTCGCTAACAATAACTGTGCTGGCAGTGAGCGCAGTGCCGTCGTAGAACTTGCGGTCAGAGGCAGAAGTAAGCGTGATGGCGCGTTTCGCGATGGTAAGTTTCGCGGTCGTCGTGGCGGCTTCGCTATAGTTCGGATTCGTCGCCTTCACGTTAATCGTGTAGGTTCCAGCGTCAGTTTTTGCGAGGCTCGTGAGGTCAGAAACCCATGTCTCGCCGTCGCCATCGAATTGATACAGGAACGTGGTAGCGCCGAGAACGGCGTCGCTGGTCACAGTCTTCGTGTTGTGATGGGCGGAGCCATCATAAGTATAGCCTTCATCGCTTTCGAGAGCGATGGTGAACTTTTCTGCAGCGGCGATCGTCAGCTTGCCCGCCGTCGTAGTGATGTCATAGTTCGCCGTCACGTCAGTCGTGCCGTTCATGATCTTCACATCGGCCACAGCGGTAATCGTTCCAATATATTCGTCGGCAGCGGTCCCCTTGGCGGAGTACGTTACGTTGTGCGTATGACCATTGACAAGTCCCTCGGCGGTAACTTCGGTCAGCTCGATTTCGGAACCAGTGAACGTCTTCGTATCCGTCTTGCCGGTGAACGTCACGGAGCGTTTCGCAACGCCGATTTTACCGTTCACAACAGTGACCGCATAGTTATCAACGTTTGCAGAGCCTGTGGCGTATTCAAAAGTATTTTCCACGGTGTCCGCATCGATCAAGCTTGCAAAGTTGCTGTACGCAAATACTTCACCTGCAACGAATCCATCACCATTAACAGCGTTGGCAGAATGAACAATTCCATCATAAGTATTATACGTTGATGCAGAAATCAAAGTGACGGCACGCTTCGTAACTTTGAGTGTGCAAGTGTTCACCGCTGTTTCGTAGTTTTCATTCTCAGCCTTCACGGTGACGAGCTTTTCGCCGACATCCTTGATGGTCGGGGCAGTCGTACTCCAAGTGGTTCCATTGTCAACGCTATAGCTGACAGTGGTTCCCTCGGTGACGCTCGGTGTTGCGGCTGTCCCATGGCTTTCGCCGTCATAGATACCTTCGTAGTTCGTGCCGGTGACGGTGAACGTAGCCTTCTTAATAGTGAATGTCGCGGGTTCATAGGTCACGGAGTAGTTGCCCTGCGAGGCAACACCGGATGCGGTGATTACATACGTGCCAACATCTTCGCCGGTGACGCGGGCAAGCGTATATTCAACCTCGTCATCACCGATAGTTCCCGTCACTGTAGCCGTGAGCGTCGGGTCGGCTGCACCGTACGTCTTGCTTGCGGCATCAGCAGTCACGGTCACGGCGGCCGGAGTCACTTCAAGTGTACCGAGCGTGGAGGAAATCTTGTAGTTGGCAAGCTTTGCGGTGCCATTCCACACCATGGTGAACGTATTTTGGCTCGTTCCCACGTTGGTCTGGGTGCCGGTGAGCGCAATCGAAGCAGTTTCGCCATTCACGAGGCCGCTCTTGATGGAGCCGCCTGCAGTGAGGGCTTCGCCATTGTAGGCGCGCGTCGCACTTTCCGTTTCAACGACAATCGTCGCTTGGCCGATGGCAAATGCCTTCGTCAAGCCGGATTCCGGAAGCACGTAGTTCGCATTATTCAATTCCGTCGCAGTCGCGGTGTAATTACCGGCATCCGTACCAGCGCCAGTCACGGTCACGGCGCATTCGTCGCCAGTCACGAGATTCGTAACCGTCGCGGTCGGGACCTGTGCGAGACCCGTGTAAGTGAACTCGGCAGAACTCCACGTAATTTCCGCAGTCTTCTTGTTGATGGTTACGTAACCATCTGCAGCAATCTCAAATGTCACCTTGCTAAAGTTAGCGTCCGTGCTTGAGAACTTGTCTTTATCCAAGTTCATTGCCGTAGTACCGGCCTCCGTGCGTTTGACACTTGCCGTACCGCTATAAGAAACAGTACTCTTGTCGAACGTAGCGCTGCTGGCAGAAATATCATAACCCGAAGCAGTCGCTTCTGTTCCATCATAAGTCTTGGTAACGCTGTGACCCGTAATCTTCACGATTACTTCTTCAGCAGCGAGGATTTCCTGATAGCCATCCGTCACATTGAATGTAGCCGCAATGTTCACATCGTTGTAACTGAAATCAGCCACCTTGAGGCCCATATCCGTCTTACCGACGATTGTTCGTGCAGCACTTGCTGTACCGCTGAACTGAACCTTGCCAGCATTGAACAAACCACTTTCGCTAGTCGCTGTATAACCGCTAACGCTATGTTCTTCGCCATCGTACTTGACGGAAGAAGAAGAACCTGTAACGTTCACGGTAATGGCAGCCTTGTCGATGGTAAGCGTCGCAGAACCCGTAGCCGTATTGCTGTAGTTCGGGTTCGTCGCGCGCACGTTCACAGTGTAGGTGCCGGCGGTGGCCTTCTTCAAATTATTGAGGCTGGAAGTCCACGTACCGCCATCACCTTCAAACTGATACTGGACAGCGCTCGTCCCTGTCAGAGCGTTAGTCGAAGCCAACTTAGTCAGAACATGTTCCGCTCCATCATAGGTAAACGTTGCACCTTCAAGCGAAACCGTCAGACCGCTAGCCTGATTGATGGTCACTGTAGAAGAACTCTTCACATCGGCGTAGCCCGTCTGGCTTGCCTTATAGTAAACCGTATAAACACCGGCTTCCGTATAGGTGATTGCATCGCCATAAGAGCCGTCCGCTGCAGTGCTATATGTTACCGTTGCGCCCGCAGGAGCGGTAACGGTAATGCCGTGAGCCTCGCCATCGTAGGTTCCCGCGAAGGCAGTCGCCTGCACATCCATATCCCACTTGGCATACACTGTCTTGCCGTTCAGAGGCATCGTTGAGAACGAGAAAGCGTCCGCAAACGTTCCGTTGTCTGTAAACCAGCCAACGAACGTGTAACCATCTCTTGTCGGAGCAGCCGGAGCGGCAACCGTGGCACCATAGTCGGCGACGATCGGGGAGACTTCGCTGCCGCCGTTGCTGTTGAACGAAATCGTGTACTGGTACGGAACCCATGTAGCCGTCAGTGTCAAATTATTAGCCGGCATAGTTGTCGGAGCTTCAGGACTCCAGCCCTGGAATCCATAGCCTTCCTTCTCCATCTCAGGAATTTCAAGAGTCGTTCCGTAAGGAACCTGGCCAGCAGCAGTGTATGCGCTCTTTGCCGTACCGCCGGCAAAATCCCAAGTCAAGGTGTAAGAGACCGGCGTCGGCGTAAACTGCGCCGTGTAGGTCGCCGTTCCAGTAACTTCGGTGATTGTCTGGCTCCAACCCGCAAAGGCGTAAGTGTACTGTGCGTCTGCGGCCTTGGTAGGTGTCGCAGCGGAATACACAGGAATTGCGCCATACAAGAAATTGCTTTCCTGAAGCAGTGCGTTGTCATAGTTCACGAAGGTGATGGTATAGGCAATGCGCTTGATGTACACGCTCAAAGCGAGGCTTCCATCGGCGAGGACGGTTCCCGCAAGCGTAGATTTTGAATCATCCAGAGCAAAACCAGTCTCGTAGGATGCGGGAGTTGCATCCACAGAGGCACCAGTCAAGCCCTTCCTCGTTTCCGAAGAACACTTGCTTTCATCATAAGTGCCATCGATTTCCATGGTGCAAGTCTTCACCGTGTAATTCACTTCGGCAGGAGTCCACTTTGCATACAAGATATATGTCTTGGCAGGCATCGTCGCGGGAATCGTCACGGCAGTGCCAGAAAGATCCTGATTTTCGAACCAGCCCGCGAACGTGTAGCCAGTCTTTGTGGGATCAGCGCGAGTTGCAATTTCGGAGCCGTACTCCTGAGTAATCGGGCTTGCGCCTGTTCCGAGTTCGCCGCCATTGGCTTCCAAGGTGATTGTGTACTGGTTCACTTGCCATACCGCATAAACCGTCACGCCCTCGGTGCTATTCATTGTACCAAGGTTAACGTCGGCGGCAGCGGCTGTCTGCGTGCGAGACCACCCCTTAAACGTGTAGCCTTCGCGAGTCGGCGTCGCAATTTCATCGGCAGTAATCGTAGCATCATAGGCAACCAGCTTCGTCGCCGTCGTCACGCCCGCACTGAATTCGCCGTTATTGGCATCGAACGTTGCATTATAGGAGTTCACATCCCACTGTGCCGTAAATGTGGCGTTGCCAGTAATCGTGAGGGTAGCGAAAGTTCCTTCTTCACCCACAGTGTACGTTGTCGTGCCGTCGTTCCATCCACTAAACGTGTAGCCCGTCTTGGTCGGGTCGGTGGGAGCAATATCGCTTGCCATTGTGCCCTCAGCGACATTTTCATCTGTATCAACGGTTGCGCCGCCGTCCTTCCAAGTCACCGTGTAAAGAGCCGTCCACTTGGCATGGAGAACAAGAGCGGCAGTCACAGCACTATTAAAGTTATAAGCACTCTGGAAAGCTTCGTCGGTGAACCAGCCATCAAAGCGGAATCCATTGGCAGTCGGCGCGGTCGGCGCAGGAAGAACTTTCCCCACAATCACGGTCTGCGCGGCAATGGGGTCACCATGGTCATTCATATCAAACGTCACCTGGACAGTCCACTTCGCATACAAAGTAACGTCCGCCGTCACAGCGCTGGAGAATTCGTAGGCATTTTCAAAAGTTCCATCATCGGTGAACCAGCCCGCAAATGTATAGCCAGTCTCGCTCAATGCGGTCGGTTCCACCGCAGTAGCCCCGGATTCAACGACCTGCGTTTCTACATCGGAGCCATGCCCATTCTTGTTGAACGTGACCGTAAAAGTCTGCACCCACACGGCGTAAATCGTCACGCCCTCGGTGTTGTTCATCGTGCCGAGATCGGCATCGGCGGCGATTGCGTCCTGAGTAAGAGACCAGCCCTTGAACACATAGCCCGTGCGAGTCGGCGTCGCAATTTCATCGGCAGTAATCGTAGCATCATAGGCAACCAGCTTCGTCGCCGTCGTCACGCCCGCACTGAATTCGCCGTTATTGGCATCGAACGTAGCCGTGTACTGATTCGGCGTAAACGTACCGACAGCCTTCAAATTGTAGGCAGGCATCGCTTTTGGCGGTTCTTCTAACTGAACTGGATTCGAGGCGTCGGCGAGGCTGTACCAGGTCCAGCCACTGAACGCGTAACCCGTCTTAGAAGTATCCTTCGGCGTAATCGTGCCACCAAATTCCACAGACACAGCATCACCCGCCTGCGTATCGCCGATAAAATAAGCAATCGTGAAGTTCTTCTTGGTTCCAGTCGTCTTGAACACCACATCCGCATCCGGCATGGTGAACGCCCCATCATCTGCAATCGTCAGAGTATCCGGAGAAACCGTCCAAGCGGACATTTCGTAACCATCGAGAACGTACGTCTCGCGCCTCTTCTGCGACGAGCCGAAATCGACAGTCTGTGGATCCGCACCGGCATTTTGATACGTTATGCCGCCATCAATGCTATACTGGTAAGTAATCGTATGCGTCTTGATAGTCCACTTGGCAAACAGAACCCTCTCTCCCATAGATCCTTGCGCAATCTGCGTTATGGCATCACCGCTAAAATCAGCATCACCATACCAGCCATCAAACGTGTAGCCCGTGCTATCGCCAGGAGCGACGAGAGTGATCGTTTCCGACGTGATGGTATAATCTGCAGGGTTCGTATTGGTTTGGCCTTCATGCAAATTATTGTATGCGATAGGATAAGACACCGGAGTCCACTGTGCAGTAAAACTGGAGGCAGAAGCCGGCATCGTCGCGGGAACTTCTGGATTCCATCCATTTCGCGTGTAACCCGTGCGAGAGAGTTCAGGCGCCACAAGTTCAGTGCCGTATGCAACCTGACCCGCCGCCGTATATTCACCATCAGTGCTAGTAATGGTCACGCCATCACCAACCGTCCAAGTGAGCGTGTAGCTGTTGACTTCATATTCTGCATCAACAACAACATCTTCATCAATCATGGTAAACGTCGCGTTATTTGCACTCCATTCCACCTGACTACTGTTCCACTGTTTAAAGGTGTAGCCAGTCTTCGCAGGCGCCGTGGGCGGTGTAACCGTGGCATGGTACTCCGCAGGAGACGAAGACCAAACTTCGCCATCAACCCTATACTGGACGCTATGAGAATTAATAGTCCACACCGGATAAAGCGTGATAGCGGCATCTGTGGTATATGAACCACCCAGTTCATAGGCCTGAGCGCCGCCATCTGTGGTAGCCCAGCCCGTCTGCGTGTAACCCGTGCGAGTGAACTTATCGGAACTCAGTGTAAAATCATCACCATAGGTTTTGGAACCCGCAACAATGGTACCCGCGCCATATTCACCAGCATTGTAGGTGATGGTAAAATTATTCGGAGTGAACTTGGCGTAGATGGTGGTGTTGGCAACAATACCGTTTGCAAAATTAAACCCTACAGTCTTTTCTGCATTTGCATACCAGCCCTGGAATGTATAACCATCCTTGGCAGGATCTTGACCCGGCTGAGAAACCTTACCGTTAATTTTCACAATCTGGTTCGCAGGAGCAGGAGTACCGCCATCGGCATTGAATGTGACCGTGAAAGCCTTCACCCAGTGGGGGTACACAGTCAAGTTCGCATTCTGCGCATACTTACCACCCAAATCATAATTCTTTGCCGCAGTGATAGAATTGGTAATCGTCCAACCATCCTGCACATAAAGGGCAGTATCCTGAGCCCAGGTAAACGTCTCTGTAGTTAAGAAAAAATCAGCATCCGTGGCCTTTGTACCAGCTGCAATGCTTCCCGAGCCAAAGTTACCCTTGTTATATGTAATCGTCCATTTTGAAGATTTCCAATACGGGAACAGAATTGTATTCTCGCTCACTGTAATGGAATCGCCTACAGACTTGTACTTCGTATCACCAGAGGTATTCTGAGACCATCCATCCTGAGCATAGCCACTGCGTGTAAACATGTTTGTCTTTAACGCAACCTTTTTACCAGGAGCAACTTTCTGAACAACATCTGCTCCCGTGCCATAAGAGCCCTTATTGTAGGTAAGCGTTACAAAATTGGTCAACTCCTGCACCGCATAGATCGTCACAGGGCTAGTGCCCATCGTTCCCAAGGAAACGGAAGGGGCCTCCGCATCACTTGTGATAGCCCAGCCTTTGAATACACCATCTGTAAACTCAGGCTCCGTTACGCCATTTGCATTAATGGTTTCCCCCTGAGCGAAATATTTTTCACGAACAGCATTTGCGGGGAACGAGCCTCCATTGGCATTGAAGGTCACCTTGTAAACCGGAATCCACGTTGCATAAAGAGTCATATTGCTCGTTACACTATTCGTGGCAAAGTTCCACTGATTTATAGTACCAGCCTCTTTGTACCAACCAGAAACCCGATAACCCTCAACAACAACTTCACCTGGATCAATGGCAAGACCATTCTTCTTCACCGTAATGGTGTCCATATAATTCTTGCCATTTCCGTTGAAAATAACGTTATAATAGGAAACACCATTATCAAGTGCTAACTCCTCATCAGCCAAAACCCACGGCGGACCTAGAATATCCTTAACATCTTCAAAATCGGAAACATGGCCATCGTTACCATAGACCTTCATACCCTCTGTTGTATAGAAGCAGGAATCTTTACAAGCCGTTCCTCCACCGGAGACAGCACCGCCATTGGGATTAGAAGAGTTTGCTCCAGCCTTCACATAATTACCCGTATAAACGCACCGGCGAACCGTTCCAGCGTTATTACCCACAATACCACCAGCTTCACCATCAGCAGTTTTTGCCACAGACACTACATCTGCGCCAGAGAGGCAGTCAATAATGGTTCCATTTAGACCGTTGTAACCAACAATACCACCCACATCAGTAGTAGCCTCAATCGAATCCTTCCCAACAGCAGAGCAAATGGAAATTGTCCCGCTGGCATTATACCCTACAATGCCACCAGAATGACTTTTTTGTCCAGATCCATTTTTTGCGCCTTGAACAAACACATCCTTAGCAACACACCCCGTTATAGTTCCACCATTGTTATATGCCACAATGGAACCGCCATAACCTTCTCCACCACTACTATAATTAACTCGTTTAAAGGTAGAGTTTGCCACCGTAATGTTCTTGATTTCCGCACCAGAGTTCGTTCTACCAAACAAGCCTGAATACTTATCACTTGAAACATTCAAATTGCTAATCGTGTACCCCTGACCATCAAAAGTACCCGTATACACACGAGAATTATTCGCATAATATCCTATTGGCGTAAACGCCTTATTCCCCATATCAAGGTCAGCAGTTAGAATTGCGTTAATAGAAGCATTAGTACTACTACTGTTCACTCTATTTGCAAACCACGCCAAGTTAGCTTCACTAGCAATCACATAGTATGTCTTGCTCTCAATAGTCGTTGTTGAGGGTTGAGTTTTCGTGGAACCATCCCACGCAGCCCATCCTTGTCCGCTCATCGTCATTACACACAACATAACAACGGCAACAATCTTCGCCCAGAAGGCGAACAGACCCGCGGTGCAGTCCCCACTTGACGCAAGCGTTTCCACGGCGCAGTTCTCTCTCGCGGTGCAGTTCTCTACCATAGCACATTCCTTTTCGGCGACACAGTACCTACCAGACGCACGCTGTTCTCCCGACGAACGCAACACACCCGAAGCAAGCGGTACGGCAGAAAAACAGCCCGAACCGGCGTTCGAGGTCCTGCCTGCAAACATTCGCTTTAACTCGTTAAGAGACAATACGTTACGCGTCATAATTCTTTTTCCTCGGTCGGTCAGGCAAACTTTTCTTTACGTATTTTTCGGATACGCAAAAACAAGTATGCCCGGCATACTTTTATACTGATTACAAATATATTCTCTGTTAATAAAAATTTCATTGACGGATTTCACATATTTCCCGTATTTTGTTCTCTATCAACAGATTATGGCGGTTTTCATTCCAATTTGGAATATGATTCCGGTCACTTTTTACGCAAAACATGCGTAATTTTCACCGCAATCCTTAATTTTTTTGCTTATATTGTTTACTATGCTTTACATTCATCAATTTCCAGACTGGACCCACTTCCGATTCGATCCCAAGCGCGTGCTTGACGCTCTGGGCAGGACCCGTCTTGCCGAAGGGCGGCTTATCGGCATGGTGGAACTCTGCAAGTTCAGGGGCTTCGAAACCGAGCTCCTCGCTACCGACATAGTCTCAAGTTGTGCAATCGACGGCATCGAACTGTCCCCCGCAGCAGTCAAAAAAGATATCGACCTCCGCGGCGAAGGCAAGAACAACTCCGTCAAAAACTATATCGGCGCCATCCGCAACGCCTCAACTCCGCTTACCATGGAGCGCCTTTTCAACTGGCACGCCGCCTTGTCGGCGAACAAGGCCATGCAGTGCCGAGATTCCATGAGTACGGTCGCAAGGCTCATCAACGAAGACAATGTTTCATTTACCGGTCCCGATCCCGACCGTCTCCAAACCGAACTTGCGAACTTCATCACCTGGTTCGAGATTACCCCGATGGACGGCGCCATCAAGGCCGCGATTTCTCACTTTTGGTTTTTGACGTTGCGCCCATTCAACGAGGGCAACGGCCGCCTGGCCCGCATGATTACTAGCATGCAGCTCGCCCGCTCCGAGAGCACTCAACACTACCTTTACTCTTTAAATGCACAAATCCTCAAGAACCGCTACGAGTACTTCCGCATTTTGAACAGGACGCAGTCCGGCAACGGGGACCTTACCGAATGGATTCTGTGGTTCCTCGCGCAAATGTACGAAGCCGTTTTGCAAAGCGAGTCCAAGTACGCCCCCATGGTGCGACGGATTTCCTTTGCGAACCAACATGCCGGGACCTCGACCAGCGAGCGCGAGCAGACCCTGCTCATCGCCATTTTTAACGGAACCATTCCCGAAAACTTTACGGCAAAAGAGGTCGCCGCCCTCTTTAACACAAGCCACGACACGGCACTCCGCGAGATCCAAAATATGATTGGCAAAAAGCTCATTCGGGCGAGCAGCAAAGGAGGAAGAAGCCAAAAATACAGCCTCGCAGAGTAAATTTTGAGTCAAAAACGCCAAAATCAAGGGATTGAAAGAAATTTTTAAACTTTTTTTAAAATTATTTTAGCCAAATACAGTCGGTTAAATTATTTTAACATCGATTAACCCTTTATAGAGAGACCGAAACCGATATGAATATTAAGTATATGTTTCTAGCGTCTATCGTGCTTGCCGCGACATTTTCGTTTGCCCAGGAAGCAACCGAACCTGCACCCAGCATATTCATTCCTGAACCGAATCAGGTCGCTCAGCCGGCAGACTCTACTGCCGACACGACGGCACAAGCAACCCCGGTGGATTCGACCGCTCTGCCGGCCGTAATTCCGGAAGATTCCTCAATGCTCGCTAAAAAGAATCCGGCACCGGATACCGCCAAGGTCGAACCCAAGGTCGTTCAAGAAGTCGCCAAGGTGGACTCCGCTCAAACCGATTCCGCAGCACTCCCGCCCAAGCGTCGCGGAAAGATTTACGTCGCCGACTACAAGGCCCGGCAAAAGGCTACTCACGACAGCATTCTTGCCGTCAACTTCCGTCATGGCATAACCATCCAGGGTGCACGCTACTTCGACAAGCGCTACGGTAAGGCAATTGATGCCGAATGCAATTGGGGCGGCGGCGCTGGTATCTACTATTCTTACCGCCGTTACTTTGTCGACGTCATTGGAATCCAGGCTCGTGCCGGTCTCATTTACCGCTACGCCCGTTTTGACGAAGTCATGGATGAGGACCAAGGCAAGCTCCAGTCCGGCTTAACTTACGATTTGTCCCGCTCAGTTGAACTCACGTACGACAACTTCGCCTTTGATGTTCCGCTGACCTTCAAGATTGGTAAGTTCATCGAACCGACGACGTTCCTGCACTTCAACCTCACCTTCGGCATAACCAAGCCGTTGTTTGAGTACGTGTACTCCGAGAACAAACTCTTCTTTAACAGTCCGTCCCCGGAACTCTCGAAAACACTTGACATCCTTGACAAGGAAGGCAAAAATCCGTACCCCGTCAAGGAACAGCACGAAATCGACAAGACGTTCTTTATGGACGACTGGGAAACCAACGGTTGGGTCGGCGTCGGTATAGACGGCAAGTACGCTTCCATTACCGCACAGGCGCTCGTTGCAAGCGGTTCCACGACCATGAGCAACCACCGTTACTACAACATTTTCCGTGCAAACGCTCCTACTTGGCGCATCATGGTTGATTTAAGCTTGAGGTAAGAAAATGAGATACGAATTTTTACGCCGCAAAATCGCCTTTGGTATTTTCTTTGCCGCCTTGCCGCTTATGTTTGCTGCATGCGGCGATAACGCCATTGAAGCAGAAGCTGAATTGCAAAACGAGGCTTTTGATTCCAAGGGAGCAGCTCTCAAAAAGTTCGATAACGAACAGTCGAACTTAGCGTTCTACGTCTGTAAGCAAGCTTACGGCGCAAACCGCTGCATCAACATTTACAAGACATACGGCTCGTACGATTGTCCCGAAATGTCTGACACCAAGAACTACAACGACAAGGGCGAATACGTTGGCCCGGCAAGCAGTTCCAGTGAACCAGAAAGTTCCAGCGAGCCGGAAAGCAGTTCTAGCGAACCAGAAAGCAGTTCCAGCGAACCTGTCAAGTACCTAACCGTCAACAAGACTTTGAACTTGACGGTCACCAGCTACAAGCAGACCGTTGACTCCATTAGCGAAACCGAGGAAATCGGCGACCCCGAAGTGAAGTTCATTGTCAACACCTACAGTGACGACGAATTGGTGAACACTCCGATGACGGCTCTCGTACTCGACACAACGGATGTCAAGGAATGGGAAGGCGTCAAGGCGGCCACCGTACTTATCCCGCGCGGTATCGACAAAATCGAGATTTGCCCAATCGTCCTTGACGAAAACGAATTCGACGATACGGTACTTAGCGACGACGAATGCTTTACAATCGAAGACATCGGCCTCATTGAGAACAAGGAAGTCTTTGAACAAACTCTCGGCGGAACCAAGGACCTGAAGTTCAAGGTTGAATGGTCCTGGGATCTTTACGATCCGGAAGCCGAAGACTAAAGGATTTCACCTATATGCAATAAATGCGACCCGCAAGGGTCGCATTTTTCGTTTGTCCTTTACAGTCCTTTATGGTCGGGCCTAAAGCCGGGCCACATGAATTAACCGCCGAACGAACCGCCTTCGCGCATGCGCTTGCGGGCGCGGGAACCCGGACGATTACGACGATGCTTGTGCGAATGCCCGGCTGCATCATGGGGTCGACTCGGCACGACGGCGCCCTGGGCCCCGTTCTCTTGCGTCATCCTGGAGCCACGAAGTGGCGAACGGGATCCACTCGCATTGCCCTGACGCGGGTCTTGCGCGTGACGAGAGTCCGCCTGGGCCCCGTCAGTCGCTGCGCTCCTTCCAGGGTGACGACGGTCGCGAGAGTCGGCCTGTGCCTGAGGGTGACGCTGGTGGCGACCGCGGGCATTGCGCAATTCACTTTCGGGAGTTTCTTTTTGCGGGGGCGGTAACTTCTCGAAAATACTCTTGTCGCCTTCGGGAATCTTCACGCGGGTGAGTTTTTCAATCGCCCGCAGGTCCTGCTCCTCGTCGGGCGCGCAGAACGCAATCGCCACACCGTCCTTCCCTGCACGGGCTGTACGTCCAATGCGGTGCACGAACGTCTCGGGTTCGTTAGGCAGGTCGTAATTAAACACATGGCTCACGTCGTCCACGTCGATACCGCGGGCGGCGATGTCCGTCGCCACCAGCACGCGAATTTGTTCGTCCTTGAAGTTCTTGAGAGCCTCTTGTCTGCGCGTTTGGCTTTTATTGCCGTGAATCGCCGCACACTTGACGCCCGCCTTTTCTAGCACGCGCACAATCTTGTCGGCCCCATGCTTGGTGCGGCAAAAAACAAGCACCTTTTGCATTTCAGGGTGCGCCGCCAAAAGTTCCTTGAGGAGAGCACCCTTACGACGCTTGTCAATACGGTAAAGTTCCTGGTGAATGCGTTCAATGGGCGTGCTCTGCGGGGCGACTTCTACACGCACCGGATTCGGGCGCAAAATCGTCGCCGCCAGTTTCGTGATGTCGTCGGGCATGGTCGCACTGAAGAACAAGTTCTGGCGCACCGGCGGGAGCATCGCCACCACCTTGCGAATGTCATGGATAAAGCCCATGTCGAGCATGCGGTCGGCTTCGTCCAGCACAAAGAATTCAAGCTTCTTGAGCGAGACCGCCTTTTGCCCAATCAAATCGAGCAGGCGCCCCGGAGTCGCGACCAGCACGTCCACGCCACGAATCAAGTTGCGTTTTTGCGGACCATCGTTCACACCGCCAAAAATGCAGGCAGTAGAAATCGCCGTAAACTGCGCGTACTGTTTAAAACATTCTTCTACTTGAATAGCAAGCTCGCGCGTCGGCAAAAGCACCAGCGCGCGGCAAGTTTTTGGAGAACGGAAGTTCCCCGACTCCAGCAGTTTCTGCAAAATCGGGAGCGCAAAGGCCGCCGTCTTGCCAGTCCCCGTCTGGGCGATGCCCAGCAGGTCCTTGCCTTCGAGAAGGCTCGGGATGGACTGCTCCTGAATCGGAGTCGGAGTTTCGTAACCCACCGCACGCACAGCGCGCTGCAGTGGAGACGCCAAAGAAAGTTCTTCAAATTTCATGGCGCCAAATTTAGAAATTTAAACGACCCCGTCCTTACTTCTGCAAGTTGAGGCTTGCGTTAGCAGCGCCATAAAGGCTGATGCTGTAATCCTTGATGATGTACACCGGAATCTTGTTCAAAAGCGGGCGGATGTTCGGATTGTAGTTCTTTTCGAAATACTGCATGAACAGGTTGTCGCGTTCGAGCCAGCGAAGGTCCTTCTGCACGGTACCGCCGGCCAGGTAGAAACCGCCCAGCGGGAGGAACAAGGTAGAAGCGTCGCTTGCAAAGCGGGCAAGCATCTTCACAAAGAGGCGCATCATCTCGGCGGCGACAGGATCGTTGTCGCTTGCGCGGCTGATGTACTTGGGGCGGTCATTCGGTTCGGTCTCTTCGATTTTCTGGAAGTATTCGTTGTTCGGGACGCCACGGGTTTCCTTCCACCATTCGTACATGTTGCGAAGGCCCATGCCAGAAACGAGCGGTTCTACGCCCGGAACGCAACCGAGTTTCTTTGCCATGTAATCGTGGAATTCCTGGGAGTCCTTGTCGAACGGGGCGAACGTGGAGTGGCCACCTTCGGAGGAAGCCGGGATGTACTTTTCGCCGTCAAAGGCGAGGAAGCCAACACCCATGCCAGTACCCGGGCCAATCACGGCCTTCGTGGCCTTCTGCGGAGCAGGCTGGCTACCGTCGGTATGCGTGAGCTTGAAAATCTGCTTCGGGTCATCGACATCCAAAGTCGGGATGCCGTAACTGATGGCCATGAAGTCGTTGATAACGAGCGTCGGGATGCCGGTCGCGTTCGTGATGGCATCACCATCCACGGACCACGGGAGGTTCGTCATCACGCACTTGTTGTTAGCGACAGGGCCGGCGGCACTGATGCAAACGTGACTCGGCTTGAGGTCTGCACGAGTTTCGGCGGCGACCTTCAAGGTTTCGCGAATCGGAGCGTCCAAGCCATCAATATCCTTGGAGGGGCAGACCGTTTCGAGAATCAGCGTGAACTTGCCATCCTTGTAGCCCACCAGGCCAAGGTTCGTATTCGTTCCGCCAATATCACCCGCCAAAACAAGGCGGTCAAACTTTGCATCAGGGTTAAGCCATTTGATTTCCATATATATGTACTCCATTAAATTTTTGTCAGCATTAAAATATATAAAAGCCACCATTCAAAAAACAGTAAAACAACCCACAAAATTACCTAAAACCCCAAAAAAATCCCGATTCAAAGACCATTAAATAAAAAATTTAAGGCACAGCCCCAGCGAAATAAAAAGTCACCAATTTTGCGTCCGTTCCGTCATTGTCATTTTTTGACATAAAATCAAAGATATATTTAGAGTATCACGAAAACAACAATGGAGTCAATTATGAATACTAATACCAACATCACAATCGACGAATTCTTTATTGAAGCCGTCACCCAAAACTCCACTTCTGTTTTCAAGTTCACCATGAGCAAAACAGGAGTTTTGGACTACCTCGGAGAAGTCGAGACGTTTGACGCTTCGGGCTACCAACAGATTGACGCGAGCACCTACTTTTCGCCGTCGTGGTATACGTACCTGCCCAAGTGTCTGCAAGCCGATTTCAAGATTTGCTTTAAAAGCGGAATCGAGAAACTCGATCATTCGCAGTACTCGTTCCTTATGCACATCGGGGCGCTGCTCCTCGCGGTCAAGGTTCGCGACAGCCTTTTGGTCGCCGAACTTTTGAGCCGCCGCACAAGCGTATTCACCGCAAACCTCCCGCTCGTTTCGTACATCATCAAGCCAATTGCCGCAGAAGCGCTGTTCGCCTGGATGTACGGCAGGTTCAGCAACCAGGACGAGGTGTACAATATTTTGTACGAAATTGCAAAAGACCGTCTTCAAATTGAGCCGCACAAGGAAACCCTTGAGCAATGCTTCACGCGGTACTTCAAGGAGAATTCCGGCATGGAACTCACCATCGGGATTGTTGGCTCGCAGTGCCATTTTTGGACGCACGGTTTCACCCGCCTCGAGAACGTGATTAACCACCACGTGGCTCGCGACTTTACCGAAGGTTTTGCGGCCCTCCGCGAAGCACGCCAAAAATTCTTTGACGCCCTCGCAATAAGCGTGCAGGCCGAGCCCTACAACCCGCACGACAAAAACGCCATCAGCGTGAGCATCGAGGATATTGAGGCCAAAATCACCGGGAGCAGCGGGAAAACCAAGGCCGGTTACATCCGCGCCACCGGAGCCGAAATCCTGCGCAACGCCCGTCCGGAGCAGTTCGCCTACAAGGCAAAACTCTGGCGCGTGGGCAATACACAGGATTCCAAGTACGGAGTGGTCGTCAAGATCTGCTTGTAGTTTCGCACTCGCGGGGGTTTAAGCGCAAGATGGCGTCACGTTCGGCAACCTTTTTATTATCTTGAAATAAAAAAAGGATTAAACAATGAAAAATTTCAAATTGCCCACAATCGCCGCCTGCGCCCTCGCGCTTTGCGCCGCAAGCGCCAATGCCGCCACAAATGCAGCAACAAACGCCAAATCCGCAAAAAATGCATCCCAAGCCGCGCAAGAAGACATCCGCATTGTAAAAATCAACGATGCCAACTTGGACAAAGAAATTCTCAACTACAAAAAACCGATCTTGCTGGAAGTCTCGAGCACAAGTTGCCCGCCGTGCCTCACCATGATTCCGACCATCATCAGCATCGCCAAGAACCACAGGGAAATCAAGGTCGCTTCCATCGGTTACGATGACCCGGGCATGGACAAGGTCAAGGCCACGTTCCCCATCCAGGCATTCCCAACGTTCTTCATTATGAAGGACGGCAAAATCGTCGACCAGATTGTGGGCGCCACAAAAGAAGAAATCTTGCTCGCCGCCTTCGGTGACGCCGTGAAGCCCACCGCGAAGGCACCCGCCCCCAAGGCAGACCCCACCCCGCGTAAACTCACCTGCACCGTGAACGGGCAGTTCTCGGGCCTCAAGAATTTCGTAAACATCTCGTTTGTATTCACGAACAACGAAATCACCGATTTCGACCTCACGACCGACGTATTCGTACCACCTGAACTTGACCGCGAAGCACTATTCCAGAGATTCAGCTCGAGCGGCAAGGGCGAAGTCACCCGCACCATGACCGGACTCAGAGTCCACAACAACATGGAAAGCCGCTTTATAAAGGCGCTCGACATGAAAAAGACCTCCACCTACGGCGAAATGAAGGCAGGCCTCGAACTACAGGGATTCAGCTGCAAGTAACATAAAATTTTCCGCTAGCATACAAAAAGAGGCGCCATTCATAATGACGCCTCTTTATTTTTCAACTCAATTCATTTATTCAGTTCTTTTTATAATAAAGTAAATCGGGTTTCCCTTGGGAGACTTGTAATTGGCATCGGCTTCCGTAGAAGAATTCACCCACTTTACAGTAGTCCATGGATCCTTGAGCGTTTCAGAATCGTATATAACGCTTAGACCCGTTATAGGGCTAAACAACGAACTCGTCGTATAGCACAAATAGATATAATCACCCTTTGCACCCTCATTCAAGTCCACATTTATTCTAGTATACGTCGCGGAAACTCCGTTACTTGAAAATGTTTTTGTTGTCCATGTCAACTTGGAGGAACTCTTCACAAGCACAATATTGGTAATGGGGGTACTCGTTTGCGCAAAGCCACAGCTTGCGTAGATATACTTACCGCCACTGCCCTTATTCAAGTCTCTGTCAATAAGAATTTCTGTACTCGGAAGAGCCTTCTTTGCGTCGGCTTGCTTATCACGAGACGCCACATGAATTGAGCTCAAAAAATAGCGCGACGTTCTTACCACGTAAGGATTATACGTTGTTTTCCCAGTTATATTCATCTGGCAATAAGAAGCAAAACACTGTTTTTCTGCAGGAATGCTCTTATAGAAGTAAACCGAATATGTACCATTAGAAAGTTTCGACGTGAAAAACTTCCCATCCTCATCCGTCGTTAAAACTACGTCGCATTGATCGGCACACAGTTTTTGCATACCCCCAGCGCCACTGACAATTTTTACAACCGCTCCTGGAACAACTTTGCGCGTTTCCGAGTTGGTAACCGTCCCCTGAAGGGAATAGAAAGACGAAGATGTTGATTTCGGAGTTAACTTGATTGCCGCAGTGCGTGGCCTTGTTGAGCAATTAGACGAGGTCAAATTCACTGTACATGTATATGAATTGAACCCATCTGCAGTTACAACCAACCTATAATTATACCCTTTGACAAATCCTAGCGTATAACGCCCCGTAGAATCTGTATAATCGTAATGGTACACGCTTGACGAGCTTCCTTTATACATAGTAATCTTGGCATCAATAATCGGGTTGTTCAACGAATCATAAATATATCCATCTAACACATAAGAAGCACCCGATCCAGAATTATCTTTATATACAACTTCAACCTCATCTAAGGCTTCTGCAATCGCACGTTCCTTTGAAGAGCCAAGCATCATTGTTTTTGCAGCCTTAAGAATAGCAGATCGAAAATCCAAAAAATTAGAATACGTACTTAAATAGAACATACTCTTATAAAAGAGCGCCGCAAATTCTCCAGCAAAACTGTCTGTAGGCCATTTCTTTTGCATCAAATAGGCTACATGGTTAATGATTCCGCTATTAGAATGAACTCCCCCATAATCATTACTTTCAGTCGGATTAGTTGCAAGAGGCTCTTTTTTTGAATAGCGATCGGGGTCACCATAAAGGCCCGGATTTTCAAAACTTCTATTCGCGCCAGACGTACAATCTTCGCGATGCAAATCAAAAATACCATCTTGTATGCATTCACCCATAATATCGGCAAAAGCTTCATCCAAAGCGCCGGATTCATTCTCGTAAGCCGGGTTCCATATAGAATCATTCACTGCATGCGTAAACTCATGACCTAAAACATCTATCGGCTTTGCATAGTTATTACCATTTCCTATACAAATTCTTGTATCTGTAGACCTACTACTATAGAATGCGTTACTATAAGTCTTATCCGTTTCATGGTAACCCACAGTCACATGAATCGGCTTTCCTTTATTATCAGCACCTTTACGACCAAGAACGCTATAATAAAAATCGTAAATCTCAATCATATTGGTAAAAGCGCTAATCGCATCCATCTCCCCCGACCATTTTTTAGAAGAAGAATAAACTACCGCACCATCACTATCTAAAGCCTTCTGGGAACGATATATAGTTATTCCACGAGAAGCATCACAAAGAGAATAAGCGTTTGTAGCAGGAGAATAAGCAGTAGGGAATTCTACTTCCTTCCCATACAAATTCTTCCCAGTACAACTCACAATACGACCATAGTCCCTCACCGTCCTCATTTTTTTTACTATCGAGCCATTGGTCACATTAACAAAATAGGCCTCACAAGTTGTTGAAATTTTCCAGCACAATGTAGACTTATCTTTATCGTCTACATAATAATGAAGTCCTTCCAAAGTAACGTTTTCTTCGCCAGAATCCTTCAAAACGACTTCTTGAGCCATCTTTTCGGTGAACTTAATTTGCGAAACAGACTTGATATCAGCATAGTGTCCACTCAACGACTCAACATTTCCGGTTTCGTCTGCAGACACAACCAGCTGATGACCAAACACGGGAATTCCTTCGTGATATTGTTGCAAACGGTAGAATGTGGTCTTTCGGCCAATGTTCACGGATTCAACAGAAACTTCCTTAAATTCCTGTTCCGCATTTTTGAAACCCATCGTATGATGCAAACTTTGCAAAGCTGCAAGAGCCTTCTTTGACGAAAGAACTTTTTCTTCGCTAAACTTACCATTAACAAACGACGGATGCTTACCGCGGCTAGTTCTAAACGAAGCCGTTCCCGATGCATTCATCTTATCAACATTGCTCAACTCCGCTTTCTTAGAAGCAAACTTCGGGGAAGCTTTTTTATGAGTAAACTTGGGTAATTTTCTAAGACCCACAGACAGCGATTTCGCCACTTTCAACGAAGCCTTTTTAACGGTAGACGCTTCCATTTCATCAAGCGTTTTCTCAATTAAAAATTCCTGATATTCGGCCTCAACATTTTGCTTAAGTTTTTCAATTTCCTTAAGGCAATCTTCTTTTTTATTAAACTTTTCACTAGACAGCAAAGTTTTAGAACTTGAAATTGCATACGTAAACTTGAAGGTTTTCGCCGATTTTGCAATCACAAATTTAGGGTACGACATTTTTTTAAAGTTTTTTTCTGTACGATCTTCAACAGATGCCGTAACAGCGCCCTTAACAAAAGTCTCCATTGACTTAAGACCATCATCTTTAGCCGTAAACTTTGTAGACGAAGCAACCACTTTGTCATTGGTGTTATTCCAAGAAAAAGAAATCTTTTTTCCTGACGTAATTTTCAATTTTGACATTAAAAGTCTCCTATATTAATTCAGCACAAGTTATTTTAAATATAATTGCAAAAAAAGAAATAAGAACAAGTTAAAAAAAATTTCTTGATTTGATACAACTGAATCTAAAATTTTTATATTACATTAAATAATTTTAAAATTAGGTACAACAGCACTAAGGCTCATTTAGCAAATCATTCCAAGGATACCACCTTCAAGGCGGAGGACTGGATTTCGGGGACTCTGTTCTTTGCGGCAGACTAGTTCCCTTTCAAGACCTATTTTATAGTTTGAATCCGCATTTTTCATTATAGTGGGTATTTGACATTGTTATTTTCCCTTAATTTCAGGAAATTTATCAAACTCCGCAATAGTCCCATCGCAATCCAATTCGCCTCCATAACCAAATTGTCATCTTTTGTCGCGCCTTTATTTTTATATTGTAAAAAAAGGACCGCACAAAGCCATGCTTCACCTGAAATTCGCACTGAACCTGGAACGACTCGCCGACGAGATGATTGAGGCGGTTAAACGCGTATGGGTTTCGCCGTTCCAATCGCCGATTATTATTTTTCCGGACCCGAAACTGGAACAGTGGTTCAGGCTTCACTGGGTCAAGCGTTGCGGGACACTCACGAATTTCAACTCGATGATGATCGATCGTTTCCTCATGGAAATCCTGGTGGGCGACGATATTTCGAAGCAGAAACTGAACAGCGACATGCTGCAGAGCGTGATTCTCGCATACCTTTACGGGTCCGACGAAAACGGAGTCCCGAACTACAAGGGGCTCGGGGCCGAAGTCACGCGCTATCTTGAAACCGACGGTAAAATAGACCACAACCACGCCTTTGATTTGGCCCTGAGGATGGCTTCGCTGTTTCTGGAGTACGAGACAAGCCGTCCGGGCGATTTCATGAGGGATGTTGACGGCCAGGGGACTTCGCGCGGGATTTTGGAATGCTGGAAGCAAGGCAAGCTCAGCGACTTTTTCGACGGCGGTACTCGTGAGGAATGGCAGCGCAAACTCTATTCCAAAATTTTCCACGAACAAAATGGCAAGCCTTCGTTGCTTTCGAATGTTTTCGAGGCCATGAACCAACGCAAAAACAAAGACAAGGAAGGGCCAATAAATGTTGATTACCTGACCATTCCGTTTTTGTACAGCGACTGCTTGCGCGAAAACGGCAAGTTCCACTGCGAGCGTTTCACCGATGGCGACAAGGTTCTGCCGGTGTTCATTTTCGGTCTGGGCGGCATGGGGCAATTTTACCGCGTGATTTTGCAGAAGTTCGCCGAGCAGAACGACATTTACGCCTATATCCAGAATCCGTGCAAAGATTTCTGGGAAGATATTGACTTCAAAAACGAGAACTCTCTGCTTGCCGACTGGGGTAAATCCGGTCGCGACAACATTCGGCTGTGGTGCGAGGCGTCGGGCTACAATCACGATTTTGACGAGACGCCCATCGCGTTTGCCAAGAGTAAGAATTCTCTTTTGCACCAGGTGCAGATGATGGTGGCGGAACGCGCCTCCACACAGCAGGAACTGCTTTGCAATTTCGAGAGCACGCATTTCGAGGACGACCACAGTTTTTCCTTGACGGCAGCACCCACGCGCGAGCGCGAAATGCAGATTCTCCATTCGCGGATTTGCAAACTCCTGGCCGAGCGCGACGAGAACGGAAACCCAGTCAACCGCGTGAGCGACATCATCGTCTTTTCGCCCGACATGGACAATTACCGCACCGCCATTTTCCAGGCGTTTGACCAGAATTCCACCGAAGGGCTGCACATTCCATTTTCCATTGTCGATTCCCCGGCGAGGGCTTCGCTCACCTTCGACGCGCTGAACGTTTTGTGCGGGCTCCTGACGCCCGACATCCAGACCATCAACAGGCCCTCGTTCTTTTCGCTCATGCGAAATCCAGTGGTGCAAAATACGCGCAAGATTAGCGATGACGATGTCGCCGCCTGGGAAGCGTGGATTGAAAACATCCACATGTACCGCGACCGTCAAGGAAAGAATAACGACTGGAAATCAGGAGTCCGCAGGCTTCTGCTTTCGAGATTCACCGAAAACGATATCGAGTGCCTCGGTGCCGACGGAAACGATTGCGGGGAGGTTCGTCCGTATTCCGACATCGCGAGCGCCAACAGCCGCAGTCTCAGCAAGTTCGCCGATGCCATTGACTCCCTGGATGAGTGGATTGGCTTTTACAAGAACAACAGCGCCGTGACGCCGGAACTTTTGGATACGCTTACCGAAAAACTGGCCGAATGGATTGCGATGCCGTACGCCCCCGAAGGCTTCAGCGGGGAATCCATCGTCTATCAGCACATCAGCGCAGGTTTCGACATTCTGCGCTACCAGTTCGATGCCGGTCAAAAAAGCATACCGTGGGAATGCGTTTTGCAGACGCTCGTCTGCGCCGCCGAAAGCACGGAATACAGCTGCGGGAATTTATTCGTCAACGGAATCACGTTCTCGAAGTTCATCCCGAACCGCATCATTCCCGTAAAGCACGTATTCTTTATCGGAGCGGGGTCTTCAAGTTTCCCGGGGAACATCCGCAAGGATTCCCTGGACTTGCGCAACACGCAAAAGCCGTGGCCGGGCGACGATACGCCTGTGGCCAAAAACCGTTACGCGTTCCTGTGCCAGTTCATGAGCGCAAGCGAAAGTTTCCATATCAGTTACATGAACAAGAATCTCGCGAAGGACGAGGATCTCTACCCCACTTCCATCGTGAACGACATCCGCATGTTCCTGAAAAAGGCCGTCAAGGATTCCGCCAGGGAATATTTCAACGAAAATCGTGCAGAAAACGACGGCGACAATCGCGGTGAAAATGAAGGCAAGAACCGCGACGAAAATCGTACCCGGAGTTTCGCGACATTTGACGAATGGGAAACGGCGCACAAGGATTCTCTCAAGAACATTTGGCCAGAGAAACTCATCCCGCTGGACGAAAAGCGCCCCTACTCGGACCTCTTCACGCCAAAGGAATGGCGCAACAAGGCAACTTACGAAGGCATGGTCAATCCCGTCGAAAACGAAGAAGAAGCCCGCAAGCGCACGAGATTCTTTTGGCAGTGGGAAGACCTGGACGAACTGGGTTACACAAACGCGAATAAATTCCCGGAACGCGTGAGCTTCAGAGACCTGCAGAAATTCCTGCAGGATCCGTTCCAGTTCCGCATCGATAAAACGCTCGATACGAACGAGCGCGAAGACGACGTGGATCCCGAAACGGAATTCTTCGAGCCCATCGACTTCAACAACCTGGGCAACAGCATTCTCGTGAACTCCATGCTGGAATCCGAAATTTTCAAGAACAATCAAAATTATGAGGAATTTATCCGGGACTTGAAAATCTCGGGAGAACTGCCCGACGGCGTATACGGGAAAAAGTTACAGGCCAGTTGCAAAAGGAAATGCAACAACATCCTTGCGCAAATGCAAAAACAGGCCGACGAAACCCCGCTCCAAAATCCGGACGAATGGACGAACCGCGAAAAATTCGAGTTCTCGATAAAGCAGACAATCGAGAACAAGGATTTCCGCTGGACGATTTGCGGGTCGCTTCCGTGGTGCAACGCCAGCCGCGACCACTTAATTTCGGTCACTTCCGCAAGACCGAAATCCCCTAGCAAGAATCCAAATTTCAAAACAAGCAAGTACCTTACCGCCTACATTGCGGCCCTCGCCCTCATCGCACAAAAGAATTCCATGATCGAGACGACCGTAAAAATTTCCATTTACAGTTCCGACGCCTGCGCGGAATCCCCGGCCAAGGCATCCGTGTGCATGAATAGCGATAGCGCGCTGGAAAAACTGCGGCAAATTTACAGTGCGGCCTTTATCGAAAAGTACGCAAAGGCCGTCCCCGCAGACATGCTGGGCAATCGATACGAGTCCTTCGTCGATTACGCGACCGACTTGACAGACGCATGGAAATTCTTTGGCAAGCGCAACATGTTCGACAAGCGAAGGGACGTCGGTTTCACGGTCTCGCCAACATTCCCTCGCGATTGGGAAAAAGAAGCCGCCGCACAAAAGAGCCTGATTGACATGGTCATTGAAGGAAAGGAGCCGTAACATGAATTTCGACAGCAAGAAAATCGGTTCCAACGAATTTTTTGACCCGTCCAAAAGCCTTTGCATCGAAGCGTCGGCCGGCACGGGCAAGACCTACACCATCCAGCAGATTGTGGCGAGGCTTTTGAACGACGGGACACCCCTCGAAAAAATCCTGATTGTTACATACACCGAGAAGGCCGCCGGCGAACTGAAGGACCGCATTCGCAAGAAAATCGAAGAGGTGATAGAAACCGGCAAACTCAACAAGGACAACACCGAGGATGCCGAATACAATCGCGTGAAAGACGCACAGAAGTTTCTGGACGCTTTGCGCGAGGTGGACAACGCCCCCATTTTCACCATCCATTCCTTCTGCCAAAAAACTCTTCGCGAAAATGCGTACGATGCGGGGCGCCCTTTTGACATGGCGATGATTGACGAGAGTTTCGTCGAGGGAATTATCGCAAAGTGGGCTCGCGAAAAATGGTTAAACAATGGGGTATTCTCAATACTCCTGGACGGAAGCAGCAAGGCGGCCCCGTTCATAGAAAGCCTCAAGGCGAAACTCTGCAACGCCATAAATACATACAAAGGACTTTCTGGCGAAGGCGAGCCATTGGTCAAACTGAGCTCGGTTGCACCGCTGGAATTCGGGTCGTGCAAAATCAGTGTTCAGGATGCAGGGGCCATGTTCTGTACTGGCGGTTTCGAGGGGCTCCTGAAAGTCGCAGCAATCAAGGCGAACTTCGAAATTCTGGAAAAGTACAAGGACAGTACTTTTGACGCCGTACAACATCAAAAAAATAAAGATATTGCAAAAAACGGGAAAAAAGTCTCCGACTTCATCGATACGCTTAAGAGTTGGACCGGTTTCGGTTCCGCAAAGATTTTCGGCACGCAACAATTCGGTTCCGAGCTGGTCGAAGCCAAACCCGCGGCCCTTTTCAACGCACTGAAGTTCTTCTTTGACGCACTCGAAAGTTCAAAGGAGTTCTACAAGCAAATCGGTCCGTATATCGAAAGGGCATTTTTGCAATCGCAGGTTCCGGAGCTTTTCGAAGAATGGCAGGCTTACAAGCTTTCGCACAAGTGTCAATCCTATAACGACATGATTCTTTCCGTGCATAGGGCCGTCACCGCCAAGGGAATCGACGGAGGCGACTCCGCGCTCTGCAAGAAACTTCGCCAACAATACAGTTTCGCCATCATTGACGAGTTCCAAGACACAAACCAATTGCAATGGGACATTTTCGGGAAACTGTTCAACCCCATTTTCGTGGTGGGCGACCCCAAGCAATCCATTTACAGTTTCCAGGGCGCCGACGTAAACGTTTACCAGAAGGCGACGGAGGCCATCAAAAAACAGGGCGCGCAAAGTTCCCTGAGCAACAACTTCCGTTCCACGAAAAGCATCATCGAAGGTTGCAACCAACTGTTCGAAGCCGTCAAAGGCAAGGACTTCTTTGCCCCAAACAATCAAGACGCCAAGGCGACTATAACGTTTTCCGACTCCAGTTTCCCGGAGGGCGTAGCAAAGTGCGAACCCACTTTCAAAGGAAAACCGCAAAAAGCGTTTATCATCCCCGAAAAAGAAGTCAGCGAAACCGAATTCGCGCAGGCTGCCGTCAAGAAAATTGTGGAGTTCTGCTCCTTCGACGGCGAAAAAACTGCACTGCAGGTTTTTGACAAAGACCGCCCCGATACATTGAAAAACGTGACCTTCAAGGATTTCGCCGTCCTCGCACGCACTCGATCCGAAATGGAAGTCATTGAAGACGCCATGCGTGATGCAGGCGTTCCGTTCACCCGCTACAAGGACACGAATCTTTTCAATGGTCGCGAATGCGCCGAATGGATCGCGATTTTCAAGGCCATCGATGCCGCCGATTTCTCGGCACGCAATCGTCGCATTTTGAACGAGGCACTGATTACCGACTTTTTCCGCGTGAAACTGAAGGACGCCGAAAAGGACCTGTTCGACGACCCCGCCAACATGGCACGCATTCGCATTGCGGAATGGAAGCAGCTTGCGCAAAAAAGACGCTTCGCCGAAATGCAGGAACGTATTTACGAAGGCACGCAGATAGAAAAACACCTGATGAATCTTTCCATGTTGCAGAACCTGGCAAAACTCAGGCAAATCGGCAACTACTGCATCAGTTTTTTGTACCAGAACAACGCAAGCCTCAGCGACTTGATCCGGCATCTGGAAAACCTTCGAATGGATAACGCCGACACCGATGACGAAGACGGAAACCTGGTCGCGAAAGGCACCGACTTCGACGCCGTGCAGGTCATGACCATCCACGCCTCCAAGGGGCTGGAATTCCCCGTCGTCATCTCGGTCGCAGGCTTCAAGCAGTTCAACAACTCCACGTGCGGGCCGTACATTTTCCACGAGGGCGAAAGCACCCAGATGGGCTTCGAAACAAGCGACAAGGAAATTCGCAAGGCCGAGGAACTGGAAGAATGGAAGCGACTGTTCTACGTGAACTTCACGCGAGCCTCTTCCATAATGATCTTACCGCGTTACACAAAATGGCGCGACAAATACAATGTCGTCAAGGAAGAATTCAAATTCCTCGTCAGGGCCGTAGAAAACTTCTGCAACAACCACGGCGATTCCATCGAAACACTCCCCATCACCTCTTGGAACGATACCAAGACGCAAATCATCCGCGAAGCCGTTCAACGCAAGATTCTAAAACCGCTGAACAACAGTTTGAATGCTCTCGCGAATAACAGAGGAAAACATCCGGACGGTGGCAACGCGAGAATCGCCGACAGCACGAAAGTTGCTGATGGTATAAAATTCGCCGAAAGTTTGAGCGCCGAGGGTTTGAACGCCGCCGAGGGTTCTCGAGAAATCCAAGAACAAGTCGCAGCCGATTTGCAAAAGAAAATGGCGAAACTCAGTATTCTGCAGTTCTCGTACTCGACGCTCTCGGGCAAGGCCGACGACAACGTGAGCGAAAGCGGTTCCGACCGTACCGACAAGGAAGGCGCCGAAGCGCAAACATCCTCCGCACAGGAAACCGCGCAAGAAGCGAGCCGCATCAAGTACCCCAAAGGCAACAAGCTCGGAAACGCACTCCACTCCATTTTCGAGGAACTCAAGTTCTACGAATTCGGCCAAACCGTCAAGTCGCTGGAATCTGCGAAAAACCACGCGCAGCTGGTGAACAAAATCGAGGAACACTTCAAAAAGCAAGGGCTCCCCATTTGGAAACACAAAAAGGAATGGGTTGACCACACCGCCGAAATCGTGTGGAATACGCTGCACGCAAAACTCCCGGCCATAAATGCCGCCAACTTCACCGGTGAAAGTTTTGAACTCGTAAGCATCCCGACCCATTGCGTAAAGGCGGAATGCCAGTTCAACATGAACGCGACCCTCGCCGACTGCGGAAACGCAAGCGAAACGCTGCAGCGCATGTTCAAGGGGTTCATCGACCTTCTGTTCATACGTACCGAAAAGAACGGCAGCAAGCGCTACTGCATTCTGGACTGGAAATCCGACCTGCTCGAAAACGACATCTACAGCGCGGAAGCCATCAAAAACAAGGTCGACGAGGACTACTCCATTCAGCGAGTGCTTTACAGCTTTTGCCTCATCAAATGGCTGGAACAATTCTACCCGAGCGAAAGCGACGACGAAATTTTTGAAAAATACTTCGGCGGCATTTACTATGTATTCCTACGCGGCACTCGCGAAGGGTGCGAAAATGGCATTTACAGCCACACTTGGGAAAACTTCAAGAGCCTGCAGAATGCTTTCGGGAAGATCAAGTCTCTGATGGCAAAGAAAAAAATTCTGGACGACGAAAACAGCGAGGAAGCCTAAAATGACTAAGGAACAAATTTTAAGCGAAAACCTGGCCGATTTCTTTGAAGTCCTTCGCGAAGCGCACGCCACGCAGGCCATCAACGCGCACCTGCACAAACTCCTGTGCGAACAGGAGCCCGGGATTTCTGTAAATGCGCAGAAGTTCTTTTACATGCTGCTTTCGATGCAAGACGACGGCAACACGCAATTTTCGCTGGACGCCGACACGTTCTTTGCCAAATGGGAAGCCAAGTGGAACGGCCTGATGCAGGATTGCGAAGAGCCCGTCTGCGCCGATGCTTTCGAGGACATCGTCAAAAGCGCCATCAAGGACATTCAGGAAAAACGCTACGCAAACATCATCGACTGGAACGGGGAATCGCGACTTTTCGTAGTAAAAAACGGTGAAAATCGTGAAAAGAACTGCGCCGGGCACATCTACGCCACAAAATACTACAAGGCGAAAATCGCTATCGAAAACGCCGCGAAATCACTCTTTGAGGGCGGCCAAAACCTCCCGGACGCAGACGCAGAAAAGTGCATCGCAAAAATTGCGCATCTCCACAAAACGGAAGAGCGGTTCAAGACAAGTGAAAACCCGAACGGCGAATTCCGCATCAATCACGAGCAGGCGCAGGCCATTCTGCGCGGGCAAAACGAAAACCTGATTGTCACAGGAGGCCCAGGCACCGGCAAGACGACCGTCGTGCTGTACATTCTGTGGTGCCTACTGGAATCCAACAGGGATTACCTCGAAAACTGGGACATCCACCTGGCGGCCCCGAGCGGCAAGGCTGCCGACCGCATGCGCGAAAGCATCCAGGACGGTTTAAACGGCATTCGCGACGAATTCAAAGACAGCGACATTTTCCGCAAACTTTCGACTCTCGAAAGTAGCACCATCCATCGCCTGCTCAAGTACCTCCCCAAGACAGGCAAATTCTACTACAACGCCGAAACACAATTCAACCCGAATACCATTTTCGTTGTTGACGAAGCGAGCATGATTGATATCGGGATGTTTGCCGCACTCATGCAGGCCATTCCGCAAGGAGCGCGACTATTTGTGCTCGGCGATCCGTTCCAGTTGCCCTCCGTCGAAGCGGGCGCCGTACTTGGGGAAATTTTAAACCAGAAAAATTCTCACCGGAACTTTGTGGTGAAACTCCGCAAATCAAACCGATTTACCGACGATTCCAACATCGGGAAGTTGGCAAGGTTCGTGCAGTCGTACGCCGAAGAAGCCGTATGCGGGCCAGTGGATTTCGAGAAGGCCTTCACGCAGGACGGAGGCAAGGACATTACCCGCTTCGAGACTTTGCGAAACGACGAAGGGACCGAAAGCGCTTCGCCGATTCTCTCGCGAAAAGAAACAGAAGCCGCAGTACAAAAATTCGTAGTAAGCAAGTTAGACGCGTTCGCAAAATTGCCGGAACTCGCCGAAAAAGTGGAACCGCTCGTTTTCTGCAACGCCATTAACTCTACCTCCACAATCGTGCAGAAAAACACCACCATAGAATCCGCCACGGACGCCGCACAGGAGTTGTGGACGCTATCGCTATCCATGCGCATTCTCGCAGCCGAGCGCAGAGGTCCCCAGGGTGTCGAGACCATCAACGAAATAGCCTGCAAAAAAATTCGCGGTCACTGGATTAATTCCTGCCGAAGCATTTCGCCCGACTTTGTTCCGCCTCACAAAAAACACTTTCCTGGGCAACTTTTGATTCTAACGCAGAACCAGAATATGTACAAGCTGTATAACGGAGACACGGGCGTGGTCGTTTTCGCAAAACAGCAACCATACCTGATGCTCAAAAAAACGGATGGCTTCGTTTTCTACCCGTTAGCCGTATTGCCCACCGACGCCCTGGAACCCGCATTCGCCATTACCATCCACAAGTCGCAGGGGTCGGAATACAATCACGTGATTATGTTCCTGCCGAGTAAGGTTGGGCACCCGCTGCTCACGAACCAGATTCTGTATACGGGCATCACCCGCGCCAAAAAGAGCGTGACCGTGGTCGCGACCCCGGAGGCATTCCGCGCCGCTTGCACCACAGTCACCACGCGCGACACGGGAATCGAACTGTAAACGATGTGGATCCCCTCCTTCACTTCGTTCAGTCGAGGATGACGCCACTTGGACGCTGTCACCCTGGAGCGAAGCGACGGGGTCCAGGATGACTGCGGTTTTGTCTAGATGAGCTTTTCTACCTTGGAGCAGAGCATTTCGGCTTCCTCGGCGGTCGGGGCTTCGGCAATCACGCGAATCACGGGTTCGGTGTTGCTTGCGCGCACATGCACCCAGGACTTTTCGCTGCCGAGCCAGAGGCCGTCGCGTTCGTCCATCTTCCAGCCGGCGAATTCCGCCTTCACCTTCGGGAGGATGTCGGCCACTTTCTTGTCGCCGAGTTCGAACTTCTTCTTGGGCATCACATAGGCCGGATTTTCGCGGACGAACTTTTCGGGGCCGCCGTCATGATGGGCCATCCAGCTGAGCACAAGCGCCGCGGCCACAAGGCTATCGCGACCGTAATGGAGCGCCGGGAGAATCACGCCGCCGTTGCCTTCACCGCCAATCACGCAGCCGTTTTCGATCATTTGCAAGCTCACGTTGATTTCGCCCACTTTGGCGCGGCTGAATTCGCAACCGTACTTTTCGGCAACGTCTTCGTTCATGCGGCTCGTGGACAAATTAACGCAAACCGGACCCTTCTTTTGGCTCAAGACTTCTTCCATCGCAATGGCGAGGGTATATTCTTCGCCGATGCTCTTGCCTTCGCCGCTCACGAGTGCGCAGCGGTCGGCATCCGGGTCCACGGCAAAGCCAACAGCGCAGCCGTTCTTCTTTACAGCTTCGCGCAGGTCGCCGAGGTGTTCAGGAATCGGTTCAGCGCCACGCGGGAACGTGCCGTCGGGCTCGCAATGAACGCGCACGACTTCGCAGCCGAGCTGTTCCAAAAGACGCGGCACAATGTAACTGCCGGCGCCGTTCACGGCATCGACGGCCACCTTGAAATGCTTCGCCTTGATGGCTTCCACGTCCACGAACGGAATCTTGAGCGTGCCATCCACATGCACACCGTCGGCGTCGGGCGCGACTTCGTACTTGCCCATCGCGCGGTAGTCCGGATAGGCGAACTGGTTCGCGTCGGCGAGCTCAAAGAGTTTTTTCACGTCGTCCGGCCCGAGGAAAAGGCCCTTGTTGTTGAGGAACTTGAGGGCATTCCATTCCAGCGGATTGTGGCTTGCGGTAATGATGATGCCCGCATCGGCCTTGAATTCCGTCGTGAGGATTTCCACCGAGGGAGTCGTCGAGAGGCCGACATCCACGACGTCGACGCCAGCGAGGCGGCACACGCCCGCAACGAACTGCACAATGGCTTCGCCGGTGGGGCGGCTATCGCGGCCAATCACGATGCGCTTGGCCTTGGTGATTTCAATGAATGCGCGAACGTGGCTCTGCAAGACTTGCGGTGTGAGCGTATCGCCCACGATACCACGGATACCCGAAATGGAACGCATCAGTTTAGACATAAATTCTCCTTACCCAAGTTCCGGAACGCAGGCGCAGAACACGAGCGGTTCGGCATTTTCGTTGATCAGGCTGTGGCTGTGGCCCTTGGGGCAAAAATGGCACTGGCCCGCTTCCACATATTCAACGCTCTCGTCCATGAGCACCTTGCCCTTGCCCGAAAGAATGAACATGATTTCGCTGTTGGTTTCGTGCTTGTGGAACCCGATGGAAGCGCCCTGTTCCAGCGTCCCCTGCATAATGCGAGTCGTGCCGTCAAAATACATCTTGGCCTTGAATTCCTTCTCGCCGCCCTTGAAGTTCGGGAGCACGGTCGTTTCCATACCTTTCAAATCGATAATCATTTTTCCTCTTTTGCAAAACTTATTTTGCCATATAAATATATAAAAAGCGCGACGTTTTCACGCCGCACCATTTTCGCAATTTCTGCGCAGTCCTTAACAAAAGTAGCGCAGTCCGCGCTTATTTAGTCGATTTTCCTTGCAGCGCTTGGTCAATGAATTCAAACGTCGCCTTGTAGGCTTCATCGCGCGCAGGCTTTTTTGAAAGATACAAATCATGAAGTCCACCCTCAATCGTTTTGGTTGTCACATTCGACCCAAGATTCGGGGCGTATTCTTCAATGTGATCTACATTGAGCACGCCATCGCAATGCGTATATTCATCAACCCATTCTTTTTCTTTGGTGCTGCAATCGCCATGCATCACAAGAATCGGAGCTTTAATGTGCAAACCAGCCTTTACGCGATTCTGGCCCTCGTTCACAGCACGCACCCAGCCAAAATACTGCTGTGGACGATCATAACTTTTTAACTCCGTATTGTACTCCCATTCCCCCTTATCGTTCTTGAGCAACGAATAGGCGTAATTGCGGTTTCCAGTTCCCGGAATCGGGTAATCAGGGAAATACTTACCCAAAAAAGAAAGCAGAGGGACAGCAGTGTGGCGAACAAGTGGTCCAAAGTTCATTTCCAAGAAGGGGCTATTCAACACAACGGCATCAATCTTCACCGCATCGTTATCTTCTACAAACAGCGAAGTAATAAGGCCACCAAGCGAATGCGCAATCATAACCACAGGTACGGGAACCGGAATATTGGAATCCAATTTTTGCGTTCGCTGTGCATTCACCTGAACAATTCGGTATGCCGTCACAAGAGCGCTTGTCAGGTCACCATAGAATTCGCTAATACTTCTGAAATCGCCCCGCGATTCCCCCGGCTTAACGGAACGCCCAAAATGGTGCAGGTCAACAGCCCAAAATGCGTAACCGGCGGAGTCCGCCTTTTCGGCAAGTTCCTTTTGAAAAAAGTAATCATTGTACCCGTGAACATACAAAATAATTCCACGCGGCACCGAATCCTGTGCATCTACACGCGGGGAACTTCCAAACGGATATTCAATCAAACGCGCAAAAAAATCGCCCCCGCCAATCGGATAAACGCGAAACGGACTTCCAAGTTCCGTGTCCGTCTTAAAAGCAAGGCCATAGCCAAGTGTATCGGAATTGCGGGCATCCAACAACTCTTTATGATGCTCCGCCTTAGCATTTTGCAATTCGGCTTTACGTTTGGCTTCATTAACCTCATCGGGCATAAAAGCCTCCGAAAGCGCAATAGCAATCACCACAAGCGCAAAAATGACCACAAAAGCTTTCTTTAGCTTTTTATTTCGAAAATTCATAATTTCCCCTTCTCTATTTAACTACTTGTCAGATTTTTCGGCTTCGACTTTCGCCGCAGCATCCACAGTCTTTTCTAAATCCTTTGCTTCTTTTTCAATAGCCTCTTTAGCCTTTTGATATTCATGTTTTGCACGGCCAAGCGAGCGAGCCAATTCTGGAATACGCTTGCCGCCAAAGACCAAAAGGACCACGACCAAGATGAGAATGATTTCTGGAATTCCTATGGACATAATAATCTCCTGCGGTATATTTAATAAATATACAACGCAAATGCAAGAACGTTTTGCTACTCAGGCCACACAAACGTGCTATTGCAGTCCTTTTCGCCCCCATCAATAACAATCGCCTGCCCCGTACAGAACTTATTGACCGCCGTCAAAAAGTAAATCCACTCTGCAGCCTCTTCGCTAGATGCCCAGCGCCTAAGCGGAGTCACCGCCATAATGCGGTTCCACAGAACAGAATCGTCCATTACGGGGCGGTTCAACTCCGTTTTAACCCCGCCAAAACACGTGGCATTGCAAGTGGCCCCATATACTTTGGCGAGACGCTTGGCACAATTTTTCATGTAGCCAATGACACCCGCCTTGGAAGCCGCATATTCCGGGAATTCGTCACCAGAGACTCCCGAAACCGAGGCGTTGAATAGCACCGATTTTATTTGCGATTGAAACGCATATTTTTCGGTCACATTTATAGTCCCACAAAGATTCACGCGAATGTCGCGCCCGGTCCCCTGCATGCTTGGCGTTTGCACACCGGCATTGTTTATCACAATATCAAAGTTCTCCAGAATCGGAAGTTTTTCTTTATCACAAATGTCCACCACGTAATGCGTGTAGCGTTTATCATTTGCAAGTTCCGGGCATTTTTCTAGCGCAAACCCTACAACTTCATGACCACGATTCAAAAACAACTTGGCCGTCGCAAGCCCAATTCCAGAACTCGTTCCCGTAATTAGCACCCGCATTACGAAATCCTTTTTAAATACTTGGTAAGCGGAATTGTAATCAACCCCACAAAGCTTGCTTCAATACTCGTTTCAATAATAGTCCCAGTCACAACAGCCGTACCAATATCAATCCAGCGGATTTCATAGACCGAGATTCCAAACGGAGCAAAAGCCAGTATTTCAAAAATACCATTGTCAAACAGCTGGCCAATAACCGTAGAGAAAATGGCGCGGAATGTAAAACGCCATCCATTATCGTTTTGTTTTTCTTGTGCGCGCTTGCGGAACCTATCGATAATTTCGCAGTTTATGGCGTTCCCAATAAAAAACGCAATCGCCGACGATGTAATGGTACGAGGGCCGTTACTAAAAATGTGCGCAAAATGCTCGGCCTGTTCCGCATATTCCGGAAGCGTCGGAAGGTACACTTCCAAGGCGGCCACTACGTTCACAAAAAACGCGACAACGGTTGCAAACCCGGCAATGACAATGGCCGTGCGCTTCCCGTACACCTCAGTGACCACATTCGAAATCAAAAAGACAAGCCAGCTTATAATCAAGCCACCGTCCATCCACACAAAGCTTGTGCCGAAGTTCATGAGCTTCATGCACAGCAAATTCATCATCACCGAGATGACGCAATATGCCCCTGTTAAACCGAGAAGCCAATCCGCTTTACTCAAATGCGGAAGCAAGCCAGTTTTTACAGGGTGTTCTGAGACCTGGTTCATAACGACTCCTATTTTTTAAAAGTCTGAACAGGCCCCAATGTAGCAAATTAAGCACTCTTTAGCAAGAGGCCAAAACATCCTCTAAAATTTGTGCCGTTTCCAGACGATTCTTTTGGCAAAGTGTCGCAAAATCGACCTTATCGTAAAATTCCTTGGCAAGTCCGCGCACCAGGACCTTCATTTTTCCAGTAGCGCCGCAGTAGGCGGCAACCTTCTCGCCAAAGCCGCCCGCGGTCACGCCATTTTCAAGCGTCACGATTACACTGTGGTTTGCCGCGAGTTCATCGAGAAGCGCCTTATCAATGCCACTTGCGTAGCGCGGATTCACTAGAGTCGCGTCAACGCCCTTCTTTTTGAGTTCTTCGGCCACGGCCACGCCACGGCTATAAAAATCACCCAGACCAATGATGGCCACGCGGCTTCCGCGGTGCTCGACCTTGAACTTGTTGAGGTCAGCGTAATCCACATCGAACTTTTCACTGCGATGCAGTACGCGGTTACTCACGCGAATTGCAACAGGGCGTTCGTTTTGTTCAATCGCCCAATCCGTCATCGCCTTGAGTTCTTCTACGCATGTGGGGCACAAGTACACCAAATTCGGGATATTCGCAAGCAGCGGGATATCAAAAATGCAAAGGTGTGTTGTATCGTTCATGCCATCGGCACCAGCCGACGTCACAAGGAGTGTCGCCGGATTGCTATTCGCGCACAAGTCCTGCTGCAGCTGGTCGTACGTACGTTGGATAAACGTACTGTGCGTACTGAAAATTGCTTTGGCACCGCCCTTCGCAAGTCCAGACACCAGCGCTACGGCATGCTCTTCGGCAATGCCCACGTCAATGAACTGACGGCCGGCTTCTTTACGGCGGCACGCATGAAATCCAATACCGACCGGCACTGCGGCGTGAACCACAACGACCTTCGGGTCACTCTTGATTTTTTCAAGCAAGTACTGACCCAAAATTTCGCCATACGATTCACCATTGCCCCAGTTGACAACACCCGTTTCAACATTGAACGGAGCCGCCCAATGGAAGCCTTCCTTGTTCTGTTCTGCCCACTTGTAGCCACACCCCTTGAGCGTATGCAAATGCACAACCACCGGGTGCTTCGAATCCTTTACCGATTTAAAAGTCTCTATCAAAGTGGCAATATCGTTACCCAGTTCCACATACTTGTAATCAAAGCCAAGCGCCTTAAAATAGTTGTTCTCGGAGTGGCCATGCGTTGCGCGGAGTTCCGCAAGGGAACGGTACAAACCGCCGTGATTCTCGGCAATGGACATTTCGTTGTCGTTCACGACCACAATAAAATTCGTCGCGTATTCGCCGGCATTGTCAAGACCTTCGAACGCTTCGCCACCCGAAAGCGAGCCGTCGCCAATCACGGCAATCACATTCCCGCTCTCGCCCTTGATGTCACGGGCCGTCGCAAGACCCATCGCGAGACTCACCGATGTAGAAGTGTGGCCCACCATAAAATGATCGTGCTCGCTCTCGCGCGGTTCCGTGTAACCCGTCACCGTCCCGAATTTAGCGGGATCCAAAAACGCCTCGGCGCGCCCCGTAAGCATCTTATGACTGTAGCTCTGGTGCGACACGTCAAAAACAATCTTATCTTTTGGAGAATCAAAAACGTAGTGAAGCGCAACGGTCGCCTCCACAAAACCGAGGTTCGGCGCCAGGTGGCCACCGCATTTAGAAACCTTATTTATGAGGGCCGCACGCATCTCGGCGGCAAGCGTTTCGAGGGAACCCACATCAAGAGCCTTCACATTGGCCGGGGACTTGATTTTCTCTAAATACATGTATACTCCTGTCAAAAGCCCTGTTTTTTTTACACGACCTACCCAAAAACAGCCTTTATTACCTAGGAAAATAAAAAATTATTGTTATCTTTGGCCTGAAAGGGGGAAATTTATAACTAAATTCAAAGTGAGCGGGACAAAATCGGCTAAGGTAAAGCCGCTTAAATAATATGCACGTCCCTCACAAAAAATTTATGCCAGAACAAACACTCTTACAAAAGCAAAGCCAGTTCCTGTCGAACTACACCAGCTACTTTTCGAGCGTAGGCGCTCACACATCTCGAGTCATCCGTTGCACCAAGCGCATCGGAGCCTCACTCGGGCTAGAAGTTCACATTACCATGTTGCCACGTACCGCCGTGCTGTATGCTAAAAATCCAGAGACCGGCGAAACCTGCAGCCAAATTTCGGACCTGCCAAAGTACGCTCCGAACTTTTCGAAAAACGAAAAGCTCGGCGACATGAGTTGGCACGCCTACGATGGACGACTTTCGTTCGATCAATGCGTCCGCCTGTTTGAACGCTACCAAAAGCAAAAGCCCATCGTCTTCCCGATAATGCTGTTCTTGGTGAGTCTCGCCAACGCAAGCTTCTGCCGACTCTTTAACGGTGACGCGATGGCCATGCTCATTGTTGCTGTAGCGACGGCCATTGGCTTCAGCATCAAGCATTACCTGGCTCGTAGCGGCGCAAACCACCTTGCCATCGCCCTTATTTCGGCCTTTATCGCATCAATTATTTCGACAGTGGCGTTTCACCTCCCAACGGCAACTCCCGAAACGGCACTCGCCACAAGCGTGCTCTACCTGATTCCTGGCGTTCCGCTGTTAACAGGCGTCGTCGACATTGTCGCGGGTTACCCGCTCATTGGCATCGCAAGACTTTCTGGGGCATTGCAGCTAGTGATTTGCATTGCGCTCGGCCTCACGCTCACGCTTTTGCTCCTTTCGATTGGAGGTGTCGCATGATCTTTTTGCAAATCTTTTTGGACGGTCTTTTTGGAGCCCTTGCGGGCATTGGCTTTGGAGCCGTTTCGAGCCCGTCGTTACGTTGTTTTAAATACATTGCCATTCTCGCCGCCTGTGGGCACGCCCTCCGCTTTACGCTTATGAACTGCACCAACATAGGCATTTCGCTAGGCTCCCTCGTTGGGGGGCTCTGCATTGGCTTTGGCGCCCTACTCGTGGCCCGCAAAGTCCACCTGCCCGTAACCGTAATGGTGATTCCGGCCCTTCTCCCGATGGTGCCCGGCAAATACGCGTACAACACCATTTATTCGCTCTTGATGTTCATGCACAACCTGAACGACGTTGCGCTCCGCACCACCTATATGGGCGAATTCTTCTTTAATGGCGTTGTCACCTCTATTGTGATTATCGCCCTTGCCATTGGCGCGACTGCCCCAATGTTCATTTTCCCGAACAACAGCATTATCGCCACGCGCCCCCCAAAAAAAGTACGCAATCAGTGACGCCTAGCGAGTTTTGCGAATACCTTGCAAAGGTATTTGTAAAAATCCTCGGTATTGGCATTATCTAACTTATTTTTGCGAATCGTAATCAGGATGTCACGCTTCATGCGGGCATCCATTATTTTTAACAGTTTGATTTTTCGGCGTTCCACCTTCCCCCAGGTAAATTCCGGCCAAAAGCAAACACCAATGCCAGCCGCCACGGCTTCCTTAATAGCGGTAGTGTTATCGCTCTCAAAGCTAATATCGGTGCGGATTCCAAGACCTTCGCAAAACTCGTTGCATATATTGCGAAGCTGCCTTGTGCCAGCAAGACCTATGAACTTCTCGCCTGCCATCTCTTTTAACGATATGGAATTCATCCTCTTGTACGGCTCCTTGTTCGGCACCGCAAGGAATATCTCTTCTTCAAACTTAAAACTAGCATCATCGTCGCTCTTGTACTTGCTTGCATCTTCCATCGTGAACACGCCTACATCGTAGAGGTTCGTGGTTTCGTTCTGGATCAAGTCAAAGTTCAGCTCCTGGTGCAACCTCTTATACTTGATGACCGCAGCCGTCACAAACGACGAAGCCGCAAGAACATTGAGCCTCATGCGCATCACTTCACTGTTCGCCATGTTGCGCAGCTCTTGCGGGAGTTTTTCAATTTCTTCGTAAAGAGGTTTTAAATGCTCGTAAAAATAACGGCCATACTCCGTGAGCTTAATATTTCGGCCACTCGACTTAAAAAGAGGGACGCCTATTTCGCTTTCCAGCTTGTGGATAGCCTGCGTCAAAGCCGGCTGAACAATAAAAAGATTGCGTGCGCTCTTAGTTATATGTTCATTTTTCGCAACTTCCAAGAAGTATTTGATTTGCGTTAACTCCATAAAATCGCCTCTTTTACATTTTTTTCGCCAATTCATCACTTTTTGTGATAGGTTTAATATAAATAATCTATTGGACTTTATCAATCAATCAATCTAAATTACTGCTCGAAAAAAGGGGAAGCAATGGGTTGGCTGACTAAAAATAATTTCGCTATGACGCGAGCACGTAAGGTGCAAGCTGCAAATAACGCGGCTGTCAGCTACGGCCAAGCAGGCCACATTGAAGATCGCCAAACATTTCAAGCGGAACTCACCGAGCTTACAGGTTTACACCTCGAAGACCAAATCACCCAAGTCTCCAGTAGTAACCAGGCAGCAGGTAAGAACACCCAGCAACTTACCGTAATTGACCATTACGGGGTAAGGCCAATTATGTTGCCTTTGGGGTCTTCAACGGCTTTGTGGGTTCCGCCTAAAGTTTCAATTAACAACCGCCAGAGATTACTGGCGTAACCAAACTGATCTAAATAAAAAAATCCTTGGAGGGGAAAAATCATGATCAAGAAAATCATTATGGCTCTTATCGCTACTGCTTTCGCATTTGCACTTTCTGCATGTAACACAGGCGATAGTTACGTAAAAAGTCCGAGTGACAGCATTTCGGAGTGCGAAGGCTAAACTAACGGCTTTAATCCCTAAAAGAGAAAAGCAGGGGTGCTTGGGTAAAATCAAGGGATTAAAGCCAAAAATTAAAAAGGGGGTACACCATGCAACAAACAAAGAAATACAACCTAAGAATTGTATTAATGATCACCTTATCTGCAGCAATAGGAGGGTTCCTATTAGGCTTTGACTCGTCGGTCATCAACGGCGCGAACGGAGCTCTAAAGGCACATTTCAACGCCACCGACGTTGAGCTCGCCTGGGCTGTATCTCTTTGCTTGATTGGTGCAGCAACAGGCGCATATTTTGCAGGTCGACTCGCCGACAGCTTTGGACGCATCCGTTGCATGCTCGCTGCATCTGTATTGTTCCTCATCAGCGCCATTGGCTCCGGCGTTCCGTTTGGAATTCCCGACTTTATCATTTGGCGTGTAATCGGTGGTATTGGTATTGGCGTCGCCAGCATCATCGCCCCGGTTTACATTGCAGAAACCGCACCGGCCCACCTTCGCGGTCGCCTCGGTTCCATGCAACAGTTTGCCATCGTGATTGGCATTTTCATAGCGCTTCTTTCAAACTACATTATCGTCAGAATTTCTGGTTCCGCAAGCAACGAACTCATTGGCGGCTTCAAAGCTTGGCAGGTAATGTTCTGGATCGAAGTCATCCCGGCCCTTATGTACGGCACAGCCGCCCTTAAGCTTCCAGAATCACCGCGTTACCTTATTAGAAAGGGTCGCATCGATGAAGCAAGGCAAATTCTCGCTCAAATCGACGCCGAAAACGTGGAACACGAAATCTACTCAATTCAAGAAACCTTCAAAAACGAAAAGCCCGCACGAATCGCTGACCTTTTCGAAAAAATTGCTGGCAAAAAGAGAATCGCCCCCGTAGTTTGGGCGGGCCTCGGACTCGCCGTTCTCCAGCAGCTTGTGGGCATCAACGTAATTTTCTACTACGGTACGATTCTTTGGCAGAGCGCAGGTTTCGGTGAAAGCGACGCCTTCCTCACAAGCCTCATTGCAAGTATCATCAATTTGCTCATGACCATCGTAGCCATCGTCCTTATCGACAGAATTGGCCGCAAGCCACTCTTGCTGATTGGATCCATTGGCATGGTCTTCACTCTCGGCACGCTAGCCCTCTGCTTTATGTTCGGCACGGACGCAAGCGGAAGCCTGGTTGGTTCCAGCGGCATCATCGCCCTGGTCGCCGCAAATCTCTATGTTACTTTCTTCGCCGCCACCTGGGGCCCTGTTATGTGGGTCATGCTCGGTGAAATGTTCAACAACCGCATCCGTGGCGTCGCAATCGCCATTTGCGGACTAGCCCAGTGGGGCGCAAACTTCATTGTATGTTGGTCTTTCCCTGTTCTTGCCGGCAAAAACGGCATTGGCGTTGGACCGACTTACCTACTCTACACCGCATTTGCCGCATTCAGTATTTTCTTTGTGGCTAAGTTCGTTACAGAAACAAGGGGGAAAACACTAGAATCAATGTAAACCTTATCCTGTAAAAATCCCAATAACCAATCCTAATTAAAAAAGCTCCTAAAGAAGTAACAAGCTCCTCCATTCCAAAGGGGGAGCTTTCCGTTTTTAGCGGCCCGTGCAGAACTTTAGCATAAAGCCTAGAGCTATCGACAAAAACACCAGCGAAAAGATAATGCGCTGCGCTCGGTTTCCCGAAAAAAGCCTAAAGAGAAGCGGGCCCTTGGATTTTTTTGAACGGCGCACAGGCACACCGTCAAGCGTGGCTTTGATCACGTAATACCCCTCTTTGGACTTTGACGCTTTCTCTATAATAAAGGTATCGCCCACTATAGGCATGCGGATAATATCGCCAAACACACCAATATAAACGGAATACTCCAAATTACCGACCACAGCCTTGCCCTGGACGCCATCCCATTCTGTAATCTTCGCAACATTTGAAAGAGCCATACCCTTAATATATAATTTTACTTGACTTAGTTATCAAGCAACCAAACATCATTTTTTTCTTGATCGCCCCTTGACAAGCAAGAATAATTGATTTATATTTAAAGGCTTCAAATTTTTGAAGAGGAGGGAGCATGAAAAACACTTTACGTGCAGGCAAAATCGCCATCGCCACATTAGCACTTTTGGCTATCGCCGCAAACGCCGAAAACACAAGCACAAACCGCAGAACAACAGCCTGCCACACACCGCACGGAACAACCATATCCGATTATTATATTGGAAAAAACCTGGGAAGAAACGTAAAATGCGACACATCTTCCATATTTTCGCAAGCAGCACAAAATCAATTTATAGAATTTAAACCCGTAGGATTTTTCGCGGACTCAAATTTCACCGAGCGTACAACCCTAACAGTCCCAGAAGATTACACAAAAGATTATCACGTCTATGTAAAGTACGAAGCCACGCTCTATTACGAAGTCAATGGGATGACCCACGTTGCAAATGGTTTTCCATACCACCTACACACTTTATTTAATCAGAACGCACTCAATGAATTTCTCAACTATCAAATAGGTGGAACTCCGACAAAAGAAGGTGATTCACTATACACATACACATTCTCAACATGGGATTTACACAAAGACGGCATTTGGAGACCGACTTTTAATAGCAGTAACAAAACAATCAAAGCCCTGTTGATGCATCCAATCCGCATAGATTATATGTCAGATTATTTTGAATACACTGTCAATTCCCAAGAAGAATTGCCAGACCTAAGCGAACTTGAAAAAATTTTTGGAAACGATTGGAAATTTGCCGGTTGGAGCGCGAGCCAAAACGCTTTTGACGCCACCTTTATGAATGTCCCGAACAATACCGGTTACACGGCATTCTACCCGCATTTTAGGAAAGAAAAAAATATAACAATCCTCTTCAATGGTATACAAAAAACTCTTGAAACCATTATTATAGATCGCAACGAAACCGACAAAAGCATAAATGATAGAGTCAATAAAATTATTCAAAAGTTCATTAAACCAGCAAACAAAGATATGGGGAACGAAATCTACGCTTTTGAAAATTGGGAAGAAAATGACGACGGCTATTACGTTCCTAAATACAAGATTTTCCCCAAGCAATATACCATTGAATTTGTGGTTAACGGCAAGAACGTCCAAACCCTTAAGGGCAATTATGGTACTACAGCTCATTTACCTAAACCAGAACCCATCGAAGGCTACACATTTACCGGTTGGAAAGTTACCGATGCTGCAGGCCGCATTTTGCCTGTTACGAAGGCCACCGTCATCTTCGGTATTACCTACTCTAATTTGAAAGTCGAAGCTCTATTTGAGCCCACCGCTTACGAAATCAACCTTCACAACAAATTCGCGACCAAAATTCAATCCGTTTCTTACACAATCGAAAGCGACGACATTATATTGCCTCACTTGAAAAACACGAAGAGCCATATCTTTGAAGGCTGGTTTGATAACGAGAATTTCGCAGGAGAAGCCGTCACAAAAATACCGCACGGTTCCATCGGAGACGTTAAACTCTTCGCCAAGTGGACTCCAAAGCCTATCGAGGTCAAAATCAGGGGCCGCATTGAAGACACCTTCATTTACGACGGCAAGGAACACATTGCCCAAACTTTCGAAATCACAACCAACGATACGTCTTACACAGCCAAGGACTTCAAGTTCAACGGCAAGAACTACATCTCAGCCATCGAAGCTGGCGAATACAGCATGGGACTCAAGGCAAGCGATTTCGAGAACACCAACCCGGATTTCAAGAACGTAAAGTTCGAAGTCACCGACGGTAAGCTCACAATTGCAAAACGCAAAATTACAATAAGTTCCGCTTCGGCACAAAAGGCATACGACGGGAAGCCACTCACGAGCCACAAAATTAATATCGATGGCGAATTCACAAAGGACGAAGGAATTGAAATTGAATGGGACGAATCAGCCGCTCAAACGGAAGTAGGCACCGCCAAGAATTCATTCCACATCGCAGCCAAGAAAGGTACGAATTTAGATAACTACGATATTGAACTCATTTACGGTAAACTGACCGTCACCGAACAAGAAAAGAAAGAAGAAGAGAAAATCGTCTCAACTGATTTTGAAAAGAAGGAAGAAAAGGCCGATACAACCGATTCCGAAAAGAAGGGCATCGTTGGAACCGAAAAGAAAGATAAGGATAAAGAAAATAAACCTGAAACCAAAAAGACCATCAAGGGCTTTGGAGCTACGAACGGCGATAATGACGATGGCAAAACAGCTATCGAGACTCTCGCCGCTCCGAAATTCAGCATCTCCACAAATGGTCGCTCTATCGAAGTCAACAACGCTGTAATCGGCTCGAAGCTAGCCATTTACGACATGCAGGGCCGCCTGGTTCGCATGGCAAAAATCAGTCACGGTACCGAACACGTTGATCTCGAAAATTCCGGCAGCTACATCATCAAGACTTTCAATCGCGTTGTTCGCGTAAATCTCGACTAAAGTTTAATCATCAAAAAGCTCCTAAAGAATAACAAGCTCCTCCTTACCAAAGGAGGAGCTTTCCGTTTGTTAAATTTTTTAAGCAACCTTGCCAAACAAGGTATAAACATTTTATATTTGGCAGATAATTTTTCAGGAGGGAAGACAATGCTAAACGCATTTCGTTCTAGTAAAATGGCTATTGCAGCATTAGCACTAGCCGCAATAGCAGCAAACGCAAACCACGATACATCCAATTTGAGAACCATCACTTGCCATTCACCAAGTGGCACAATTAGCAGCACGTACCAAATTGGCCGTGACTGGAATAGCGCTATTTCTTGCAATACAAAAGACATGGACCTCGGCGGTGTCATATTTAAAGCTGACGGATTTTTTAAGGACAAAGGTTTCACAACACCAGCGACTTCGACCATCCCTGTAAACAGCAGCACAAATATCGATATTTACGTCAAATACGTTGGCCAAATTAATTACGAGTACAACGGACAGCAATATAATTCCAAGCCAATCGCATTCCCAGAAAACGGCAGGTTAAACATTAAACAGGTAACCGACATACTTGTTAAGCAGCTTGGCGAAAAACCAACAAAAGAAGAAGATGACCTGTACACCTACGAATTCCTTAATTGGGGACGAAAAGAAGCCGGTTACACCTGGATTCCGTATTTTATGCACACCCCCAAAACAATTAACGCCGAATTAATTTATCCACATTTTTTTAAAAACGACCTAAGCTCTTTCACATATACTGTAAATAAGCACGATAAACTCCCAAAGGAAGCTAGCCTCTATGGAAAAAAAGTAAACCCCTTTGAAAAAGCTTTTGCACATGATTGGAAATTTGTAGGTTGGAGTTCCTCTAAAAACGGTACCGATAATACCTTTTTTACAGTTCCAGACGAAACCGCCTACACCAAATTTTATGCACATTTCACTAAAGAAATAAAAATCAAGTCCTACTACCGTAACAGAGTGCATGAAAATAAGGTTACCATTGATTACTACGACACACAAAAAGATATAGACCAAAAAGCCCAACTGGTTCTTAGCAAGAAAAACAAATTGTTCGAAAAAGACCTTGGCGACAAAATCGAATTCGTTGAAAAATGGGAAAAGAACAAAAAAGGTGTATACGAACCTACTAAAACCGCAACCAAACCCAAGCAGTACACCATTGAATTTGCAATCAATGGTCACGTTATCAAAACCATCACAGATGATTATGGCACCGTTGTCAGTTTAGACATGCCCGGTTCCGTCAAGGGTTATACATATAGCGAATGGAAAATCATTGATAAAAAGAATAACACCATTCGCCACGATAATAAAACCATTTCTTTAGGCAAGAATTTCTCTAATTTGTTTGCAGAATCAAAGCTTCTTCTTCTCACTTACAGAATCTATTTAAATAATGGCAATTCTACTGACGTTGACAATATTGAATACAACGTCGAAAGCGACGACATTATATTGCCTCACTTAAAAAACACGAAGAGCCATATCTTTGAAGGCTGGTTTGATAACGAGAATTTCGCCGGCGCACCCGTTACCAAAGTACCGCACGGTTCCATCGGAGACATTGAACTCTACGCCAAGTGGACTCCAAAGCCTATCGAGGTCAAAATCAGGGGTAGCATTGAAGACACCATCATTTACGATGGCAAGAAACACTTCGCCCAGACTTTTGAAATCGAAACCAACGACCCCTCCTATACAGCCAAGGACTTCAAGTTCAACGGCAAGAACTACATCTCTGCCATCGAAGCTGGCGAATACAGCATGGGACTCAAGGCAAGCGATTTCGAGAACACCAACCCGGATTTCAAGAACGTAAAGTTCGAAGTCACCGACGGTAAGCTCACAATTGCAAAACGCAAAATTACAATAAGTTCCGCTTCGGCACAAAAGGCATACGACGGGAAGCCACTCACGAGCCACAAAATTAATATCGATGGCGAATTCACAAAGGACGAAGGAATTGAAATTGAATGGGACGAATCAGCCGCTCAAACGGAAGTAGGCACCGCCAAGAATTCATTCCACATCGCAGCCAAGAAAGGCACGAATTTGGAAAACTACGACATTGAGCTTGACTACGGCGAACTGACCGTCACCGAACAAGAAAAGAAGGAAGAAAAGGCCGACAAAACCGATTTTGAAAAGAAGGATGAAGAAAATAAGGATAAAGAAGAAAAAACAAAATTCAAGAAGAACAACAAGGACTTCAAATTTACGGGCAACAACAAGGACGATGGCAAGACCGCCATTGAGAGCCTAGCTTCTCCGAACTTCACAATTTCTACAAACGGTCGCTCTATTGAAATCAACAACGCCGTAATCGGCTCGAAGTTCGCCATTTACGACATGCAGGGTCGTCTGGTCCGCATGGCAAAAATCAGCCACGGTACCGAACACGTTGATCTCGAAAATTCCGGCAGCTACATTATCAAGACCTTCAACCGAGCTATTCGAGTAAACATCGATTAACTCTTGAACCTCAAAAAAACGCGAAAAAACAAAGGATTGGCCGTTTTGCCAATCCTTTTTTTAAAAAAAACAAATAAACGTTGCATTTTGTTTACAAGAATGTATATTAATTAATAGAATTTGATGGGCGTGCACGCACATAATGCCGGTAAAGAAGGGCCCGCAGGTGCTGCACGCCCTAGTTTTTTATTCAAAATCCAATAAATCAGCCTCGAGAGTCGCATCATCCGGGTAGTATTTTTGCGCGAGTTTTAAGAGCCTCACAGCCTCATCATCGCGTTTTTGCTGGTGCGCGTCATACGCCATATTCTTGAAACCAAAAATCGCTTCGGCATTGCCATGCTGGGCGGCAAGTTCATAAGCAAATTCAGCACGATCAAAGAATTTAGCATCATAGGCGAGGTTCCCAAGGAATATGGCGGCATCGCTAAAATCCGGTTTGATTTGCACAATGCTATTCAAAACGTCCATCGCCACGAATTGCTTGCCATCTTCTACCAGAACGTCAGCAAGTTTGTACATGGCATTCACGTCGTCTGCGCGGGCACTGAGAGCTTCGCGGTAAGCACCTGCGCTGCGATCGTAGTCCTTTTCAAGTCGGTAAACATCGCCGAGATAGACCAAAAAATCCACTTCGTCGGGGTGAGCGGTATAGCCTTCGCGAACCACGGCAGTCGCACGGTCAAAATCGTCCAACGCAATACTCGCTTCGCTCAGTTGGTACACAATGCTAATGTCCGACTTGTCAAGCGCATACGCCTTTTCAATCGCACGGAGAGCCCCCACCTTATCGCCGGTTTTGCTGTAGGCTTCGCCCAGGTAGAGCCAACCGCTCACATTTTCGGGTTCAAGTTTCAAGGCGCGATGGTAAGCAGCAATGCATTCGGGGTATTGGCGGAGCCTAAAGTAGACACTCGCCATGTTAAAAAGCGCCGGAGCAAACTTACCTCCAGAAAAATCAACAGCCTTGCGGTAAGCGGCCGCCGCTTCGGGGTATTTCTCAGTTTGATAATAGCTATTCGCAATGTTAAAACTCACGGCAATCGGGTCAGCGCCACGCTCCGCGGCCTTGCGGTACAAAATAACGGCTTGCTTAAATTTTCCATCGCGATAAAGAGCGTTCGCACGGTCCATCAGGTCAAAGGCCGACTGCGCCGCCTGGGCAAAAACCGCGAACAGCAGAACAGTTGCCGCAAGTAAAACATAATGGATCCCGCCGGAGCTGCGCTTCTCCAGGATGACTCTATCACGAGTCGCTCGGTTCTCGGCACTCGACTCACGACTCTCGGTGAACACCCCGCGACTTCTCGCGTCTAAGCACCGATATATTCTCTCGTCTCTAGTCTTTGCAGCTTCGCTGCCAAATGCTGGGTTCAGCAATGGGTCCGCAAGCAGCCCCGCTGCATTCGCCCTTGGCATTTGTCGTCTCTCGTCTAAATCAGTCATGGAACTTCACCTCAAACGGTTGCTCCATTCCGCAGAACGGCACCGCCTTGCCATCTTTTTCTGCAGGTTCAAACATCATGCGTCCAAGAGCCTCCTTACCGGCTTGCGCAAGGCCGGAACCCGCCGGAGTCTCTTCGATAACGCGAATATCATAAGCGCGCCCACTCACATCCACACAAAAACTAAGTCTAAGCGTTGCGTCAATTTCTTTGTCACGAATCTGCGGCGGCACTTGAAAATTCGGAAGTGCGCGGCTGTTCGGCTTCTTGTCTACATCGCCTTTTTCGGTAGACATGGCGCCACCGCGAAAATCGGCCACAAGTTCATCGCTAATGGCGGCACCCCCACCGTGGCTTGCCGTGCCAAGATTCATGGCCATGCGCGGGCCCGCCTTGGGCGAACGTGAATTAGACTTTTGACGTTGCGGTTTACGCGCAGGCTTTTTTACCTCGGGCTTTTTCTCCACTTCCTGAACTTTTTTCACCGCAACTTCTGTCTTCACGAATTTCTTTTCGTGAAACATTTTTCCTGTTATAAAAAGATTCGCAACCGTCACCGAAAACACCAGCAAAAGACTGCTGAATATGGCCACAATCAGAATCGAAAATCTTTTTATCAACTTTTTAATCATATCTAGTCAGCCTGCGCCGCAATAGAAACTTTTTTCACACCCGACAAATTGCACACATCAATCACTTGAACAAGTACGCCTGTTTCCGCTTCCTTGTCGGCAATCACCACGGCTTCGCGATCCGGCGTTTTGGCAAGCGACTGTTTTAAAATATCTTGCAAGCTCGCCAGGTCCACCTGACGTTCGTTGATATGGATTGTTCCTTCACGCGTAATGGCAATCAACAAATTTTCTTTTTCAAGTTGACTAGCCGTCTGCGCCTCAGGTTTCGTTACATCCACACCCGTTTCGCGCGTAAAACTTGAAGTCACCACAAAAAAGATGAGCAAGATGAACACGATGTCCATCAGCGGGCCCATGTCAATGCCCATATCTTTTTGCCTACGTCTTGGGAAGTTGAAATCCATAAATCAATCCTTCGATATAAAATTCTCGATAATGGTGGCGCCGAGTTCCATTTGGCCACGCAAAAGTTCAATGCGTTCATCCAAACGCTGTTTTAAAAGCGTGAGCGGAAACGCCACCAAAAGGCCGCTCTGCGTAGAAATCAGAGCTTCCGAAATACCATCGGCCATCAAAACCGGATTCTGGTTACCGTACAAAGTAATCACATCAAACGTAGAGACCATCCCCGTCACCGTGCCTAAAAGCCCAAGGAGCGGCGCCGCAGTCGCCATCACTGACACAATATGGTTCCCTTGCTCCATGTAACGGACGGTTTTAATCATGCGAACCTGCATGTATTCGCGGTACAAGCTCGGATTATCGCAAGCGATTTCCAAGGCATAACGCAATTCACGCGCCAAAATTCCGCTGCGCTTGGCAAGATTCTTGAGCGCCACTTGCACAGAATCGCCAGAAGCGTTTGTAGCGCAAGTCGCAGCCTTCGCACCCGAGTGAACCGCGCCGGATTGAACCGTACTTGTTTTTAATGTACCGGACTGAGTCACGCCAGTTTCCATCAAGTCCCTGCGCAAATGCTTGACTACGCGACCCACGTCCTTGCGGAAAAAGTCACCGCCAATACGGAACCAACCGCTATACAAAAAATAGAATCCAATCACTCCACACAAAAGAATCGGGAGCATCACCACACCACCCGCTTCGTAAGTGGTGCGGAGAGATTCTATAAATATGTACGTGCTATTCGACATTCAAACCTTGCTGTAAATTAGGCTACTTTATCTTCATGAAAAATGCGGTTCAAAAGAGCCGTACTCTGCACATACATTTCGCTCACCACACGTTCAATCTTTTCGCTCAAAAGGCCATGCAAAATCATCACCGGAATGGCAATCACAAGGCCTGCTTCCGTTGTAACAAGCGCTTCCGAAATACCGCCAGCCAAAACGCGAGCGTCATTCGTACCGACTTCGGTAATCACCGTAAAAAGCGTAATAATACCCGTCACGGTTCCCAAAAGACCAAGCAGCGGAGCAATCGTCCCTACGGCGGCCAAAAGGCCCATACGGCGTTCCAATTTCGGCTGTTCACGGAGCAGCGCTTCTTGCAGGGACTTTTCGGCGGCATCGCGATTTTCGTCCGCTTTGTTCACCACCGCAAAAAGTACCATCGAAAGGCTAGTTTCCTTTTTGAGGCAAAGATTTGCCGCCTCCTCGTAACGAGCATCACGCAAAAGTTTTTCGAACTTCTTCATAAAACGCTTGCTCAAATGACCGCGATGCATAAGCGTAAAGAAACGTTCCAAACAAAGTAAAATTGCAAAGAGGGCGGCAAGCAAAAGCGGGTACATCACAATGCCACCTTTGTGGAACCAATCCAGGAACTTTTCTTTGGTCGTCAATTCCTTCGTCTCGCTAATGGAATTCTTGACAGCCTTATTCTGCAAAACATCCAAGGGAATCGTCACCTGGGGCGCGGAGGCCGCGTTCTCCGCCGATGCAGAACCCGCGGCATTCACAGCAGCGCGAACATTCGAAGCCAATTCCGGCGGGAGATTTGCATTCCATTCAAAGACCTTGCCCTGCAACGCACCCGTGCGGAGAAGCGCCTGCACCGTTCCATCATCCATGGCAACTTCACCCAAGAAAACCGTTCCCAGGCGCAAGCGATTCACGTTCACATCGGGTCGAGTCCCCACCTGCGAAACAACCTTCCCGCTCGTTTGCGTATAAGTCATCTCGTGACGCAAAAGCAAATCTTCAATAAAGGCTCGCGTCACCGAAAGTGTATTTGGATTTTTCTTGTCTGCTTCCATCTGCGCATTTTTAAGGTGCACCAAACGATCGCTCATGCCCACCGGATAATCGCCGGTCACATCGCCAAGCGTCTTTTCAACAGAGAGCCTTATTTGCGTATGGAGCGCATCGTAAGCAGATTCATCGGACTTCGCCTTTTCTTCGGCATCGTTCGTCACATCCTTACTTGCCATCACTTCTTCGGTCACGCGACCAAGATCCGTAGAAAGCTTAGAGTATCGACCATCAAGTTCACGAGTCTCAGTTTGGTGTTCTTCGGTCAATTGCGATTCCGCATAGCGCTTGGCCCAATGCGAGGCTTCCAGCTTTTCGAGGCTATCGGCCTTTTGCAATCGAATGCGAGTCAGCGCATCGACTTCGCGCTGCAGGTTCTTAAGTTCCACAGTCTTGAGGGAATCACGAACACGCGCTTGATCATCTTCCTTGGATTTTGAACCCCACGCAAACGCAGAGGAGGCAAAAACAAGCAAAAGCAATGCGAAGAGACCTGCACGGAAATTGAAAGCACGGAGCGTAAAATTCAAGCACTTCATATTACTTTTCCTCCTCGGCTATAATGGAGAGGCTCACCGGCAGCGTCACAATCTGAGGCGGCTTTTTCGCCTGTTTTACATCAAGCGCAAACTTCACCGCTTCACGTTCTGCAAGCGACAAGTCCTCATTCCATTCGTAAGTCACCATTTTGCCATTCGGGCCATCAACAACTTTACGGACCATCGCGCCAAACATCGTTGCGTTTTCGTCACTGTAAACCATCCACTGGTTTCCAATGCGCAAAATCTGAGCGTTGATGAGTTCGCCATTTTTGCGCGTGAGCGGGGAATTGATAATCGCGACTTCGTCACCGAATTTCACTTCTTCACCAATGAGGGATTTCAAACGAGAGAAACCTTCTTCCTCACTTGCATTGCCAGCTTCCAAATCTCGCGTCAAGGACTTTGCGCGGTCCAGGCGCGTCTCGCGCTCCCACGGAAGCGTCTGGGCGATTTGCAATTCCAACTTCTTGCTGAGCGTAATCAGCGTCTCGTTGAGGGCCTTACGTTTAGACTTCACGTTATCGGTGCGGTTTTTGGCGCGGGATTGTTTTGCGCGTTCTTCTTGCAACTGCGCGGCCACCGTACGAATCTTGGCGTTGAGGCTATCAATTTCCACCTTACGGCGTTCCGAATCCGAACGGTAGCGCTCCTGCAACATCTTGTAGCGCTTATCGTCCGCACGAATCATGGAATCCGTCGCCGAAATCTGCGAATTCAGTTTCTGGATTTCGCTGTTCAGTTTTTCCTTCTCAAGTTTCAAATCCCGAATATCGGAATCCGTGTCGGCAAACGAAAATGCCGAAAGAAGCAAACCTAAAGTTAAGAATATTTTTATCTGCATAAATTTTATTCTCGCTCGCATTGTTTAATACTTTTATCTTGGCAAATTTTTTCCACTTCGCGTTTCAAAACTTGGGATTGCTGGTTTTCCAAATAGTAGCGGCTCACCAAGCCCGATTCGCACTGCGGGTACTTTTCAAAATTCCAGTTTCTGTCATCACACCATTCCCAC
>JAKSIM010000049.1 GCA_024398845.1 Fibrobacter sp. | reverse complement strand
CGAAGGCCGGCAACAAGGGTATCGAATTCCTCAAGGGCAACCGCCACATTGGCGTGCCGAAGAAGGACCCGAACGCCGCTCCTGCAGTGGACACCAAGAACATGAAGGCCGGTGCCGCAAGCACCTACCGCATCGCCCTTGGCAACCAGAGCTGGGACGTTCAGGTGCAGACCCTCAGCAAGTAATTGCAGCGTAGGCTTGCGGTCCTGGACTGCAAGTCTAAAGCGACACGGCAATTGAAAAGAGCCTCGGACTTAGGTCCGGGGCCTTTTTTGTATTCAAGCATTGATTTAGGAAGATTTCATAAAAGTGGGTATAAAACGCGTAACTTCAACACTACTTATACCCATTTTTTAGAACAAATTAATTTAAATAGGCATACGCCAACAAATCGCAAGTCAAATTACGGGTATAAGGATGTTGAATCATTTACGTTTTATACCCAGTTTGATCTAGAGAGGTTATTCAAAGTTGGAGTTTTTCATTTTTTGTGGGTATAAACAATATCATTCCGTACGATCTATACCCACTTTTCACAAAAAAGCTCTTACACAAAAAAAGAACCAATCTTTCGATTGGTTCTTTTTATACCCCCAAGCAGGTTTGAACTGCTGTTGCGGGAATGAAAATCCCGAGTCCTAGGCCACTAGACGATAGGGGCTTGTCTTCCGACGCGCACAAATATAGATAAAACAGAAATTTTGTAAAGGGGTTCTGCTCATTTTTTTAAATTTTCTTTGTGAATTTAAAAAAATGGCTAAAAAATTCCCTTTTAAATGGGATTTTGCGGTTTTTGCCGCTCGCCCTAATGGCTAGCCTCGTGGACGCGGGCGTGCTTTGGGGCATTCGCTCGTTTATGCAGCTCCTTTCGGGAGAGAGCCCATTCGCCCTGTGGGAATGGATTGTCGTGATGATTGCACTCGCGGCACTGCGATTCTTTTTTCTGTTTTGGAAAACCCGACTAACAATTTCTTTTTTGTACAACACGAGCGCCCAGACCACCAGCTGGTTTTTGCGAACGCTCCGCAGCCTTTCCCCGCGGATCTTCCACAATAGCGAGGGAGACGCCCTCGTAGAGACAGCCTACGAGTCGACCCAAGTATTACAGAACAACGGCGAAGTTTTTTTCCAGGCGATACAGGCGGTTTTGCAACTCGCCATCTTTTTCCCTGTGCTCTTGTACATTTCGTGGCCACTGACCCTATTCCTGTTCGCCATAGTGGTCCCGATGGTAGCCTTTATGCAGCGCAGGCTCCACGCGATGGGGCCCGAAGAAGAGTCCCTGCTTTTTTTGCGCTCCAAATTCCGCACCGACCTGAATCTGGCCCGCAGGCTCTACCGCAAGTGGAGCTGTAACTTTGAGCGAACGGCCGTCACCGACAACCTGCAAAAAGCGATTAAGAACCTGAACGCACGCAGTCAAAAAGCCGGCGTCAAAAAGAATGGCCTCGCCCTCGCGACCGAGACGATTTCGGTCCTCTCGATGGTCTTCGTGCTCGCCTTCTGTGCCCTTTTGATTTCGCACGGTTGGATGGACAGCACCGGCCTCGTGCTGTTCTGTTCGGCAGTGCTACTTTCGTACAAACCCGTAAAGGAATGCGCCCGAGTAATGCCACAATTCCGCTCCGCCATGAGCGCCTACCGCGTACTTGCGAAGTTTGGCGAGCTCCCCCAAAAAACACAAGGCAAACCGGCAGTTCACGACACCGCCCCATCGGGATGTAGCGTCACAACAAAAAATAACGTCCCGCACAACGCAAGCGAACTTACCATTAGAGACGCAAGCTTCGGCTACGCCCTCGCCGAAAAGAACGTCTACACGAACCTCAATATTTGTTTTAACGAAAACAAGCCGGTACTTTTGCGCGGACAAAACGGCACCGGGAAATCCACCCTGTTACGCCTTATTGCGGGCCTAGAGGAATGGGAATCAGGATCCATGGACCATCTTGCAAAATCCCGCAAGGCGGGCATTTTCTTTGTAGCGCAAGATTTGGAACTCCCACCAAAAGAACTTTTGATGGTCCTCCTAGAACGCAACGTCAACGAAACCGTCGAGAAGTTCATTGAAACCGCGGGCGTTCGGCGCCTTCTCGAAAAGAACGGTCTCTCGGGCGGCGAACGCGCCAAGGTGGCCCTCACCTGGGCACTTGCAAGCAAGTCCGCGGTTTTGCTGCTGGACGAACCTTTTGCCGCCGTTGCCCTCGTAGACCGCGAACCGCTTTTGAATACATTCCTCGATTGTGCCCAGACTCTTGACAAGTGGGTCATGATAGCAAGCCACGACGCCATGAGCGAACAACTTATTGCCCGCTTCAACATCATGGAGATGAAATGACTCCGTGGTACTACCGTTTTCGCGGATACATTCTCGGCCTCCTCGCCGTTATTTTGTTGTTAACCCCAGGCACCGGCGCACCTATTTTACGTTCAGAAAGCATTATAGCCGCCGTACTTCTACTGGCAGGCGCCACCCTACGCATCGAAGCCCGACGTAGCATTGGCGAACACACCCGAAAAAAGCTTCACGAGGCAAGCGAACTCGTCACCACCGGAATTTACGCCCACCTGCGGCACCCCCTTTACCTTTCAAATTCTATCATAGCCCTCTCCGCTGTTATTTTTCATTTGGGGTTCAACCCCAGCGCCCTCCCCTTCATCATCGTCGTAGCACTCTTTGAAACAGCACTCGCCCGCGCCGAGGACCGTTTTCTTCAAGGCAAATTTGGAGAGCTGTGGGAAGTCTGGGCCAAGCGCACACATGCCTTTTGGCCAGCATTCATCACAAATACCGAGCAAAACGCCCTTAAACGGACCTTTTTCACGGCATTTTGTGCAGATTGGTCTACTTGGGCATGGCTCACGTTTTTTAATTTGATACTACTCTTGAAAAAATTTTTCTAAACGAAGGTACGTTTTATGTTCAATGTTCTAGACATCGCAAGATTCGCCATTGGCACGGCCGCCAAAGCCGCCGCAAAAGTTCCCGTTATAGAATCCCACTTTCACGTCAACGACCGCCTCAACGGTCCCTGGCCCGAAGGCCCATTCCTCTGGTTGCACGGCGCAAGTCTTGGCGAATGCAAAATGCTCTTGAACCTCTCTCGCTTTTTGCAGGAAGACCTTGAAAATTGCCCGAAGATTCTTATCACGACACAAAAAGTTGAAGTTCTCAAGTTCCTCAAGGAATCCGAATCGGGAATCGAAGCGGCCATCGCCCCGGCCGATACACCAAGCGCCATGAAGAATTTTATTGCGCAGGTAAAGCCCGTAGGTCTCGTACTCGGTGAAAACGAACTTTGGCCGGGTTACCTCTCCTCGATGCGCAAGATTTCCGTGAAGCCCTCTATCGCCATCATTTCGGGCCGTTACCACGCCAGTCTCCCGGGAGTGGACTTCTCTGCCGTCGGTTTCGCCAGCATGCAAACCGGCGGAGATCTCTCCCGCTTTTTGAACGTGGCCTCCAGGTCGAACATAGGCAAGATGATGATTGGCGGGGACTGGAAACTGCTCCCGTGGGTCCGCAAAAAAGAGGCGGTACAGCCTCCCGAAAATCCGACCGTTGACACCGCATTCGTCTCGATGCATATGGCCGAATGGGCAAGCCTCTGCCGCATGATCGTCTCTTCCATCAAGCGCCAGGAATCCGTAGTTCTCGTTCCGCGCCGTCTTTCTGAGGTCGACGCATTCCGCAAAGCCCTTCGCGACCAGGAACTAATGGTCGTAGAATGGCCTCTCGTTCAAAAGGGCGCCGTTTCTATGGTAAGCCAGTTCGGCCTCACCAAAAAGGTTTTTGCGACCACAAAAACGGCCGTTATCGGCGGTTCGTTTAGCCGTGGCATCGGAGTCCACGACTTTTGGGAACCGCTCCAGGCGGGAGTCGCCACCTGCGTAGGTCCATTCGCCACCGGGCAAAAAGAAGCCGTGGCGAGTCTCGTCAACGCGGGCGTCATCGCCCAGCTGCAGTCCACCGCAGGCTTCTCCAAGCGCATTCTTCCCGACGTGCGCCTCGTAAGCACCTACCTCGCCAACGAGCGCACCAAGATAGACGATTCCTACCAACAGTTCCTGGATTTCCTCAGGGACTTGCTCAAGTAAAATACGGAACCCTGTCATGAAAAAACTGATTCTCGCAACACCTCGTGGTTTTTGCGCCGGCGTAGACCGCGCCATCCATGTTGTAGAAAAAGCCATCGAAAAGTTCGGAACGCCCATTTACGTGCGCCACGAAATTGTTCATAACAAATTTGTGGTCGAAACCCTCAAGGCGAAAGGCGTCATTTTTGTGGACGAAGTCAACGAGGTTCCCGAAGGTTCCGTCGTCATTTTTTCGGCCCACGGCGTAGCAGAACACATTTACAACGACGCCGAGGCACGCCACCTGCAAGTGCTAGACGCAAGTTGTCCGCTGGTACTCAAGGTCCACTTTAGCGCAAAGCGTCATTACAACGCAGGGCGACATATCATTTTGATTGGGCATGCAGGCCACGCCGAAGTCGAAGGCACTCTGGGCCAACTCCCCAAGGGCGCCATCAGCCTCATTCGTAACGAAGAGGACGTCGCCACAGTGCAGGTCCCCGAGGGCAAGGAACTCGCCTACATTACGCAGACCACACTCTCTGTCGCCGAGACCCGCAAAATCATCGAAGCCCTCAAGCACCGATTTCCGAACATCATCGGGCCCGATGCGGGCGACCTCTGCTACGCGACAGGCAACCGCCAGGCCGCAGTTCTCGAACTCTGCCATCAAGTCGACATGCTTTTGGTCGTTGGCGCCAAGAACTCTTCCAATTCCTCCCGCCTTATGGAACTCGGGCTCGAGCAGGGCATCCAAAGCCACCTCATTGCCGACGTCAACGACATCGACCCCGAGTGGTTCAAGGGCATCGAAACGGTCGGACTCTCTAGCGGGGCGAGCGCTCCCGAGGTTCTGGTTCAGGGAGTTGTGGACGCCATAAAAGAAAAATTTGAGGGCGTAGAAGTCGAAAATCTTGTAAAATTAGTGGAAAACACGAAATTTAACCTACCAAAGGCACTACAAGACTAAACTTTAGCCTTGACAATTAGGCAATTTTTAGTTAAAATTGGTGTCCGTAAAAAACAACGGAGTTTATTATGAGCCGCATTTGTGAAGTTACCGGTAAAGCCGGCCTCGTGGGCAACATGGTTTCCCACTCTAACCGTAAGAAGTTGATGAAGCAGCTTCCGAACCTCCAGAAGAAGCGCTTCTACATTCCTGAAGAAGATCGCTGGGTCACCCTTCGCGTTAGCGCCGCTGGCCTCCGCACCATCAATAAGTGCGGTATCCAGGCTGTCGCCCGCGAACTCGGCATCTAATTTTCTTCTTAGAAAGTTACACGATAACAGCTATGCTAGCGCATGGCTGTGTTTTGTGTTTTTGTGTAGCATATTTTAGCGTGCACTCCTGAAACTTACTTGGAACCATAAAAAAACGGGCTCAAGCCTTGTAGGCAGGAACCCGCGTAAATTTGCAGCCGGCAATTTGCCGAGCCAGCCGCCCGTTATTCATCAAGGCGGCCGACCGTTATTTATTGATGAACTGCGGCACGCCCTTGTACTTTGCCATGGCGGCCATGATGTTCCCCAGCTCCCAGTCCTTTTCCTTGAAACGTCGACGGAGGAGGGCTACGAATACTTCCATAAGCATTTCGCAGTCGTAAACGGCGCGGTGCATCTTTTCTGGGTCAATTTTCATCGTGAATTCACGGCGCTTCATAAACAAGTCGGCCATGTAGCCAAGCTTATGGTTCGGAAGTTCCGGCAAAATGGTCTTGCTTATGGCAAGGCTATCGACCACAGGGTTCCCTGGCACAAGCTGCGGATTTTTCTTGTAGGCTTCGCGCAAAAAACTCGAGTCAAAGTTCGCGTTATGGGCCAAGAGAATCGTGCCCTGCCCGCAAAAAGCGGTAAACTTCTTGAGGCATTCGCCAACAGGAGGGGCATTCTCGACCATGTCGTTCGTAATGTGGTTCACGTTCGAAGCTTCGGCAGGAATCAGCATATTTGGCTTCACCAAAGTGTTGAACTCCCCTAGATTCTTGGGAACTACGCGTCCCTTCTCGTCAGTAAACACGGTGAACTTCACTGCACCGATTTCAATTATTTCATCTTTTTGGTTGATGAGACCAGTCGTTTCCAAGTCGAATGCGACAAATTTTGGAGGTAACGTAATCACGGCTGTATTTCCTTATCTAAAGTTTTCTCGTCGGCTTTAAAAAAATACTTAATTTGAATGTCAATAGTTGTCAGAGGGAGCGGAACAATAAAATTATCCCAAGTCTTTAGCCGAATGCAGCGCCCGTAACGCACGCCTATAAGCCAAAGCGGGCGTCCGCTCGCTTCCGAAAGCCAAAATGAACCAGGCTTGACCTCATGTGCCGGACCGTGGGGGCCGTCGAGCGCCATGCCCACAAAGCCCCCATTCTTGAGGGTTCTCAGCAAGTGCCGCACGTTCGTCGATCCATGCGAATCGGACCCGCGTGTCACGCGGTAGCCCAGGCGTTCCGTTGCGCGGGCAAAGATTTCCCCATCGCCCGATTCCGAAATAAGCACATGGACATTTTTGTGTTTAAAGGCCGCGCAGCTCGCCAGGAGGTCCTGGTGCCAAAGACCAAGCACCCCGGGCCTGTAATCATCGGGAGCGTTAAAGCGGACCCGCAAACTGCGAATCCAAAGAGCCCCCAAAAAAGCGGCCAAATTAACCTTAACAGCACCGAACATATTCAAAATTTAGTTTTTTTGCCCCTTTACCCTTGGCAAAAGCGTAATCATTACCTATATTAGCGCACGCAATGGCGACGTACCCAAGTTGGTAAGGGGCGGCTCTGCAAAAGCCTTATTCATCAGTTCGAGTCTGATCGTTGCCTCTCAAAAAAAGACCTCCTTTTCGGGAGGTCTTTTTTTTATAAGTCTTTTTTACTAGACAATCGGATTTTTCCTGGGGCGGCCACGTGGACGCTTGACCGGAGTCCCATCCGGATTAACAGCACCGGCAGTCGAAGTCGGGGCAACGCCGTTCTTTGCCATCAGGGCTTCGCGCACCTTCTTTGCACGCTCTTCCATACGCTGCCTTTGCAGCTCCGCCGCAGACATGACCACAGCCTTAGGCTGCTCCGTGCGGTTCGCGCTAAAAGCGCCCTTGAGCACGCGACCGGAACTGGGCTTCAGAGTATCGGCAATTACGGTTTTCAAAACACGCTGGGCCGTTTGGGCCACCGATTCGTTAGAGGGAGAACCTTCGGTGCGAACCACCTGCGCCACCTTGGTAAACAGCGCATCCAGCTTTTTGCGGGCTTCCGAAACGGTAACAGGCTTTTCAAGGTTCGTAAGGCTTGCAAGGCTCTCGGCACTAATCGAGACCGTCTTTGTAGACTTAATCTGTTCCTTCTGCTCTACAATCTTTGCAATATTCTGCATCTTCGAAAGCTCGCGTTCCTTTTTGAGGGCATCGCGCTTCCTCTTAGAGAGCCTTTGGGCGGCGCAACGCCTTTTGGGCGTATCTTCACGCTCGCCACGTGCCAAAATTTCTTCATCGCTAGGACCACGAAGTTCCGGCGGAACTTCAATAACGGGCAGCCCCTTATCGGTAGTATTTGAATTCATAGTCTGTAAAAACAAGCTAAAAAATGGTTGTCAAGTCTTTTTTTGCACATTTTTTGCAAAAAATTATAACAAAATTTAAAAAAAAATTAAAAATTTGCTTGTCAAGACCTAGAAAATAATTTCTTTCTGGACTATTTTTGTGATATAATGTTAAGGTTCACTCAAGAAATTCTACTAGCCCTCCGCGCGATTTCCAATGAAGAAGAAGCCCACGAGATGTCTAAGAAGGCCCGTGAGCAGTTTGACTTCCTAGGAATTCGCCTCGTCCCCCGCCGCGAAGTTACCTATCCGATTTTTGACAGGAACCCGCCTAAAAATGACGAGGAACTAGTGGCAAGAGTCGAAGACATGTGGTCCCAGCCGTACCGCGAAATCCAGTACGCCGCTTGCGATTACCTGTTCAGACACAAAGAGCTGCTAGGCGGACAACATCTCACCTTCCTCAAAAAGCTTATCAAGACCAGGGCATGGCGCGATACCGTCGACACGCTTGCCGCGTGCATCCTCGGTGACCTCGCCTGGCGTCTTCCGGCTCTTCGTGGTAAAATTTCCGCTTGGATTCGCGATCCGAACATTTGGGTACGCCGTAGCGCAATCATTTTCCAGATCCAGTACAAGGACCGCACCGACTGGCAACTGCTCCGTCAGTTCTGCCTGACCTGCGCCAAGGACGATGATTACTACATCCGCAATGGCATTGGCCGCGCCCTCTCGGAGTACGCCCGCATCAATCCGACCGAAGTTCGTCGCTTTGTGCAAGATAACACTTTCGCCGAGCAGACAACCCAAGAAATTCTACGCATGATCTAATCAAGATCCGAATTTAAACCCATTAACATGAGCACCGTTCAACACGGTGCTCTTTTTATTCTTACCATAATTCAAATCTCCAAAAACCTTAATTATATTTATCACATGCGATACGGAGATATTTCAACTTTTCAAAGCGGCACGGCCGTTCCCCTTTTTAGTTTATATTCTAAAGCAAGCATTGGTATTGGCGAATTTCTCGATTTGATTCCCTTTGCCCGCTGGTGCGAACTTTGCGACTTCAACATTATTCAACTTTTGCCGGTCAACGACACCGGAACCGAGTCAAGCCCCTATAGCGCCCGCAGTGCCTTCGCCCTGAACCCGGTATTCATCAACATCCAATCGGTCAAGGGTTCTAGCAGCTTCGAAGATGAAATCATAAAAGCCAAAGCAGAATTTGATGAGCTCGGCAAAATCGATTACTACAAGATTTCTACATGGAAGAGGGCCATTCTCAAAAAGATTTTCACGTCCCGCTACAACGAGCTCAAAAGTTCCAAATATCTTTCTCAGTGGATTGAGCAAAACCCTTGGGCCAAGGCCTACTGCGTTTACTGTACGCTCAAGTCCATGAACAACGAGAGCAGCTGGAAGGATTGGAAAAGCTACCAGAATCCAAGCGCCAATGACATTGATAAACTGTGGACCAAGCACCACAAGGAGTGCTTGTACCACGCCTGGATGCAGCGCACAGCCGAAATGCAATTTACAGCAGCCGTCACCGAAATTTCAAAGATGGGCGTCAACATCAAGGGCGACATCCCCATCCTTATAAACGAAGACAGCGCCGATGCTTGGGCAAACCGCAATTACTTCTCCATGGAAGACCGCGCAGGTGCCCCGCCCGACATGTTCAGCTACAGCGGGCAAAACTGGGGATTCCCCACCTACCGCTGGGACAACATTGAACGCGACGATTTTAGTTGGTGGAAGAATCGCTTGCACCAGGCCAGCAAATTCTACCACGCTTACCGCATTGACCATGTGCTCGGATTCTTCCGCATTTGGAGCATTCCGCAGACCGAAGTCACTGGCATTCTCGGGCGTTTCAACCCGTGCATTCCCTTGACCTGGAATGTACTGAGCAATGCGGGTTTCTGCCGCGAAACGCTAGAATACCTGCGCCGTCCGAACTACTCGGCAAACCAGCTCTACGATTTCTTTGGCGACGAAACCAACTCGATTATCGAAACGTACTTTGAAGGCTTGCCAAACGCGCCGCACCGTTTTGTGCTTAAACAGGAATTCTATTCCGAAAAGCAAATTACCAGTTGCAACGCCCCGCAGGCCATCAAGGACGCCCTCCTTCGCGTTTACTGGAACCGCGTATTTATCCCTACGGGGGACGAAAACACCTTCTACCCCTATTGGTATTGGTACAACCAGCCGGTGCTTTACACGCTACCCGAAAACGAACAGCAAAAGTTGCGAGAGCTTATTGGCGATAACGAAAAAGCACAAGAATCTCTCTGGGAACAGAATGCAACAAAACTTCTGTCCGTTCTCGCCAAGGAAACCGATATGCTGGTCTGCGCCGAAGACTTGGGCGCCGTACCGCATTGCGTCCCCAAGGTGCTCAAGAATCTCAACATCTTGTCGCTCCGCATTGAACGCTGGGCCCGCAACTGGGACGCTCCGTATTCCCCGTATTACGATATGACTGAATACCCGAGACTCTCGGTTTGCACCACCAGCTGTCATGACACATCGACGCTCCGCGGCCTGTGGAAAGAAAAGGACTTTGACAAGAATTTGTACTGGAGCCATGCCCACATGCAGGGCCAAGCTCCCGACGAACTCACGCCGCCAACCGTGCGCAATATTTTGACCCACGTGTTCAGCACCAACAGCCTTTTCTGCATTCCTCCGGTACAAGACTTTTTGGCGTTGTCGTCCACCTTATCGACAATTGAGCCCGAAAAGGAACGCGTCAACATTCCGGGAACCGTCGGTGGAGCAAACTGGACTTACCGCCTACCCTGCTCCGTCGAGGAACTCCTCAGCAACAAGAGCCTGAGCTTTGAAATTCGCAAGTTGGTGGACGTCCGCAAAAGACGCCCCATGTGGAAGATATAATGAACAACAAGCCACAAAGCCCAAGCTGGGTCAAGGATGCTGTTTTTTACCAGATTTTCCCCGACCGATTTTGCAAAAGCGAAAGGCACAAGGCCATTGGCAAGTTTGTACCATGGGGCACCCGCCCCACCCGCGAAAACATGTTTGGCGGGAACCTTGCCGGAATTACAGATAAATTAAAATATATTAAAAGTATTGGCGTTAACGCCCTATACCTTTGTCCGATTTTCAAGAGCAATTCAAACCACCGCTACCATACCGTCGATTACTTTGAAATCGATCCTGTACTCGGCACGCTCAAAGATTTCGACAATCTCGTTCAAAAGGCGCACGCCCTTGGCCTTCGCATTATTTTGGATGGCGTTTTCAACCACTGCTCCCGCGGATTTTTTCAGTTTAACAGCCTCATGGAACTCGGCGCGAATTCACCCTACGTCGACTGGTTCCACGTACACAGCTGGCCCATTCACGCTTACTCGGGCAAGCCCAATTACGAATGCTGGTGGAACTACCCGGCGCTTCCAAAATTCAACACCAATAATCCGGATGTTCGCGAATTTCTCTTTAGCGTGGGCGAATACTGGGCCAAACGAGGCATTGATGGCTGGCGCCTTGACGTGCCAAACGAAATCAACGACGATAGTTTTTGGCAGGAATTTCGCCGTCGCATCAAAAAAATCAACAAAGATGCTTATATCGTCGGTGAAATTTGGGACGAGCCCAGCCGATGGCTGCAAGGCGACCAATTCGATGGCGTCATGAATTATCCGTTCCGCAAGGCGGTAACGGCCTACCTGTTTGACGAAAATCCCATCACCTTTAAGGAATTCGCAACACGACTTGCCGATGCCTTCCCTCGCGATAGATTCGGCACCCCGATGAACCTCCTAGGAAGCCACGACGTCACCCGACTCGCGAGCCTCCCAAACAGCAGCATTGAGCGAGTCCAGCTTGCCCTCACCCTACTATTCTTCCTCCCAGGCGCAATCAGCCTATACTACGGCGACGAAATCTTCATGGAAGGCGGCAAGGATCCAGACAACAGACGCGCCTTCCCCTGGGATAAACTCAAAGAGGGCAAGAAGCACCCCGTTTTTGCCCATTTAAAATACCTCACGGCCCTCCGTGCAAGCGAACCGGCACTTCGTCAAGGCTCTTTGGACATAGTCTTCAGCAACGATGAATTGGTCATTTCACGCAAATTCCGTAACCATACACTCGAGCTTCATATTTTCGACGGAAATGTAGACCAGCAAACGGGTTACGCCATTACAAAAGCCTAGTTTTTTTCTAGATTTGCGCCCGCAAGTGTATTTATCAAAATGCGCTTTACTTAGCGTCTAATGCCTTTTAAGGGATTACAAATGAATAAACATAAATTCGGCATGCGAGAATTCATTATTCTCCTCGTCATTGCACTCTCGGCCTACACTGTATGGCCCTCTATCCAGGTTCACACTAAAAAGGGTGAAGCAAAGCAGACCTTCCTCAAGGAAAATCCGAAGCTGGCCTCCAAGTCCATCAACTTCGGTTTGGACCTTGCCGGTGGTACGAGCATCACTCTCGAAATTGACAAGTCCGGCCTCGGCCCCAAGGACGACATCAAGGACATCCAGGAACAGTCCCTGGAAATCGTCCGTAACCGTGTGGACCAATACGGTCTTTCTGAACCGCAGATTTCCCCGAGCGGCAACAACCGCATCGTGGTTGAACTGGCCGGCGTAGACGACTCTACCGCAAAGGCTCTTGTGGGTTCCACCGCAAAGCTCGAATTCAAGATTTTGGCTGAATCCGAAAAGTTCACTACCGTGGTCAACCTCATTGACCAGTACCTGACTCGCCAGACTACGGACGTCGCCGGTGTTGATTCCGTCAAAACGGACTCTACCGCCAAGGACAGCGCCGTGGCCGCCAAGGATAGTGCCGCTCCGGCCCTCTCCGATGAAGAACTTCTCGGTGGCAAGGCTCCGGCTGCAGAAGTGGCCAAGGCCGCCGACTCCGCTAAGGAAGTTAAGGCCGAAGACGCCGCACCGGCATCCGAGGTCGGGACCGCCCTCAGCGCTTACTACATGAGCTTTGGCAACGGCGGTTTCATCAACGAAGACAATGTTGAAAAAGTCAAGAAGCTCCTCGAACTCGAAGGTGTCCAAAAGCTCATCCCGCGTGACGTGATGTTCGCCTTCGGTAGCGGTCTCGAAAAGATCCAGCGCGACAAGAACATCAAGGCCAAGCGTCTTTACCTCCTCAAGCGCCGTGCCGAAATGGGTGGCGATGACATTACCGACGCACGCCCGTACCGTGTTAGCGATGGTACCAACGCCGGCGAAGTGGCCGTGAGCCTCAAGTTCGGTGGTATCGGTCCTAAAAAGTTCTCTGCAGTAACAGCCGCAAACATCGGCAAGCAAATGGCCATCGTTCTCGACAATCAGGTCATTAGCGCCCCGGTTATTCGCGACCGTATCCCGAACGGCGAAGCCCAGATTACCGGCCTTGACGACATGGCCGAAGCAAACCGCCTCGCCGTCGTGCTCCGCGCCGGTGCCCTCAAGGCTCCGATGAACATCATTGAAAGCCGTAACGTCGGTGCAACCCTCGGTGAAGAAAACATCGTACAGGGCTTCGGTTCCGGCGCCATCGGTCTTCTCATCTGCTTGGTCTTCATGGTCGCTTACTACCGCCTCGGTGGTTTCATCGCAAGCATCGGTATGTTCATCAACACCTTGGTGACCGCCGCCGTGATGTCCGTGTTCAACGCCACCTTGACCTTGCCGGGTATCGCTGGTTTCATCCTCGTGGTCGGTATGTCTCTCGACGCCAACGTGATTATCTATGAACGTATCCGTGAAGAATTGAAGAACGGCCTTACTGCCCGCGCCGCTGTGGCCAAGGGTTATGAACGTGCCTTCAGCGCCATCTTGGACTCCAACTTGACGACTGTGCTTACCGGTCTTATCCTTTACAAGATTGGTACGGGTTCCGTGAAGGGTTTCGGTCTTACTCTTACGATCGGTATTCTCACTTCTCTCTTCTGCGCTATTACTGTTACTCGCGCCGTTCTCGATTGGAAGCTTGCCAAGCGTGATACTACGACCCTCAGCATCGGTAAGGGCTGGAGCTGGCTCAACAACGCCAACCTCCAGATTATCCCGAACCGTCGCAAGTTCGGTTGGATTTCCATGATCCTTATTGTTGCAAGTATCGCTTGCGTCGCTATTAAGGGCTTCGACTTCAGCATTGACTTCACTGGTGGCCAGGTCTATACCGTGCAGTACCAGGACGATGCCAAGCATGAACGCGACTTGAGCAGTGCTCTTTCCAGCGCCAACATCGACGGTGCCAAGGTCCGTACCTTGGGCGGTACTTCCGCTAACTCCTACCAGATCAGCGTGAAGTCTTCCGATAACGCCGCTGCCTTTGAAGCTTCCATGGCCAAGGCTTTCGAAGCCGCCAACCAGAAGTGCGAAATCGTGGCTAAGGACTCTGTGGGTCCGACCATCGGTGCAGAACTTCGCTTGAACGCTATTTTGTCTGTGATTCTCGCATGGCTCGGTATTGCACTCTACGTGTGGTTCCGATTCGGCAAGCTCGGTCTTGGCTTCGGTGTTTCCGCAGTGCTTGGCCTTATTCACGATACTATCATCACGCTCGGCTTCATCAGTGCCTTCGGCCTTTCCTTCGACGGTGCCCTGATTGCTTCGCTTCTTACGATGATTGGTTACTCTGTTAACGATACCATCGTTAACTTCGACCGTATCCGTGAAAACACAGCTCTGTTCGGTTCTGCTGATTTCGGCAAGACAATCAACAGCTCCTTGAACCAGTGCTTCAGCCGTACGGTGATTACCTCCCTCACTACGTTGTTCGTCTGTATCATCCTCTCTGTGAAGGGTGGTTCCTCCATTCGTGACTTCGGTCTCGTGCAGTGCTTCGGTATCCTCATCGGTACCTACTCTTCTGTGTGCGTCTGCTCTCCGATCGTCTTCTGGTGGAGCAAGAAGTTCAAGAAGGGTGTGTAATCTTTTAAACGCTAAGAACTTTCCAAGAGCCTGGGTTTTCCCAGGCTCTTTTTTTATCTGTTGATAGCAGCGAGCGGAGCCTCCTCCCCGCTTCTAGAAGATTTTCATTACGCAAATAAAGTTCCTTTTTGCAATTCGCACGCCATACCCCTCGCTCATTTAAAACCGCATCAAGTCAGAACCCACCCGCAAGTAAGGTTCGCCACCTGCTTGCACGTGGCCAGGATGGAGGAGGGGTGCAGGGGAGGTAGGCCCGGCGGCCTTCGTAACTTCGAGCGGGGCCTCCTCCCCGCTTCTAGTTTTATTTTGCTTTCCAAGTCATAAATTTTCCCATTTTTCAAAGATTATTACTATCTTTGCGTCAAGTTCGATCAAAGGGGGCTCGTATGCTCAAGTATTACAAAATCGAATCCGGTCGTCTCGCAGTAGCTCCGAACGAGGAAGCTGCGGACATCGTTATAATGGGTTCCCTGAGCCAAGAACAGCGTAGCATTCTTGTCAAAGAATACGAAATCACAGAACATACCATAGCCTCAGCATTCGACTCTGACGAACTTTCGCGTATCGAGTACGACGATGATTTCACGACCATCGTGTTTAAAAAGCCCAAAAATTACTCCGCCGAAGTCAATTTCCAGTTTCGCGTTGAATCTTTCGGTATATTCATCTTTAAAGACTGGGTTCTCCTTTTGACTGACTCCGAAATCCCAGTTCAAGACGAAAAACGATTCTCAAAAATCGACAGTCTCAATACATTCGTCCTTAAAGTTTTAAGCTACGCCATCACGCACTTCAATGAACATTTGAAAATCATCAATCGCATTAATGATGATTTGGAACAGCGCCTCAACACTTCTATGGAAAACAAGTACCTGCTCAGCATGTTCAGCTTGAACAAGGGCTTGATTTACTACGTGAGCGCACTTAACAGCAACGACACCCTTTTGAAAAAACTCCAGATGGGCAGAAGTCTCAACTGGACCGAGGCCGAACGAGAACTGCTCGAAGACCTCCAAATTGAGAACGGTCAGAGCTTGCAACAGGCAAACATCTACGCCAACATTCTTACGTCCATGATGGATGCGCGAGCAAGCGTCATCAACAACAACGTGAACACGCTAATGAAGAACCTCACCATCGTGACGATTTCCATTTCGCTCCCGACGTTCTTCGCAAGTTTATTCGGAATGAACGTGAAACTCCCGTTCGGAATGGGCGATGGTTCTCCGCTCGCCTTCTGGGGAATTCTTCTTGTCTGCATTATTTCCGTGTTTGTGTTCATGAACATGTGGATGCGGAAGAAATAGTTCCACTTTTCTGCGTTTTTATCTTTTTCCCGCAAAAAAATTAAGCAGCATTTTGCTTATGCTCTTGAAACCGCATATATTTTATGCTATATTAGAAGGCTCTCTAAAACGTGAGATGAAATAAATACAAGTAAAAGCAAAATCAGCAATACTTGCATTTATATTTACGCAAAATCAAAAAGCGTATCTAACGCGCAAAGGGGGGGGGATGAATAAGACACTATTATCTATTTTATTAGGGTCGTCTTTGGCTCTAGCGATAACGACTAGTCCAGTGACAAAAGTAAGTACACCCGCAGAAAATGGGGGATACGAGCACTCTACAGCAACAGTACATTACAACGGAATGTACTATCGTTTCTATTGTTCTATCGGACAAGGTTCCGACCCACACACTATAGAACTTAAAAAGACCTGGGATTACATTCGCATGAGAACCTCGACAGATGGTTCAACATGGTCTACGGCCAAAGTCATATTAACACCATCCAAAACGAACGCAGAAAACTGCACTTGCGATCCTGCGATTATTCGCGATGGAGATTATTGGTACTTGTACTACGCAGATTACACCGAAAGCCTACACACAGTTACTTATGTAGCGAGATCCCAAGACATCACGGGACCTTACGAATATTACATTGGAAATGATCAGTGGGTTGATGAGCCGGGCGACAAACTACAACCTGTCTTAGCAACGAAATCACCCCTCGAAAAAAATGTTGCTTACGGTGTAGGACAAGTTTCAGTGGTGAAAAAAGATGGAAAATTCCATTTTTGGTTCACAGATGTAACAGAGGCGCCCGCTGACCCAAACAACGATAAAGTATGGAAATATTCCCATATCATATCAACGAGCCCTTATGACGGCTTACAAGATCTAGAAAGAACAGAAATCAACCTTGACGGGGAAACTCGTTTTACCATAAATGATTTTGGCGACGTAAAATGGAATGAAAATAGCCAAAAATTTGAAATGTGGAAGACAGACAAACATTTTATGTATAACGACGTCAATGATTCAATAAAACTAAAAAAATATGTTTCAGACGATGGCGATAAATGGGAAACTATAGACTCTATCGGTCCCTATGCTTTTGCAAACAACATCGGCATGTCAGGTGATTCCGTCGGCTGGATGGAAGAAGGCCGCAGCCTAGTAACATTCGCAGCACCTATTGCAGGTTATAATTTAACACCAGAAGAAATGAAACTTTATAGGGATTGGCTAGATACGAATCAAGGCGTTTTAGACAAACTATCCACCTACCAATTCGTTGACGGCGATTACGATTCCTCCACCGTTTCTATAAGCGAAAGCGGGACGACCAAAATAGACGGAAAATCATTTAATTATTATCAATTTCCCGAAACCTCCACCAATATGGAATTTATTTCAGGTGATTTTGACGGAGATGGAATAACCGATATTGGCGCCGTTGACAGAAATACCAGCAAATGGTACATTCTGTCAAGCAAGGACGGCGACAAAGGCGTACCAGACATCCCATGGGGATGGCAGTGGCCAGGCATGTATCACAATCACACAATCGTTCTAGGTGATTTTGATGGAGACCACAAAACCGACCGAGCCATCGTTAGTAAATCTAGCATGAAATGGTATATTTACTCTAGCAAAAATGGACCATACCATTCCCTTATTACAGCCAATGGAGAGAACATTTGGGATTGGACGCATCCCGAAATCGACGAAATGACACATGTCCTTTCGGGCGATTACGATGGAGACGGTTTTAGCGACCTTGGCGTTGTCGACTGCTCCAAATACTCTATTGAAAATTCATGTCGTTGGTATATCATTTCCGGAAAAACGGGAAATAAAGGCATACCTCCGATTACTTATGGATGGCAGTGGTCAGGCATGGCCCCCGGTCATGTTATACTTGAAGGTGATTATGATGGAGATGGAAAGACTGATCGAACAATTGTGAATGAACACGTTGGACTTTGGTACACACTTACTAGTCGTTCGACATACGATAAAGCGTTGATTGACTACATCGAAGGGGATTTTTCAACCATATGGAACTGGCAATTTGAGAAACAAGAACAATGGAATTCAACATCCATTCCAATAGTAGGCGATTTTAATGGCGATGGAATAGCCGACAGAGCAAGGTTTTCTACGTCTGATTTCAGGTTGCCGGCTTCTGTTATTTATAATGAAAAATCCTATTTCAATTCTGAAACCAACAATAGCTTTTATCTCAATTATTTCAAGCCGCTTAAAGCTATCATTGGAGACAACAACCAGTTCCTTGTAGGTGATTACGACGGAGACGGAAAATCGGACTGCCTCCTCGTCGATAAAAACACTTCAAAAATTTATTTTTATACATCCCAGTCACAAGGAAATGCATTCACCAAGAATCGTTACTTTATAAACTTGTCTGCAAAATCCCCACTCAGAAAACAATTCGCCCCTAACACGCCCATCATCAATAAAGAAACCTCCACAGAGCCCCCCAAAGCTAGGTTTAGCACAAGGGATCAAAACTTAACCATCTCCAATATGAGTATAGGTTCTAAAATTAGGGTATTCAACGCCAAGGGGCAAACTATTTTTAAAAGCACGGCCAACACTTCCGAAAAGACAATTCAACTACCCTCTAAAGGGGTATACATTATCTATGTTGGAAATCAGACAATAAAAATTAGCATAAAATAGCACCTAAAAAAAGGAACCGCCGGCAAACTGAACTGACCGGCGGTTTTTCATATACGGACGTAATCCTAAGCTAGTTCCCTCTGTCGCTCATGCTCGCAAACATGGCGACAATTTCTTCCGTGAAATTATTCTTCGGGAATTTGTCCGCAATTTGGAGAGCCAGCTCCAAATGATTTTGAGCCTCGGCCTTCGCCTTTTCAAAACTTTTCTTGGCGTTCAAACACTCAAGAATCTTTTCGGGCACACCTTCTTCGGACGCACGTTTTACCAAAGCTTCCATTTCGGCGTGTTCCGCCGCATCGCAGTCTTCAAAGTAATACAAGAGCGGGAGCGTAATAAGACCGTTCGAAAGATCCGTGAATTTGGCCTTATCCAGATTCTTGGAGCCAAAGCCGTAATCGAGCAGGTCGTCAATAATCTGGAAGGCGAGCCCGAAGTGGGCCCCCATCTTGGCGCACTCATCTACAAGAGGCTTGTCGAAGCCCGCCATGATGCCGCCAAGGCGTGCCGCCGCTTCAATGAGGGCGGCGGTCTTCCCGTCAATAATCTCGTTGTACACGGCCCTGGAAAGTTTCATTTCGCCGGTATGATCCAGTTCCATGATTTCACCTACGATGAGCTTGTCGGCGGCATCGGAGATAATTACAGGCACATTACGTTCTTCTTCGTTGATTACGCAGCGCATGGCCTGCGAAAGCACATAGTCGCCAATAAGCACAGCAACCTGCGTACCCCACTCCTTGTGGGCCGTAATCTGGCCACGACGCACGTCCGTGCCATCGATAATGTCATCGTGCACAAGACTCGCCAAGTGCAAAAGTTCCACGCTGGCGCAGGCGTGCGCCACGCGCTCCATATCCGGCGCCTTTACTCCACAATTCGCAATCAAGCAAAGCAGCGTCGAACGAATACGTTTGCCCTTGCGGCCAAACAACGAAACCAGGCGACCACTAATACCTGCAGGGGCAGTTTCAGCCACCTGCATAATGACCTTTTCGGTCAGCAACAACTGATCGCGAACGAGCTCGCGAGCTTGCCCTAACACCACCTGGAAATCGGCTTTTGTCGGATTCATGATTAAATATCCAAATCGCCTAGAACTTTATATGCATTCGTTTCAATGAACTTGCGGCGCGGTTCCACGTCTTCGCCCATGAGCATGCTAAAGATCTGGTCGGCAAGCACAGCATCTTCCACATAGCACTGCTTGAGGAAGCGGCTCTTGGGGTCCATGGTTGTTTCGTTCAGCTGTTCCGGAGACATTTCGCCCAGACCTTTGAATCGGGTAATCGCAACATTCTTCTTGTCTTCGATTTCCGTCATCACCTTGTCCTTTTCATCTTCATCGAACAAGTAACGTTCCTTCTGCCCAACCTTCAGCTTGTACAGAGGAGGCATGGCGAGGAAGATATGGCCTGCGTCAATAAGCGGGCGCATATAGCGGAAGAAGAACGTCAAAAGCAAAGTCTGAATATGAGATCCATCCACATCAGCATCGGTCATAATGATGATGCGCTCGTAGCGGAGCTTTTCGATTTTGAACTCCGTGCCAATGCCTGTACCAATGGCGTTCACCAAGTTCTGGATTTCTTCGGTATCAAGCACGCGATGGAGACTTGCCTTTTCCACATTCAAAATCTTACCGCGGAGCGGCAAAATGGCCTGGAACTCGCGGTTGCGGCCCATCTTTGCAGAACCACCTGCAGAGTCACCTTCCACGATGAACATTTCGCACTGCTTGGGATCGCGGCTACTGCAGTCAGCGAGCTTGCCCGGAAGTCCACCGCTTTCCAAAACGTTCTTGCGGCGGGCAAGCGTACGGGCGCGGTGAGCGGCTTCGCGGGCCACGGCGGCGTTGTACACCTTATCAATAATCACGCGAATGGCGTTCGGATTCTCCTGGAAGAATTCTTCGAGCTTTGCACCAAAGGCGCTATTTACATAACTTGCAATTTCGGAGTTGCCGAGCTTGCGCTTGGTCTGGCCTTCGAACTGCGGCT
>JAKSIM010000048.1 GCA_024398845.1 Fibrobacter sp. | reverse complement strand
ACACGCCACCAGCGTTCGTTCTGAGCCAGGATCAAACTCTTCATTGATTTTTTAATAGTCTGTCCTGTTATCCGTTCGTATGACTCCAAGAATCTATCTTGGTCCGTCACTAAGCACATCTCCGATTCCTTCAAACTGCTTGGCAACCTCGGTGGATTGCCCCGTCCCTTTCGGGAACGGCGACAATTATAGAATTTACACAAATATTTGCAAGGGTGTTTGATAAAAAAAATTCATTTTTTTTCTTTTTTTTGTTAAAAACCGCATAGAAACTAGACATACCCAACATCCTCCCCACACTATAAACATTCTATTCACACCATTTTTCAGCGGGCCTTCCTATTTTATTGAACAGCAACGAATTACAAGAGGCATTTTCTTAAGAAACAGGCAAAAAAAGCGTCTATTAACTAGGAATAAAACATTCCAATCTCCCCTCCTTCACATTTTACAAACAAACTAATTATATTAATTTGTCTATAATATCTTTTTGGAGGTCATCTAAATTCACTTCCGTGGCGTTCACCTGCCTACGGAACCACGTCAACTGACGTTTTGCGTAATTACGTGTTTTTCGTTTGACCAAATCTAGGACATTCTCGATTTCGTGCACACTCTGCGCATGGAGCAATTCGCGATACCCAAGGCTCTGCCAGGCAGGAGCACTTTCCGGCACCGTTTGTGCGAGGCTGCGAACTTCGTCCATCCAACCATCGGCCATCATTTGATCCACACGGGCATCTATACGAGCGTAGAGATTTTCACGGTTTCGATTGAGCCAATACACAGGAAGCGTCCCTATGCCTCCCACGCGTTCCTTTTGCCATTCCGACAGCTTACGCCCCGTACCCTGCCAAACTTCAAGAATACGCACAATACGCTGGACATTATTTGGTTCCACATTTTGTACGGCTTCGGGATCAGCCTGTTTCGCCATTTTGAACAAACTATCAGTTCCAGATTTAGCGACTTCCGCTTCCAGTGACTCGCGAATCAAAGAATCAATTTTTGGAATTTGCGGTAGTCCAAGCATCAAGGACTGTAAATACAGCCCCGTCCCCCCAACCAGCAGGTAGTTCTGGTCAGGATTTGATTTAAGAATATTCTTTACATCGGCGCAGAAATTCCCAGCAGAGTAAACCTGGGCTGGGTCCAAAAAATTCACCATATGATGGGGCACTTTTGCAAGGTCTTGAGGAGACGGCTGCGCAGTCCCGATGGCAAAGCCCCTATACACCTGACGAGAATCTACGCCAATGATTTGGGCGTTATGTCGTTCAGCGATTTCGAGCGAAAGCCTCGACTTTCCAATTCCAGTGGCTCCGACAAGTGCAAGTAAGATAGGCATACGCCCTAATGTAGTTATATTTGGTTACAGATGAATAAAGTGAAACACATTCTCGCCATATTTATTGTTTTGGCTGTACTTGCGGCAGTTGCCTATTTTTTGCCGCAAACCGAATTCGGCGCAAAGATTCTACCTACAAGCCACGCAAATACAGACGTGACTGCAGACTCCTTAACCGTCCGCGATACGATTCCGTTTATAGACCAATTCAAGGGCCAATTGGAAGTAATCCAGGCCAGCTACTCCAAACGCAAAAAAAGAGACATTTGGACTCTTGGCAAAGGCCGCACCATTATTTATTATCTATTGCAAGCGCAACGCTTTTTAAAGGCGAACGGCGGACATGTTTTGTACATGGAGGAGTTGCATGACGACCCCTCTACGCAAGCAGCTCTGCTCGACGCCATTAGCCCCACCGGGGATTCGCTGCACATTACGCTCCAGGTGTCCGAGAACGTTTTCCGCGACAACGCTTCGTACCTTTCCATTGCATTCCAGGTGACGCGAATGACACCGGAATTCATTGTCGCCTTGAACCAACTGGACTTTCCGTACGACCTGATGGTAACCCCATTTGGCATGGGAGACGGATTTTTCCCCGACCTCAAACGCGTAAAGAACAAGGAAATCGTCTTATGGCTTTTGATGGAATCCCAGAGCCTAGACTCACGCCACAACAAACTGCGTCCCATTCGAATCCACCACACGGAACAGCAAATCGAGAACATTATTAACGAAGCCAAATCGATATTACCAGACGCCAAAGGCATCGCAACACGATTTGCGGACCAGGCCGTTGAACACAGGCAACTTTTGCAAGCCACCTTTGAACCAATCAAGGAACAGGGACTGTGGTTCGTGGACCTTTCGATGAACCAAAAATCCAAGGTTGATGAAACCTGCGAAGACTTTGGAATCAAATGCAAGATTCTTTCGCCCTACAATCCATCTAACAGTGCCCTTGACGATTACGTGACCCGCACCCTCCGTGCAGCCTCCAAAAGCGGGATGGCCGCCATGATTTTGCCCCTCAACACCGAAAGTATCGCAAAAGTCAAGACAATGAAAGAGAAAGCGGCAAGACAAGGCACCACAATCGTAAATTTATCTACCTTTATGAAGTATTAACAAGGAGACCGTAATGACCGTAAAACTAGGAGTCAATGTCGATCACATCGCTACCATCCGCGAAGCCCGTAAAATCAGGGAACCGGACCCGGTCACGGCCGCCCTTATTGCCGAACTTGCCGGTTGCCACGGCATTACCGCCCACTTGCGCGAAGACAAGCGTCACATACAGGATCGCGACATTCGTTTGTTGCGCGGTACAGTCACATCAAAGCTCAACCTAAAGATTGCCCCGACGGCAGAGATGCTCCAGTTTGCCATTAACGTGCAGCCCGACGTACTTACACTCGTGCCGGAGAATCGCCAGGAAATTACTACCGAAGGCGGCTTGAACGTGGCTGCGAAGATTGACGAACTTGCGAAGTTCGTGATGACCCTCAAGAGCAATGACATTGCCGTGAGCGTGTTCATAGAACCCGAAACCGAACAAGTGAAAGCTGCCAAGAAAATCGGCGCCGATTTTGTGGAATTCAACACCGGGAAGTACGCCAGCGCCTGCGACCTCGGCAGCATGCAAGAAGTGGACCGCGAAATCTCGGCCATCGAAGACATGACCGTTCTCGCCCGTAAGTACGGTCTCCGCGTATTCGCCGGTCACGGTCTCAACTACCGCAACATTGCAGCGATTGCAGCCATCGAAGGCATCGAAGAATTGAACGTAGGCCACAGCATTGTGAGCCGCGCCGTATTCGTTGGCATGGACCGCGCTGTCAAGGAAATGCTCGAGCTCCTCAAGTAACGAGGATTTTTGAACTAATAATCTTTATATTCTACATCATGTAGAACAAGACCCTGAGGCGGCGCCCATGTGCGTTCGCCTTTAAAGTTTTTGGCAAAAATTTGTTTCACCGTTCCCTCGGGGTAACGACCTCGCCCAATATCGAACAAAGTACCGACCATTGCACGCACCTGGCGGTGCAAAAAGCGGTTTCCCTTAATGTGGAATATGCAAGTCCACTCATTCACGCGTTCCAGACGGAATTCGTACAAAGTACAAAGCGTAGACTTTCCGTCGTTACGCGGGATGCAGAAATCAATAAAATCGTGTTCGCCCAAGAATGAAGCCGCTTCACGCTCCATGGCGTCAAGGTCCATGTGCAGGGAACCGCATTCCCAGCCAAAGTCACGCATAAGCGCTACCGGACGCGTAAAAATGGTATACTGATAATAGCGCAGCACCGCATCGTAACGAGCGTTGAAATCATCGGCGCAAGGTTGCAAATCGCGAATGCGAATAAGGCGTTTGGTAAGACCGTTAATAGAATGGACTGTCTTTATCGGGTCCAACTCGCCATCGTAGTCAAAGTGCACACACTGTCCGCGGGCGTGGACCCCAGTATCGGTACGGCCTGAACCTGTCAAGCGGATGGGCGTGCGAAGCGCAATAGAGAACGCCTCCTCAAGCGCAGACTGCACCGTAATGAACTTGGTTTTGCCCGCTTCGTTCTGAGCCTGCCAGCCATAAAAGGCACTGCCCAAATACTCGCAGCGGAAGCGGTAGCGCATAGAATTCCCTAATTGCCCGATTCCTGGGCTTCGCGGATAATGGCCTCGACCTGATCTTGCGGAATCTTGAGATTCGTCGCAATAGCAGAAGCCGGGAACCCACGGCGAGACATTTGCAAAATCTTGGTCTTTTCGGTAAACTCACGGTCAAAACGATTGGTTTTGAGCGGAGATACACTTTGCGGGGCGGCTCCAGGATTACTTGTTGCATTATGGCTCTGGGCGCGAATCTTCATAGTGCGATCGCGCGTTACACCATGAGGTGCGCGCAACACATCGGAGAGAGACTGCATCGCCGAAGTAATACGCTCCTTGGCTGTCGGGCGGAGCGTGGGCTTCGCATTGAGGTCTTCCGAAAGAATCTTATTTTCGGGAACACCATTTTCGTCTTCAAAAACAACCTTCTGCTGAACAAGAGAGGCTTCATCGCTCGGAGCAGATTCGCCAACGACATCATCGATAATGGAATGCTTTTGCGGACGAGGACGAGGCGCCACAAGCGTCGGGTCGTTCTCGAAGCCGTTCTTGGGTTCCTTAAAGCGCTGTTCCGCCTTGAGGGCTTCCATTCGCATGGTCACCACCTTCTTGTGATGGCTCAAAGCAAGTAACAAAATCACGCAAAGAATAACAGCTATAACGCCACCGATAATCCAGCCAACGGTATCACCCGAAATGCCGGATTCGGAATCGCCGTCCGAGCCTTCAACACCATTTGTCGGAGCACGCAAAGCATTCAACGTTTCCCAGGAAGTTTCCAATTCCGTGCGAACGGCAAGCTGCACATCGGGTTTATCGGCTGATTCCCAAAGAACAATTTCCAAGGAATCAATTTTAGAGCGAGCTTGCAAATAGGCATCTACATCAAAGGACGATTTTGCCCCTGAAAAATCCAAAAGCAAATACGCAACAACCCCTGCAGCCAAAATAAACAAGACAATGGGAGCAACAAACTTATTCATATGGAGTAAATCTAGAAAAACTCGTTTCAAAAAAATTTCATCTTGATGCAAATTTGCCACAAAACATCACAAAAAGCGATTTACACAGAGCTTTGTAAAATTTGGGAAATTTAGTTCCAATATCCGTAGAATTCATTGAGAACTTCACAACACTTTCAACGGCGCCCTTTTGAAAAAATTATCCAGCCTTAATCCAAAATGATATCTTAAGGTCAAGAACTCTTTGTTCTCCTCCTAACCCCCAAAAAAATACCTCGGCCACATCCGAGGTATTTTTCCGTTTTAAAGGATTTTTGCAATTATTCTATTTGCGTTTTAAGAAAAGTGCGGCGCAAAATACAGAGAATATAAGCGAAACGATAAGGAACGCCAAAATAGATGTGGAAGCGAGTTCACCAATCGTATGAAGCCCCTTGTGTTCTACACCAAGAGCCCCCGCAAAACCTGCCGCCGTTGTCACGGAACTGGCCATTACCAGGCGTCCAATATTATCGACAAGCGTGCGCTGCGTAAGCGTAGAGTCTTGTGTCCACCCCACTAACAAGTGAATAGTCGAGTCAATAGCAAGTCCAAGGACCGCAGGAATGACCACCACATTGTAAATGCCAATGTGTCCAAGTCCCATCGTCACGTTCAACACGCCCAAAAGCCCGGCACTCCACAGCAAGCCCAAAACAAGGCAAAGCGACGAAATCAACACAAGCTTGAGTTTGCGAAGCGAAAGTGCCAAAATGGCGATAATGACGAGCACAACGACAAACGCCATGCGTACGGAATCGTATTTAACGGCGCGAACAACGTCTGCAAAAATAAACTGGCTACTAAAGACTTTCAGCTTTTCGCCACCGAATTCCCAACGGCCGTAGCGATCCTGCCAATCACCCGCCTCGCGAGCATCAGAGCTGTTATACACACCGTAGATAAAACCAATCTTACCTACGCTTCCATCCTTTTCACGCAAGAGGTCCACAGCCCATTCCGGGAGGGAATCCAGCGTAAACGGAGAAACGGATTCAACAAGGCCGCGAAGCGTTGCGATATTTACGCTGTCTTCACCCGTAGCGCGATCAAACACGCGGGCTTCAGCCAAGTCCTTAATTTCGTCAATGACGTCCATACGTTCGGCCTGATCCTTTTGAGAAGGCAGGAACGTTTTGAGCGTAAGGAAACTGCGAAGCGTAGTATCTTTTTCCACATGCAGGCGCACCATCAAAGTGTCGTACAGCGAATCCAGAAGTTCTGCTCGAGTGGCCATCACAGCGGCAGGCGTAGAGCTTGTACGCTTAGAGGCGAGTGCATTTGCCGTACCAATAGACTTGCGAACCTGTTGCGTATTTTCTTTATGAGGTCTACGCAAATTCTTGAAGTTGTATTCAAATTCAAGATACGGCGTAAAGCAAATCATAATTACTGAGAATACACCTGCTGCAATAGCCGCATGCTTAAAGAATTTACCCACGCGAGCATCGTCCCAACTCCTGGGGAAGAAGGAATTGCGAGGACGCGGCGGAAGGCCGCCAGCCACAAAGATAAATACCGGCATGGCAAGGATGGCCGTCGCAAAACTGAAGAAAATACCCACAGCCGAAATCACGCCGAATTCATAGAAGCCCACAAACTTCGCAATGAGTAACGAGAGAAGGCCCGCAATTGTAGTAAGAGCCGCAAGAGCCATTGGACGAAGCAAACGAGCCACAGATTGCTCCATAGCGAGTTTCAGATTTCCACAAGCGGTAAAGCAACGCTGGCACGTTCCCAAAAAGTGGATGGAATAGTCTACGCCCATACCCAAAATAATACTTGCCACGAGAACGGTAAACGGATTTAAAGCTCCATAGTAGAACGTGGTAAAGCACATTGTTAAAGAACAGGCGAGCAACACCTGGCCAATCATCAGCAACGGAGCCTTGATTGCACTACGGAAGAAGAAAGCGACAATAGCAAAGATGAGGACAATTGCAATAATCATGGAAATAGTACTATCGCCCATGATGTCGTTCACTTCATTAAGGCCTTCGTAAGACCCTTCCACCGTCATAAGGACTGGTTCACCGTAATCTACGGCACGGAACTTAGCCAAAAGTGTATCGGAGCGAGCAATGATGTGTTTTACAAAATCCACATCGGTCGAAGGACGCGTGAGTTTGCACTGAACCACACCATTAAAGAGCGTAGAATCGTGTTTGTCTTCGCCAATCAAGCGCGTCTTGAGGTCCTTCGGCAGGTTGCGCTTGTGATCTTCCCTTCTTGCAGCTTCTGCTTCAACAGGGTCCTTCTTTTGGAAGAACGATTCAAAGGCATCGGCAGCCTCATCCGGAAGGCCTAGAGCCTGAGGAAGATTGGCATCAAACCAAACGCGTTCTTTTTTGGGAGCAGACGCAGTAGAATCAGCCGCAGCATCCAAAAGGTCCACGACCAGCGGTCCGTTCTTACGGCCAATTTCAAGCTGGATATCTTCGAGGTTATCGCGAATGCGTTCCAAATGTTCAATAGGCAAATAAAGCAAGGCGTTACGAACGAACAGGGAATTATCGTTCATGACCTGCGGCTTGCTAATAATATCGTCTTTCCAATTTTGGTAGATGTATTCCTGAATGCTGTCTTGCAAACGGGCTACCAAGTACGGGTCCTTCGCCTGGATGGCAATCATAAAGCGGTCCGTACTACCAAAGCGCTGGTAGGATTCCTCAAGGGCGAGCACACTAGGCGTGCCCTCTGGCAGCAATTCAGCCAAATCCGTATGGATTTCAAGTTTAGTCAACGTCGGGATTAAACTTAAAACCAGAATAACAAGGATAAGAGCAAAACTCTTCCATTTATGCTTTTCAACAAAGCTCACATAACGAGCGGCAAAGCGCTCTATTTTATTTTGATTCATTATTTCATTCCCTCAAAATTATTGATCCTGCAACTCGTCGGCCTTGACTACGCGATTACCGCCATTTTCAATAGCAAGCTGCATAGACGCCTGAGCAGCATAAATCAAAGTTTCTACATCCACGGCATGGATCGGCAAGACCGAGACACCCATACTCAGGGTTGTAGACAAAACGATATCGCCATAACTGACCTGCAGCTGGGATATTTCGTAACGAATCTTCTCGGCGCGATCGCTTGTAATCTTAAAATCGGCACCAGGAAGAATTATGCAGAACGATTCCCCCTCGTAAAGGCACGGAATATCTTCGGTACGAATATAGTTCGGCAGACGCTGCCCTAATTCCCAAAGCATCTGTTCCACGGCATGGCGGCCACGAGTCTTTTGAATGCTTTCCACGGCATCAGGATGAAGCATGATAATGCCAATGGGCGTTCCATGACGGTTCGCCGAAGCAATTTCTCTGCGGAGCGATTCTTCCATGTAGCGTTTGTTAAAAAGGCCGGTCAGGTTATCGCGAATGCAGTGCTGCTGAAAGCGGATATTCAAATTCTGGTTAGCGACATACAGGCCGAAAGTTGCAGCCACTATGCTCACCTTGGCCTTCCAGAATTCAAGATCCTCGCCATCGGGGAGTTTATCGACCTGGATGGTCAAAATTCCAAAGTGTTCTTCGAGGCCCTCAATAGGAACGCAGAACGAAATACCCTGCGGATGGTGGTGCAAATGAGTGCATCCACCGCTAAACTTACCCGAACTAAAATCGGTAATAACGATATCACCCTTGTTAAAGCTAGCGCATTCCGCCGGCATAATCACGTCGTCACTGATGGTATAATCGCCGAACGAGAAAATTTTGCAAAGTTCCGCCTGGGAATCGCCATACATGTACAAAATGCCAGCCGCCTTCGGGAACAAAAGCGGAAGTACCTTTTCTAAAGATTCCACCACCTCGGGAAATGGACGATTCTTGAAAATATCCTTGCAAAATACATTCCAGGATTCAAGCGGGAACACCGGCCTTGCCAATGTATCCATCTTTTGAAGGGCTTCCTTGGCAGGGATCGCCCCCGGCGGCAATATGCTTTCGAAGGGGTTGCGCACGGAAACCGGCGATTTGGCAACTTCGTCGCCCACCATAGGCACGACCGGGATATATTCCGTTTTCGGGGAAGCCTGCCTTGAAGCGTTCAGGGATTCCACGTAATTTTCTTCGGCTTCCTGAGCCTTACGCTTGCACACAATGTAATAGATGAAGCCGACAACTGCGCCCCATGCACCAACAAATACGAATTTTCCGTCAAGAGGGATTGTCGCTTCGGGGATAAAATAGGCTCCGGCAACGCCACTGGCAAAAAAGATAAGCCAAACAAAATACGAAAGAATACTCATGCCGTAAATTTACACAATTCTAATTTACTACGTCAACACAGAACCGATGAAACGCATGCTTTAAAGGACGAGAGAACATAAGTAGTTCCATATTCAACCGTAAAAAACATCTTTCGTCTCTCGTCTGTAGCGAGCTTGCGAGCGTTCTCTCCTCTAATTACTAAATTTGCCAGCATGACTATCCTTGAGAAAATCGCACTTGCACTCCCCGCTGTTGAAAATCCTGCTCGTTATATGGGCGGCGAAGCGAACAGTGTTGTAAAAGACCACGCCCAGATGCTCGCCCGCATGGCGTTCGTATTCCCGGACACCTACGAAATCGGCATGAGCAACAACGGCATGCGCATTCTTTACCATGTGGTGAACCGCGAACCGGACATGCTTTGCGAAGTGGCCTTTGCCCCGTGGGACGACATGGCCCGCGAAATGGAGAAGTACGATATTCCCCTGTACACGCACGCTAGTTACACGGCGGTCAAGGATTTCGATGTCGTGGGCATTACGCTCCAGACGGAACTGAACTTCACGAACGTCCCGTACGTGCTGGAACTTGCGCGTATCCCGGCCTGGCAAAAGGACCGCAAGGAAGAAGATCCGATTATCGTCGCGGGCGGCCCTGCGATGGCGAACCCGGAGCCTGTGGCGGACTTCTTCGACGCCTTCATGATTGGCGACGGCGAAAAGATGATTCTCGAATTCATGAAGTGCGTAGGCGAGGGGCGCAAGGCGCACCTCAAGCGTGCCGAAATACTTGCAAATTTGTCTAAAATCGATGGCGTTTACGTACCGAGCATGCGCGAAGTCGTAAAGAGCGAATTCGGCACGATTGTCCCGGCGGCCCCCGCCGCCGGCGCCTACGCCACAACGAACGGCGTGCGCAGGCAGTTCATCCCCGTGATGGACCCGAAGGACTACCCCGTCAAGAACCTGATTGCGAACATGACCCTCGTACACAACCGTTTCAGCGTCGAAGTGATGCGCGGTTGCGCCCAGGGTTGCCGCTTTTGCCAGGCGGGCATCTGGTACCGCCCCTGCCGCGAGCTCGACCCGGACGACGTTCTGGACATCGCGAAGGCGGGCCTCCAGGCGACAGGCGAACGCGAACTCGGCCTCCTTAGCCTTTCCACTGCCGACTACAAGCCCGTGGAAGCCCTCACCGATTCCATCATCGACGACCCGTTCTACGACAACGTGGACGTGAGCCTCCCCTCCATCCGCGTGAACAGTTTCGGACAGAGCCTCGCCGAAAAAGTCGCCGCATTAAAAGGTGGTCGCAGCGCCACGTTCGCCCCGGAAACAGGTTCCGAACGCATCCGCAAGATGATCAACAAGACCATCAGCGACCAGGACATGTACGATGCCGCCGAGCACGCCTTCGCAAACGGCTTCAACAAAATCAAGCTCTACACGATGATCGGTTTCCCCACCGAAAACGAAGAGGACATGGAAGCTTTTTGCAACCTAATCCAGAATCTCGTGAAAATCGGACGCAAGTACAACCGCGGCATCCAAATCGCCGTCTCCATCGGAATCCTGATTCCAAAATCCTTCACGGGCCTCCAGTGGGCGCCCTTCATGGACAAGGAAACGGCGCTTGGCCACATCCGCTTCGTTCGCGAAAAATTCTTCCGCCACCCAAACGTAAAAATCAACTGGGCCGGCTGGGAAACGAGCCTCCTCGAAGCAATTTACAGCCGCGGCGACCGGAGCCTCGCCCCCGTCATCTACGCCGCCTACAAAAAAGGCATCATCTTCGAGAGCGACAGTTACCGCTTTGACTTTGAAAAGTGGCAGCAAGTGTGGTCCGAAACCGGCTACGACATCAACTGGGTGTATCGCACCCGCGAAGAAAACGAAGTGTTCCCGTGGGACTTCATCCATGCGGGCACGACCAAGCAATACCTGCTCGGCGAATGGAAAAAAGCATTTGACCCGAATTCCCTCCCCGTCCCGAACTGCAAGTGGGGCGACTGCCAAAAGTGCGGCATTCCGGGATTCGGCGAAGAAATTCGCCTCGCCGCCGACCCCGTGCGACACAAGGCGCCGAGCCGCACTCCCGACGAAATCAAGAAACTCGTCGCCGAACGCCGCCCGAGCCAAAAAGTCAGTTACAGTTACAAGATTACCTTCAAGAAGACTGGAATCAGCAGGTTCCTCCCGCACCACAACATGCTCGGATTCTTTGAGCGCACGTTCCTGTGTGCAGGAATCCCCGTGAAGTTCAGCGAAGGCTTCAGCCCGAAACCCCGCATCGTGAACATGGGCGCTTTACCGCTCGGCATGGAAACTTACTGCGAAGTAATTAGCGTGGATCTGCTGCAAAAACTTGACCTGAGTACAGCGAACAAGCCGAAACTTATCGCGCAGCTTTCCGCACCGTTCCCGCGCGGCATGGAAATCGTCGATATCGAGCCCCTGAAGGAAAAACTCAGCAAGCACTTCCCCACCGCAATGGTGTACCGATACGTACCCGAGAGCATTCCAGCCGATTTAATGGAACGATTTGTCTCAAAGAGCCTCGCCGTAGTCACGAACCACCGTGGCCAAGAGATAAATTTAAACGAGCATGTTCTGGGCATAGATATTCAAGGTGGCGCCATGTTCATCAAGGTGAAATGCAATAGCCAGGGAACAACCGCTAGCCCATTCGTTATCTATGCCGGGCTCCTTGGGATAACCATCGACCCCGCCAAGCTCGACGAAGTTTCTAGACGCTTTTTAGTGGCAAAAATCGCCATTGAATGGTAATTTTTGCGGTTCTATGTAATTTTGCAATTACGAATCGGAATTTTGTGAAAAATAAGTTATATTAACTCACAAACTTTTACCAAGGAGTAATAAGACATGAAGAAAATGTTCCTCGCAGCCATTACGGCCCTCGCCTTATGCAGCTACGGTTATGCCTACGACGATGAAGACGAATACGAAGAAGACGAAGAATCCACAGAAGAAGTGACCAAGGCTCCGGCTGTAGAAGAAGATGAAGAAGAGGAAGAAGAAGCGGCCCCGGTAAAGACCGAAAAGAAGAAAAAGAAGAAAAAGAAAAAATCCGGTCCGGCCGTTAACGGTGCCGACGGCACTCTCGGCTTCCAATTGAACCTCATTGACGCTTTGGATAACGATGGTTCCGAAAAGTTCTACCTGACCTACAAGCTCGCTCCGGATATGGAATTGAGCTTGATTTTCGGTTTCTATCATAATGGCGAAACTACAGCAGAAGCAAACGGCATGGAACAAGATATGGGCGATGACAACACCCAGATTCAGATTGGTGTCGGCTTTGACTACTTTGTCGCTCAGGAACTTCTCCCGATTTCTCTCGGTGGCGAATTCCTCTTCACCCACGTCGGAGAAGACCACAACATGATTGACTTCGGCTTCTGGGGCGGTTTCCGCGCCAAGCTCGTAAACAACCTCTACCTGACCGGCAAGCTCGGTCTCGCCTTTAATTACGAATCCCAGACAGAATTCCAAGACGGCCCGGGTGAAGGCGGCATCGAAGTCGATTACAGCAGATTCAGCTTCGGCCTCAAGACTGGCGTGTTCATCAGCTGGTTCTTTATCTAACAGATAAATCCAACAGAACTTAAAAACGCTCCCTTCGGGGAGCGCTTTTTTTTGACAAAAAAAATCAGTTCATATTAGTTCAGCCAAAGCGGCCAACTCTTGACCTAGGCAAAAACGGTAGACTACTCTGCCGGCAAGATAATTTCGATATGGCTCGTACTCACATTGAGGAAGTGGGTACGGAACAAGTCCTTTTCGTCGCGGTCACTGACCTTCACCTGCGTCACCGCAATGAAGTCCTTGTTTTCGCGAATGTAGTCGGTAAGGCGTTCGTCACGAAGGGTGTCGATTTCGCCGGTGATAATAAAGCTATTTGTCCAGATTTTTACGAGCATAACTTAAATATAAAGTTTTTCCAAATTGGAAGATTAATATGCTCTTTTTTTTTGGTGTTTTTTAGCGTTATTAGTGTAGATTATTAAAAAACAACAAAATTTGACTATTTTGGAGGTCCTTTATGGCTGCTAAGAAGATGATTCACCCCGCCCCTGGAAAAATGGCTTACCTGAACGAAGAATTTATGGAAAGCGACGCAGGCCGCCCACTTCGCATTCTTTCGGAATTCTTTGAACCGGCTTTAGTCTTTAAACAGGAAGATATCTCCAATACAATCGTATTCTTTGGTTCCGCCCGCACACTCCCTCCCGACGAAATCAAAAAACGCCGCAAAGCCTGCAAGGACAAAAAGGAACTGGCACGCCTAGCCCGACTCGAAAAAGTAGCCGAATCCTACAATGCGGCACGAGAACTTGGCGCGCGTCTTGGCAAATGGGCCAACAAGAAGCACAGTGGCTACGCCATGATGACGGGTGGCGGTCCGGGCATTATGGAAGCGGGCAACCGCGGGGCCACCGATGTGGGCATGCCCTCCATTGGTCTAAATATCAAGCTTCCGTTTGAGCAGCACTGCAACCCCTACCTGGACGACGCCCTGAACCTGCAGTTCCGCTACTTCTTTATCCGCAAGTTCTGGTTTTTGAAAAAGGCCCGCGCCCTTGTGGTATTCCCCGGAGGCTTCGGCACGCTCGATGAGATGTTTGAGATGCTCACGCTTATCCAAACCAACAAGTACGCCCAGAAAATGCCGGTCGTTGTTTTTGACTCGGCCTTCTGGAAGAACGTTGTAAACTGGGAGTACCTCGCCGAAACAGGAATGATTAACAAGGAAGACCTTAAATTGTTCAGATTCTGCGACACAGTCGATGAAGCCTACGACTTTATCACAAGTGAACTTGACAAGCAATCCGATTAATTGACGTTGTTAGAGCAAAATAACAGCTAAGCCCAAGCCATACCCCCAAATACTTAAGTAAATTTGGGGTATGCTTAGGAGCTTTATCGCAGAAACTTTGGATCGGGTGTCGCGTAATTTGGCACTTCGGCCCCACTATTCTATGGAAGAATACCAACGGTGGTTCGACCAGAATCCCGAATTCCTCCATAATGGAGCCATCGAAAAAATAGAGCTAATAGAACCTCTGACCGTAGAGGGTACAAACAACTTATACCGAGCCAACTTCTGGGTAAAGCACAATAACGACGAGCGCCATTACGGCGAGCGCGAAATCGTCGTGAAAATTTGCAAATACTGGGCGCCCCCCGGCAAGAACAGGCTGCACCGCCTGAACATGCTCTTGAGCGCGTTCCAAGACGAAATCCGCATAAACAACCTGATCCGCGCAACGAATATCGAGGGCGTGGTTCAAAGCATGGGCGGAGGCATTGCAGGCAGACACCCTTACCTCAAGATGGAGTTCATCAAGGGGTGTTCGTTAGACCGCACCTTCAAGAAAAATTTGACCGACGACGAAAGGCTGCACCGCGCAGCCCAGATTGCGTACCTTGCGAACACCATTAGCCAGTTACACTACTACCAGGTGATTCACAAGGATTTGAAACCCAAGAACCTGCTCCTTTGCCAAAACCCGCAGCACAAGAACAACCACAAGATTCTCATTTGCGATTTCGGTTACGCCCAGGCCAAGCTACGCGAAACGGTCAACGAATACGGCGGTCAACTCACGCCGTGCTACAGTGCCCCGGAACAAGCCATTATGGGCGAGAACCTCTCGTACTCGGTGGACTACTTTAGCTTCGCTCTTATTGTTCATGAATTTTTAACGGGTCACAAGCTGTACCCCAAGGCTATGGACATTTTTAAGGAAGACGGCTACCGCATCACGGACCGCTACTTGGAATACCTAAAAACAGGCCGAGAAAACAGATTTGAGGACAGTCGCTTCCCAGAACTCACCCAGTGGATTGACAATCTCACAATTTTTGATAGTTTTGAACGTATGCAAAAAAGTCCAAACCTTTTTGACATTGCTCACAAGCTTAGGGAAGAAGTGAACGCCCAGGGGTACCGCGACGTAAACACCGACTTTTTGTGGAACCAACTGAGGGAATACAAAAACACATGAATGCCGTAATCAAATTTCTTAAAAACTTCAAAATCCATCACTACATTGTTTTTGCAGTTGTAGCGGCAATCGGCATTTTTAACGCAGTTACTGCGCTCAAGCCAATCATCAAGCAAAGCCATCGCGAAGATAACATTGTCAAAACGTTTAACCAGTGGTGGGATGACGAAGGCGCCGAACAGATTCGCTCCGTGGGGCTCATTCCCGATGACGCCATTCGCAAAGAAAAATTCGACGAATACCGTAGCCGCTACCTGGATCAAAACCACACCTACATTATTGAAGACCGCATTGTAGAAATGCGCCAGGAATTCCGCGAATGGTGGGAAGTACACGGAGGCAAGGAACAGTACGCCGCTGACCACAAGGTTTACCCGAACGAAAAAGATTTTGAGCGCGAATGCTACAAGTGGATTAAGCAATACACCGACAAGCACCTGCGTTATGGGCTCGCCTTTACTCCGAAAGACGCCGAGTTCGGCAGAATCTTTACCAACTGGCTCCTGTTCCCGGGTGTTCTTAGTTTTTTACTGTTCGCAGGATTGTTCGGTTTTGCGTACACGCAGTTAAGCCGTCGCTGGGGAGTTCCCGTTGCTCTTGGTACCTTCGTCGCTTCCATTATTCTTGGTGGAATATTGGTGTACGTTCTTTCGCTTACAAGTTTCTTTGACCACTACGCCACGGAACGTTTAATGGGCATGAGCGCCGCACTTGCCTTTATGCTTGGCGCAACCGCTTTTGGAGCAAACCAGGACGACGTCATTCCCTACGCACGACTCATTGTCTTTTTAGGTCTTATTGCCGACATTCTCGTAAACGTGTTTGCCAATGGCGGGCTCTATGTAGCGGTGGCCGTCACAAGTCTTGTAACCTTTGGCCTTGGCATTTTAGGCGGCAAAAAAATTCCGAACCGCAAAAAGAGCAAGCGTGAACTAATGGCAGAAGCCGCCATTGAACGCAAGCGCATAAACGCAGCCGAGCAGACATTTGCCGCCAAGAAAAAGAAGACTCGCTCACAAATTGAAGACGGTTTTAAGGCCTTTGATGAAGGCGATTACACCCTGGCCGAGCAGGTTTTAACCCAAGCTATGACGGCGTTGTTGCAAGAGATTCCGGTAGAATTCGAAACAGCCAATGACTTTGCCGAGCGCTTGACCAGCACCAAGATTCGCCTTGAAATTCCAAGTGAACAATGGCTGGAATGGGGCGAAGCCGCAAAAGCGAAAAACGCATGGAAAGCGGCACTCCTTTTACTTGATAAAGGACTTGCCAAAGAAACGAACGAAAATCTTATACGCCGAGCCATGTACAGTATCGGAGAAATCCGCGTACTCAAGGACCTTGAAAAAGAAGAAGGTGTCAACCTCCTTAACAAGGTCATAGAAATGGGCGACAAGGATATCCTCGCCGCCCAAGCTCGCAAGCTCATTGAAAAAGCTTAGCCGTTTTACAAGATTAGCATACCATCGCCATAGCTGAACAATTTGAGTTTGTTCTCTACGGCCATTTTGTATGCGTCGAGCGTATTCTCGCGACCGTAGAAAGCGGACACGAGCAAAATGAGACTGCTTTTGGGCCAGTGGAAATTGGTGAGTAGGCCATCGATAATCTTGTACTTGTAGCCCGGATAGAAGAATGCATATGTGATGCCCTTCTGAGGTTTCAAGAATCCGTTAGCGTCGGCAATCGTCTCGATGACGCGCGTACTCGTTGTACCCACAGTCACGACGCGGCCGCCTTCACGTTTCGCCTTGTTGATGATGTCGGCGTTTTCTTTGGTAAGTTCGTAATGCTCGCCGTGCATCTTGTGCTGCGTGAAATCCTCGACAGAAATGTTCTGGAACGTGCCGGGGCCCACGTGTAACGTGACTTCAGCGACATACACGCCTTTCGCCTTCAAGTCCGCGAGCATCTGCTCGCTGAAGTGGAGGCTCGCCGTAGGCGCAGCCACCGCCCCGGCATACTTCGCGAAAATCGTCTGGTAAGCCTTCTTGTCGTCCTCATCATCGGGGCGGTCAATGTACGGCGGAAGCGGAACGTGTCCCTGCTCGTTCATCACCGACTCCATCTCGGTGGGAGTCTTGTCGAAACGTAGCACGCGGTTTCCGTCTTCTTCGTGAACTTCTTCCACGAACGTGCGTACGCCTGCAATGGAAAGTTCGCGGCCGACCTGGAAAGCCTTGCCCGGGCGGACCTTCGCCTCGAAGCGGGCCTCGCCCGTTTCGGACGGATTCAAAGCCTGCACCAAAAGCACTTCGACCTCACCGCCATGCTGCGTTTCACCATACAGGCGGGCGGGAATCACCTTCGTGTTGTTCACCACGAGGCAATCGCCCGGGCGGAAAAGATCCACGATTTCGGGAGCGTTCAAAATGCGGCGTTCACCACCGTCACGAGGGCAGTGCAGAATATGCGTCTTGCCTTTGCCTGCCGTGCGGGAAGCAATCAATTCCTTTGGGAACTCGAAGTTGTAATCAGAAAGCGAATGTTCCATATTACATTTCTTCCAATGTCTTTTTGAGGAGTTCCTTCATCTCGTTTTTGAGGGACTCCGGCTTTAAAATTTGCGCTGCAGGCAAAATGCCCATCAGCCAGGATTTGAAATCCGGCGTAATGCGAATTTTCATATCTACAATGTCGTTCTTGCTGCGATCCTTGCGAATCACTACAGGCGGATTGAAATGAGATTTTTCAAATTGATTCTTGAGCCACCCCTGCTTAATCAAAAGCGAAACCTCTTGCGGAGGCGTTGGGAGCGTATACTTGCCAAAAGTATACTTGTAGTGGACCGCAGCGTCAAAAACCAAACCGTCATCTATCGGCTTGGTGGTTGTTGAAATATTGGAAATATGTTCCACCAAGTAATTTTTGAACACACCATCCTTTGCGTAAGTTTCGTCTGCAGCAACTAAGTACAACGTATCCATACGCATAATGACTTTGACCGGGCTTACTTCAATAGTTTCAACGCCCTTATCTTCGCGAGAGTGATCGTACGTGATGCGGAGTTTCAACTTTTTGTGAATTGCATCAAGCAACTTATTCACAATCAAATCTTGAATTTTATTGTCGCTAAACGGACCATAGTCCAAAACCAGGTCACGGTCTGTCGTGATGGCCTCGGGCTTAAATTCATCGGGATCCGTTGTCTGCAAAGCCTCGATCAGCTTATCAACCAACTTACGGTTCTTGACGTCGGCAGGAGTCGCTTCGGACATATTCTTCTTGATTTTTTCCAATTGCTTTACAGCACTCTGGTTAAAATTCGTCTTCTCTTCGGTCTGGATGACCCAAACCGTCTCGCCACCTTTTTTGTGACTATGCAGGCCACAATTTTCACTACGAAGCAATTCCAGGTAACGGAAAACCGTACGCGGACCTCTTCCAATAGCGGAAGCCAACTGGCCAACGGTCATTTCTCTTTTCAAGAGGTCTTTTACGGTATTTATTTTTTCGTATCCTGCCATAGTTATTCCTTATGGGGTTAACTTATTCTAAGTCTATTTTCAATGGATGCCGTCTTTAACGATTTTACCGCATGGAAAAACGCCCATTGACGCTGGAAGGAATTGGAAACACGCCCTTCCACAAGATATTTATTGTTATAAAAATTCACGCGGATAACCGAACCAGCCATGCGTGAGCTCGCTTCAAAATCGGATTCAACGCCTCGGCACATCATTGCATTCTGAATTGCGTTTTCTGGAATGGATTCCACCGAAAGCGAAAGATCCTGAAGTCCCGAAATATTTGAAATACGGGTTTCCAAATCTTTTGGATAGTATCGTTCTGCGCAGCTGCACTTAACATGCGCTCTGCTATTTTGAACTTCGACCGTATAATTAAATACGCGGATTCCGGGTTGTTCCAGCAATCGCAAAATCGTCTCTTGCAGGCGGTCATCCGAAATGTAGGTTTCCATTTGAACCCGCAAAAAGTCAACACATCCGCGAACACGCTGAATGCCGTTAACACATGCACAAAGAGCACGTTTAATAACTAAACTGCGAACGATTCCATCGAGATACACAATACCTTGCCCGACCGTTACGGTAATGCGGCGAGCATCTTCCGAGAACAGTTGCAGTAATTTTGTGCGCACAATTTCCGAAAGCTTATCGTTCGGAGTATTTTGCATTGACACAGGAACCGTAATAAAAAGAAGCGAGCCATCTTCTAGAAGTACAGCGAGCTTATCTTTACCTGCGTCACTCACTAAACCAACGGCAACGCCAAACTGATCGCGAAGCGTATGGTACACATGATCGCCAATAAGCACATGCGCGGTTTGTGCGGGAACCAGGCGATACCCCTCGGGTGCCGATTCGTTAGAAATCATGACCTTCGGGCATTCCACCTGTTCCGGAGCGCAACCATCGTAACTTATCTGGAAAACTTCCTTGTCACCTGTTTGGAAACAGCTCTTGACTACGCCCGGTTTCATCTTCCCTTTAAAGTAAAGCCAGTTCCCGGGAGCTACGCGGTTATATCCGTAAATCTTGGTGTAGTCCGTCCCTACATTACGACGGCCCACAGAAAATTCATGCGAAAAAGCGACAAACGTAGTAGCACAATCATCGCAGCTGCATAAAAGCGGAATATGCGCATCCAGCCCCCCATAGGTCGAATACGGCTCTCTAGCAAACAACCCATGAGTCGTTACCCGACGGCAACGCCTGCAAAAAAGTTTTTGCGAAAGCAACCTATGAGGAAACAGATTACGCATACAACTTCACACACTACTGCATCAGCGGGAGAGCCACGTCGATACGGCGGAGCGTTTCTTCCTTGCCGAGGATTTCAAAGAGTTCCCAAAGGCCGGGGCCTACGGTAACGCCAGACACGGCAAGGCGAGGCGCGCCCACGAGGTCGCCCACCTTGCGGCCGATGCGTTCGGCAAGGGCGTAGAATTCATGTTCAATCACAGGCGTCTTGAAATCCTCGATAGAAGCGAGCATGTCGCGGACTTGAGTTGCAAGAGCGCGAGAACCTTCGCCGAAGTGCTTCTTAGCGCCCTTCTCGTCATAGGTTTCCGGAGCCTTGAAGAAGTACGTGGACATTTCCGCGAGGTCCTGCACAAAGTGGGCGCGCGGCTTGAGTTGCTTCACGATTTCCAAAAGGCGGGCTTCCGGTTCGTTCGAAATGTCGAAGCCCTTTGCGGCAAGGCCTTCCTTCATGATGCCAAGGAGCATGGCGTCGTCGCACATGTGGATGTGCTGGCCGTTCATCCACTGGAGTTTCTTTTCGTCGAAGCTCGCGGACTTCGGGTTGATGCGTTCCAAGGTGAAGCTTTCGATCATTTCCTTCACGGTCATGACTTCGCGGTCGTCGCCCGGGTTCCATCCGAGGAGGGCGAGGTAGTTCACGAGCGTTTCCGGGAGGTAGCCCAAGTCGCGGAAGTCACCGACGGAAGCGGCACCCTTGCGCTTACTGAGCTTACCGCCGTTCTTGTCGAGAATCACCGGCAGGTGGCACCACACAGGCGGCTGCCAGCCGAAAGCCTTGTACAAGAGTTCGTGCTTCGGCGTGGAGCTGATCCATTCGTCGCCGCGGAGCACGTGCGTCGTACCCATGTAGTGGTCATCGACGACGCTTGCAAAGTGGTAGGTCGGGTAACCGTCGCGCTTGATGAGCACGAGGTCGTCCAGGAGTTCATTCTGGTAACTGATGTGGCCACGGATCATGTCGTCAAATTCGGTGACGCCCGTTTCCGGGACCTTGAAGCGAATCACGGCCTTTTCGCCGGCGGCAATGCGGGCTTCGGCTTCTTCGCGGCTGATGTTGCGGCAGTGGCGGTCGTAACCCGTGACGGAAACGCCGGCCTTTTCCTGGGCCGCACGGACTTCCTGCAGACGTTCCTCGGTGCAGAAGCAGTAGTAAGCGTCACCGGAATCCAGAAGCTTCTTGATTTCGCGGTGGTAGATATCCAGGCGTTCGCTCTGGAAGTACGGGCCGCAGTCCTTTTCGCAACCCGGACCTTCGTCCCACTGGAGTCCGAGCCACTTGAGGTCGCGCAGCAAGTCGTGGAGAGCCGTTTCGTTGTAGCGCTTGCGGTCGGTATCTTCAATACGCAGGTAGAACGTGCCACCCATGGCTTTAGCAAAGAAATAGTTGTAGATAGCGGTACGGGCACCGCCCACATGCAAATAGCCCGTGGGGCTCGGAGCAAAGCGGACGCGAACAGGACGA
>JAKSIM010000047.1 GCA_024398845.1 Fibrobacter sp. | reverse complement strand
TTGCGTTTCTCAAAAATATTATGTATATTTAGGAAAAATAACTAACGTAAGAGGTCCTATGAAAGTTTGTTTTGCGGATGGCGACTTGGAATGTTACGCTACGGACGAGAGGGCCGCTCTCAAGGCGCTGAAGCGGACGAAGCCATTGTTTGGTCCACGGTGACTGAGGCTACGGTTTTAGAAATAGTTGATTACCATTGAGAGGTGTGTATGGCCGAAGATAAAAATCGAGATTACTGGTTTATCGTTTCTCCGGGTGATATCCTTGCGGAAAAACTTGAGGAGATGGGGATGGACGTGAACGAATTTGCGAAGCGGATTGGTTATACGCCCAAGACGGTTAACGAACTGCTTAAGGGAAAGTGCCGTATCTCTACGGAGGTGGCGCTTAATTTGGAGTATGCGACCGACATTGCTGCCGAAGAATGGCTTAATATGCAAAGGGTGTACGAAGAAGACTTGATGCGGAAAAAATTGCGAGATTCTTTTAAAAACACTCCTCTCTGGCGTGCCGATTTCCCTTTGAAGGAACTTTCCCCGCGCAACTGGATCAAGGACCTGGACAACGAGGAAGACAATGTTTCTCCCATTTTGCGGTTCTTCCGTGTGGCTTCTCCCAAGGCCTGGCGGGACTACTATCTGGATGCGGGGCTTAAGGTGGCGTTCCGCATTTCGCTCTCGGAGGTACAGGATCCGTATGCGACGTCCGTGTGGCTCCGCCGTGGCGAAATCCTGGCGGAGGCGATTCCTATGGAAAAGCAGAACGACAAAAAGCTCCGTTCCGCCCTCAAGAAGGCTCTGCCGCAGTTCCTCGACTTGGCCCGCACTTATGGCGGCGACCAGACGATGGGCGAACCGGGCGAGATTGACGAAGGGATGCTGAAGTTGCAAGAACTCGGGCTTTCGCTCGGCGTCAAAATCCTGTACGTAGAGAATTTCAAGAGCGCGCCCGTCCACGGCATGTCCCGCTGGTACCGCGACATTCCCGTCATCCAAATCCACGACCGCTTCAAGAGCCGCAAGGCGTTCTGGTTCACCTTCTTCCATGAACTTTCGCACATCATCCTTCATGGCAAAAAGGACATCTTCATCAAGAATGTCTACCACGGCAACAAGAACGCCCAAAAGGAGGAGGAGGCGGACTTGTTCGCGCAAAAGTGCATGGCCGATGCGGGGCTCGTGATGGACGCGGAACTCAGGAAGTTCGTGAACGTCTAGGCTCTTGATTACTTTTCTTTCTCGATGCTTTTCATTTTGACCCAGGCTTCGGCCGGGGTCTTTTCGCTTGCGGTGGATTTCACGTTGTAGTCGACGGCTATCTTGTCGGTTTCGGTGAGGGCGAACTCCATGTCGTTCTTGGCGATGGTCTTTACGTGCGTCCCGTTCACGGATACCTTGACGTCGCCCGCGTCGGTTGTCTTCACGGCGACTTCGTTGTACTCTCCGGTTTTCACGTGCGAGGAGTCCTTGGCGAGTTCCAGGATTTTCTTTTCGGGGGCGCGGATGGCAAAGCGGCCGTCGGCGAAAATGTCGAACTGGTAATTGTCGTAACTGTCCTTCTTGAACAGTTGGATTCCGGTGTAGTTCATGTTCTCGCCGATTTTGATGCTCGCGACGAATCCGCACGCGACGAGGTGGGTGTAGTCCTTGCTCAAGACCCAGTTGAGCGTGCTTTTCGACTTGTTGCCGTCGTCGTTCGTGATGTGGATGGCTCCGTCGTCCATTTTGAAGTTTTCCGAGATGGAGAACGAGAATTCGAATTCCGAGACGTCCTGGTCGACGAAGTTATTCGAGGATTCTTCGGTGTTGGTGGAATTGGTGTCGCCTGCGCTGGTGGAGCTGGAGTCGTCGCCGCAGGCCGTGAGGAGGAGTGCTGCCGCAAATGTTAAAATGAGCTTGTTCATGGTTTAAATGTATAATATTTTTCTACTTTTATTTTATGCGTCTCGCTTTGTTCTACAACGTTCTTCGCGCTGCCTTAGGACAGCCTTTTTGCGCTGAAGATGGCGCTGTCGATGTCGCGGGTGTTGTCGATGCCGCGGGTGCCATGGGGGATGTTTCGCCGGAGGATTGCGTGTTCCTTTTTGAGATGGCGAAAAAACAATCCTTGTTCGGCGTTGCATATGATGGTGTTAAAAAGTTGGGGCTACCGCTTCCTCGCGAGTTAGCTCTCAACTGGCTTATGCGAGTCGAGGCGATTCGTGGCTACAACGGCCAGATGAACATGACTGCGGTGCGCCTTACCAAGCTTTTTGAGGGCTTGGGCTGCAAGTCGGCGATTCTCAAGGGGCAGGCGAATGCGCGCCTTTACCCGGATCCGAGCGCTCGCCAACCGGGCGATATCGATATCTGGGTTTCGGGCGGCAAGGCTTCTGTGCTGAAGCTTCTCAAAAAGCAGGGGCTCATGGATGGCGCCACGGTTTCCGATATTCATGCGCATTTGGCAAAGGAGCGTTTCGGGGTCGATGTTGAGGTGCATTTTGTGCCTTGCGGCTGCAACTACAATCCGTTTGCCGACAGGCGCATGCAGTCTTTCTTGCTGCACGAAATCGAGAGGGCGGAACTTGTGCCCGAGGGCTTTTACGCGCCTTCGTTGCGCTTTGCCATGGTGATGCAACTTTCGCATATCCGCAGGCATTTCTTTGGCATGGGCATCGGGCTTCGTCAGCTTGTTGATTACTTTGTTCTTATTAAAAATTCTACAGAAGAGGAGCGCGAGGCGGTTCGGCCGGTGATTGTCGCGTCGGGACTTTCGCACATTGCGGGCGCTGCGATGTACGTGCTTCGCGAGGTGCTCGGGCTCGAAGAATCGCAAATGCTCTGCACGCCCGATGTCAAGCGGGGCAAGGTGCTCTTGCGCGAGATTCTCGAGGACGGCAATTTCGGCAATCACGCCAAGCGTAAAAGGGGCTCGGTTTTCATGTGGTGGCTCAAGAACCGCCTGCGACTTTTGAGCCTGTTGAGCTTTGATTTTAGCGAAACCTTGTGGCTTTTGCTGCGCTACTGGGGCGGCTTTGCTTTTATGATTCCGACCCGAATTGCAATTTTAAAACGTTTTTTGGCCCGCCGTAAAAAACAAACGCCCGAGAAATAGTTTTTTTTGTTACGATTCTTGTGCGTAACCGATTAATTTCTATCTTTTTTATGGAAATTAGTTTACACCAGCCGTTTTAGCTAAGGAGTCTAATATGGGCGGTTTTTGCGGAGTTGTTTCTAAGGAAGATTGCGTTTGCGATCTGTTTTTCGGGACTGATTATCATTCACATCTTGGTACGCATCGTGGCGGTATGGCCGTTTTGAAGAGCGATGGCAATTTCCATCGTTCCATCCACAACATCCAGAATACCCCGTTCCGCAGCAAGTTCGAGCATGACCTCGCGTCTTTTGCGGGCAAGGTCGGCCTGGGCGTGATTTCTGATACCGACCCGCAACCGCTGGTGATGAGCTCCAAGCTTGGTACGTTCGCCATTGTGACTGTCGGTCTTATTGCGAATATCGAGGACCTCAAGAACGAACTCTTTAGTAATGACTGTGTGCAGCTGCAGTTCTCGACCACGAGTGGCATGGTGGGGCAGACCGAGGTGATTTCGGCTCTCATCGCGACGCAGGATTCCTTTATCGAAGGTCTTAAGTACGTTCAAGAAAAGGTTAAGGGCAGCTGCTCCATTTTGATGATGGATGACAAGGGCCGCATTTACGCTAGCCGCGATAAGCTTGGCCGTACGCCGATTATCCTGGGTAAAAAGGACGGCGCCATGATTGCGGTTCAAGAGAGCTGTGCTCTTTACAATCTGGGTTACGAATACGTTCGTGACATGGGTCCTGGGGAAGTGGTTGAGTTAACTACCGATGGCGAAAAGACTCTTGTTCCCCCGGGCAAAAAGATGGCTATTTGCTCGTTCCTGTGGGTTTACTACGGTTTCCCGGCTTCCAGCTACGAAGGCCGTAACGTAGAGATGATGCGTTACCGTTGCGGTAGCGCCCTTGCAAAGCGCACTCCGACAGAGGCCGACGCGGCTTGCGGTATTCCTGATTCAGGTACGTCTCATGCGTTGGGTTATGCGCACGAGGCTGGCATCAAGTTTGCACGTCCGTTTGTGAAGTACACGCCGACTTGGGCCCGCTCCTTTATGCCGCAGGACCAGCGCCAGCGCGAACATGTGGCTTCCATGAAGCTTATCCCGGTTCCGGGCCTTATTCAGGACCGTCGTCTGGTGTTCTGCGACGATTCCATTGTTCGCGGTACGCAGCTTGGCAAGCAGGCTCAAAAGCTTTACGATTTGGGTTGTAGCGAAACGCATATGCGTATTGCTTGCCCGCCGCTTGTTTATCCGTGTAAGTTCATCAACTTCTCTCGTTCCAAGAGCGAATTCGACCTCATTACGCGCCGTTACATTCGCGATAGGGAAGGCGACAATGCCGATATCGAGAAGTACACCGATCCGGATAGCGACGCCTACAAGCAGATGGTGGAATACATCCGCAAAAACCTGCATTTGACGACACTCGCTTTCCAGCGCATTGATGACTTGGTTCGCGCGATAGGCCTCCCGGCCGAACAGCTTTGCACTTATTGCTGGACTGGTAAGGACTATGCCGAGACGGGCGATTGCTATCACTGCCCGTGCGAAGAAGGCGAATGCCCGTGCCACGATGGTGAAAAAGACAAAGAATAAAATTTTTTACGACTTTGTTGTAAATTTCTGTTGACTTCTTTTAGCGTAGAATTTATTTTCGTTTTAGACAATTTTGTCTAAAAAAGGAAGAAGTTCTATGAATAAACTCTTTAAAATTTTTGCCGTTGTTGCACTCGCAGCCACGGCTTCTTTTGCCCAGTTCAATGTGGGTGGTCGTGTTGCGTTCAACTTCGGCACTGTTTGGGGTGACGATGCTGGCGACGACGTTCCGTGGGGTGCTGGTGTCCAGGCTGGTGTCGCTGGCAAGATGGCTATCAACGAGATGCTTTCTTTTGCGCCGGAACTTGAATTCGGTTTGCGTCGCGCTTCTGACGACGTGACCACGTGGACCGCCATGGTAATCGATATTCCTCTTATGCTTCGAGTTTCTGCTAACGAAAAGATTTACGCTGAAGTTGGTCCGACTCTCGCTTTCCTCCTAAGTGGCGAAATTGAAGAAGATCTCGGTTTTTATACTTCTACAATGAACATGGGCGATCTTGATGGTTTGAACGTGGTTGAAGTTGGTATTGCCGCCGGTCTCGGTTTCCATGTTATGCCGAATCTCGACGTTAGCGCCCGCTTTGCCTTGGGCCTTACCTCTATGGTTGACCTTGAAGTTGAAGATGACATTGGTTCTGCTTCCGTTGCCATGGATAGCTTCAAGAACATGCAGATTAGCGTGGGTGCCACCTACTGGTTCATGTAATTTGAGCGCCTAGCTTAAGGGCTTTAAATGGACTCCGCCTTGGGGCGAGGTCCTTTTTTTTATATTTGCGGTCATGGATTCAAATACTCAGCAAACTGTTAATGTTGCCCAGATTGCCCCGGCTCCTGCGGGCGATACCATCACTCTTTTGGAGGCCGTCTCCATATTGTGGAAAAAGAAGTGGACGCTTTTTTTGTTCATTATTTTAGGAGGCATTATTGGCGTTGTGGTGGGGATGTGGATCCGACCGCAGTTCACGAGTGACGCATTGCTGCAGATTGACGTGCGTGGCAACAAGAGCGGTAACGTGATGAGTAAGACCATGGGAGATATGGGCGCTTTGTTCGATGTGACAAGCCCTGCCGATGCCGAAATAGAGCTCCTCAAGAGCCGCATGGTGCTGAACTACGTGGTAGAAGAAGAAGATTTGATTTACAGCGCAACTCCGGTCAACAAGCTGAATCGCCTGCTGCACCGCGAGGGCCGCATGGACATTGGCGAATTGCACATTCCCGAATTGGCCCGCACAGATCGTTGGACTGCCGTCGTTATTGGGGCGAACAGCTATAAGGTGATGACTCCCGAAGGTTCGAAGCTTGTCGAGGGAAACGTGGGAGATGTTCTTACGGCGCCGTACGCTGACGATACGCTCAAGATTATGGTTAAGCTTTTGCGTGCTACAGAGGGTGAGGTGTTTGTTATTCGCGAGGCTAATCCGCTCAAGGTGGTTCGTGGACTTTCAAAGGCTATTTCGGCAAGTGAAAAAGGGAAGCAGACCGGTATTATTTCTGTGCATTTCTCTCACCGCTATGCGGACCGCGCTGCAAGCGTTTTGAATACGGTGGTTAAAACATATGTGCGTCAAAACGTTGAAATGCGCAGCGCCGAGGCCGAGAAAACCTTGGAGTTTCTCGAGGTTCAGTTGCCTGGTGTTAAGGCTAAACTTGACAGTGCCGAAAAAATTTTGGCGGACTACCGCCACAGCATTGGCTCTGTAGATATGACGGGTGAAACTCGTGCCCACCTTGAAAAAGAAGTGGACCTGCAAAAGCAGATTATTAAGCTGGAGCAAGAAAAACAAGAGGCTACTCGTTTGTTCAAGGCCGAACACCCGACGGTTCGTACCATTGTAAAGCAACAGAACAAACTGCGTGCGGAACTTGCGAAACTCAAGGCGAAGGCCGAGTCTATGCCGCTTACGCAGCAAGAGGTGATGCGCCTGCAAGAAGAAGTGCAGGTGAATAACGAAGTTTATACGACCATGCTCAACAACATCCAGCAGTTGCGCGTGGTGCGTGCGGGCGAGGTGGGCAACGTTCGTATTGTGGACTACGCACAAATTGAGCCGACCCAGAGCAAGCCTAAAAAGTTCAACATTCTTCTTTGTTCGGTGGCCGCAAGCTTTATGCTTGGCGTTTTGCTTGTGTTCCTTATGCGCATGCTTAGGAACGGCGTCCGTAGCAGCATCGAGATTGAACGTGCGACCGATATTAGCGTTTACGCGAAAATTCCGGAAACTTCGAACAAAGACGCTCAGGCGCATCGCGCACTTAAAAAATCCATGCCGATTGTGGCGTCGTCCCCCGATGATCCTGCGAGTGAGGCCTTCCGTTCTTTGCAGACGGCGGTGGAATTCTCGCATTTTAGCGCAAACAAAAAGCTCGTATCTATGGTGACGGGGCTTATTCCGGGCGTGGGCAAGAGCTTTGTGTCGTTGAACCTCTCTGCCCTGCATGCTTTGGGCGGCAAAAAGACTTTGTTGATTGATGCCGATATGCGTCGCGGTATTTTGCGTGGACACAGAAGTTTTGGCTTGGTAGATGTTTTGAGCGGTAAGTGCGCTTTTGATGATGCCGTGGGTCAAAGCGAAGTCGAAGGGCTGTTTATTATGAGCTGTGGCAAAACGCCACTTTCGCCGAGTGAACTTTTGCGCGGAGAAGCCTTTACCAATATGCTTGCCGAAGCGCGTAGCAAGTTCGATGTGGTTGTGATTGATACGCCTCCGCTCGATTTGGTGGCCGACGCCGAAATCATTTACCCGCATGTGGACTTTAGTTTGTTTGTGCTTCATTATGGCAAGCACGGTATGGACCAAATCAAGGAAGCCGTGACCAAGATGAAGCGTTATGGCGAGAAGCCTTGCGCGTTTGTGTTGAACCATTGTGAACGTGACCCTGGCCATTATTATGGATACGGCTATGGTTATGGTTACGGAAGAGGTTATTACCGTCGTCGCAAATAAAAATTTTAGCTCAGGCGACAAGTTTCTTGTTTTTGACAAGAGTGTGTCGCCGCGATAAAATAAAACTGCGGTTGATGAACATCGCTGCGGTGGGCTTAAAATAAAGGGGTAGGGAATGAAGGCTTTATTTATCGGTGGTACGGGGACTATTAGCATGGCGATTACGCGCCTTGCTGTGGAACGCGGTTGGGAACTGTACTTGTTGAACCGCGGGAATCGACCGGCAGGCGATGTGCCCGCTGGAGTTCACCAGATTACGGTCGACGTGAATGACGAGGCCGAGGTCGCCCAGAAAATCGCGGGCCTTGAATTTGACGTGGTTTGCGATTTTATTGTGTTTCATCCGAGTGCGTTGGAACGTGACTACCGCCTGTTCAAGGGCCGCACAAAGCAGTTTATGTACATCAGTTCGGCGAGCGCTTACCAAAAGCCGCTGGCCGATTATCGCGTGACCGAAGGTACGCCTCTCGCAAACCCGTATTGGGAATACTCCCGTAATAAAATTGCGGGCGAAGAATTCCTCATAAAAAAGTACCGCGAAGAGGGCTTCCCGGTAACCATTATTCGCCCGAGCCACACGTACGACGAACGCCACATTCCGCTTGGAGTGCATGGCAAAAAAGGGAGCTGGCAGGTGGTTAAGCGTATGATGCTTGGCAAACCCGTCATTATTCATGGCGACGGCACTAGCCTCTGGACCATGACGTTCAATACCGATTTTGCCAAAGGCTTTGTGGGCCTCATGGGGAATGTGCATGCCATTGGCGAGACGTTCCAAATTACGAGTGACGAAACGCTCACCTGGAACCAGATTTATGCGGGTATTGCCGCGGCTCTTGGGGTGGAATTAAAAGCGGTTCATGTGGCTTCTGAATTTTTGGCTGCAACGAGTCATTTTGATTTGCTCGGGAGTCTCATTGGAGACAAAGCGAACTCGGTCGTGTTCGATAACAGCAAGTTGAAACATGCTGTTCCTGGGTTCCAGGCAACAGTGAGGTTTGATCAGGGTGTTCGCATTGCCATCAACAATATTTTGAATCACCCCGAATTGCAGGTCGATGACCCTGAATTTGATGCCTGGTGCGATAGAGTGATTGCCGTACTCGATGCCGCCAAAAAAGCGGCCCGCGGTGAATAAAATCTGTTTTAAAGGCAAAATTTCAGCAAAATGAACCTAAAATGGCTGTCCTGCTAATTAATTGAACGGAGCTTCAAGATCGAAAGCGATTTTTCTACATTTTTAACTATGAACCATTCTATTAGCGAAAAACTTTTTGCAGAAGCCAAGACTTTGATGCCGGGCGGCGTGAATAGCCCGGTCCGTGCCTACAGTAACGTGGGGGCCGTTCCTCCGTTCATCGCCCGCGCGAAGGGCAGTCACATCTTTGATGTGGATGGCAACGAATATGTGGATTACGTGGGCAGTTGGGGCCCGATGATGCTCGGCCACGCCCATGACGCGGTCATCAAGGCGGTGGCGGCGACGGCCGAAAACGGTCTCAGCTTCGGCGCTCCGTGCGGCTTGGAATCGGAACTGGCGAAACTCGTGATGAGCCTTGTTCCGAGTGTCGAAATGATTCGCATGGTGAACAGCGGCACCGAGGCGACGATGAGCGCCATCCGTGCGGCGCGTGGCTTTACCGGCCGCGACAAGATTATCAAGTTCGAGGGCTGCTACCACGGCCACAGCGATAGCCTCCTCATCAAGGCGGGCTCCGGCATGCTCACCACGGGCAAACCCAGCAGCAAGGGCGTTCCGGCCGACCTCGCGAAGTACACTTTGACGCTCCAGTACAACGACGTGGCGGGCGTCCGCGAAACGTTCAACAAGATTGGCGACGAAATCGCTGGCGTGATTGTGGAACCGGTGGCTGGAAACATGGGCGTCGTCCCTGCGAAGCCCGAATTCTTGCAGGCGCTTTCCGAAGAAACCAAGAAGCACGGCGCCCTTTTGATTGTGGACGAAGTGATGACGGGTTTCCGCGTGGGCATCCATTGCGCGCAAGGTTTGTACGGCATCAAGCCGGACCTCACCACGTTCGGGAAAATCATTGGCGGCGGCATGCCGGTGGGCGCTTATGGCGGTCGCCTGGATGTGATGCAGCAGATTGCTCCCTTGGGCGGCATTTACCAGGCGGGAACTTTGTCCGGGAATCCGGTCGCGATGGCGGCGGGCCTTGCCACGATGCGCGAACTCAGCGGCAATCCTGAACATTACGTGCGCGCCGAACGCTCCACGACGAACTTGCTCAATGGCCTCAAGGACGCGGCCGCTTCTGCGGGGATTCCGCTCACCGCGAACCAGGTGGGCTCCATGGGCTGCATCTTCTTTACCGAAGGCCCCGTGCAGTGCTTTGCCGACGTGCAAAAGTCCGATTTGGAACTCTTCCGCAGGTACTTCCTCGGGATGCTCGACGAAGGCATTTACCTTGCCCCGAGCCAGTTCGAAGCGATTTTCGTGAGTTCCGCCCACACCGACGCCGACATCGACCGCACTATCGAGGCCGCCAAAAAGGTTTTCAAAAAACTTTAAACCCCTAAAATTTTTGAAAAAAAAGCAAAAAATGTGGATAAAATGCATTTATCCACGATAAAATGCAATTCCCCAAAAAAATTTGTTCTTTTTTTTGTTTGTGAATGTATACTTATGACAAACAATTTTTACAAAAGGATGGATTCCAAATGAAAAAACTTTCTCTTATGCTCGCTATGGGCGCTCTCGCGGTTTTCTCTGCTTGCGGAGACGACTCCTCTTCTTCTCCGGCCCCGTCTCAGAATAAAGATGATGGTTCTCCGTCTGGCACGCCTTCTGGCAAAAAAGTTTCATGCATGTTTGAATCTACATCGGAGTTCGCTGGTACTAAAATCACAACAAAAATGTGTGGCGAAGGTCCGTATTCCGAGGACTTTGAAGAAAACTGCCAGAGCTTTGACATAGGAGGCACTACTATGAAGGCGACAAAGGGCACTGGTTGCCCGTCTGGCGCACTTAAATCTTGCCCTGATGAAGATGGCATGTTGTATGTTTATGACGAACTATCGGCATCTTTGTCTTGCGAAGAATTGCTTGAAGACGATGAATTCTAAGAATTTTTTTTCAACATAAAAGGATGGATTAAAATGAAAAAAATATCTCTTGTACTTGCTATGGGTGCTCTCGCTGTTTTCACTGCTTGCGGTGACGACTCCTCTTCTTCTCCGGCTCCAGCTGCCGGTGTAAGCGGTCCGGCCGTTTCTTGCGACATCACGACGGTTGCTGGAGGCATTAGCTCTAGAACTTGCATGGAAGCTGCAGAAGGTTCTGAAGCTGCTCCTGTGGTTACCGCTGCATGTCAAAGCCAGGCCGATATGAAGGCTTCTATGGAACAGATGGGCGGTTCCTATAACAATACTTTTGCGGCTGGTACGGGTTGCCCGGCTGGCGCTACTAAGGTTTGCACCTCTGCAGCGACCGGTATTACGTCTCACTACTATGACGCTGGCATGGAAGGCTTCGATTGCTCAATGCTTGAATAGTATTTTTACGAGATATAACAAAACAAAGGGCTTCCTTCGGGAGGCCTTTTTTTATATTTATGCTATGATCGTATCTTGGATGACCACAAATAAGTGCAACCTGAAGTGCAAGCATTGCTATCAGGATGCGGGCGAGAATAAGTCTGCCGAACTCACGACGGCCGAAGGTAAAAAGCTGATTGACGAAATAGCGAAAGCCGGCTTTAAGATTATGATTTTTAGCGGTGGCGAGCCGATGACGCGCCCGGATATTGTGGAACTGGTGGCGCACGCTTCGAGTCGCGGTCTTCGTCCGGTGTTTGGCACTAACGGAACGCTTATTACGCATGACCTTGCCTTTGAACTCAAAAAGGCTGGAGCCATGGCCATGGGCATTAGCATCGACAGCATCGATGTGAGCCGTCATAACGATTTCCGTGGGTTGGAGAACGCCTTTGAACTCACGATGCAGGGCATCGAGAACTGCAAGGCGGCGGGCCTCCCGTTCCAGATTCACACAACCATCATGGACTGGAATCAAAACGAAATTTTTGATATTATGGATTGGGTGAAGGCGATTGGCGCCGTAAACCATCAGATTTTCTTCCTTATCCCGGTTGGTCGCGGTAAGGAGATTGAGGACCACGCGCTTCGCGTTGCCGAATACGAGAAGTTGCTTCTCGGCATTATGGAAAAGAGCCGCACGCTTGGAATCCCCGTGAAGCCGACGTGCGCGCCGCAGTTCATGCGCATTGCGGACCAGCTCGACATCAAGACTCGTTACACGCGCGGTTGCATTGCCGGTGTGGATTACTGCATTGTGAGCCCGATAGGGAAGGTGCGCCCGTGCGCCTACATGCTCGAAGAAGCTGGTGACGTTCACGATACTCCATTCGACGAAATCTGGGCGAACGCCGAAGTGTTCAAGCAGCTGCGTACCAAAACGTACAAGGGTGCTTGTGGCAAGTGCAAGTTCAACGACCGCTGTGGCGGTTGCCGCGCCCGCGCCGCATACTACCACGACGGCGACTACATGGAAGCCGACAGCTACTGCGCGTACGGAAGAGGCTTGTAGAGAATCTCGTCCCGATTGTCACTGCGAGGCCTTTGATTATCCCGCTTGTCACTGCGAGGCCGAAGGCCGTGGCTGTCCATAGACGTACGGCTCCGCCTGTCACTGCGAGGCCGAAGGCCGTGGCAGTCTATAGACGTACAGCCCTGCTTGTCACTGCGAGGCCTAAGGCCGCGGCAGTCCATTGACGTACAGCTCTGCTTGTCACTGCGAGGCCTAAGGCCGTGGCTGTCCATTAACGTACAGCTCTGCTTGTCACTGCGAGGCCGAAGGCCGTGGCAGTCCATTAACGTACAGCTCTGCTTGTCACTGCGAGGCCGAAGACCGAGGCAGTCCATGGATGTACGGCTCTGCTTGTCACTGCGAGGCCTAAGGCCGCGGCAGTCCATTAACGTACAGCTCTGCTTGTCACTGCGAGGCCTAAGGCCGTGGCTGTCCATTAACGTACAGCTCTGCTTGTCACTGCGAGGCCGAAGACCGAGGCAGTCTATTGTATTATATGTTTTGGCTTTTTACAAAAGATTCAAATAAATCTTTCCAAAGCGGGTTGAAGTTTTGAATTAATTGTATTTTTTTTTGCCGATTTCCCGCTTTTATCTGCTTTTCTCTTTGTATAGCTAGACGAATATCGTTATATTCTTCGTAATACCCTAATTTGGAAACATCGTATTTTTTGGAAAATCCCTCATGGATTCCGTTTTTATGTTCATTTAAACGTCGAATAAGATTATTGGTTACTCCCGTATATAAGGTCCCGTTTCGACGATTGAAAAGGATGTATGTGTAGTAAGTTTTTTGAAATTTGTTCATGCGTTAAAATATACACCCATGAAAATGACAAAAAATGACGTTTGGGGGTACGTGCATCAATGGATTGCTTCGCTACGCTCGCAATGACATTGCCCGCGGCAGTCCATGGCGATTGTGCCCTGCTTGTCACTGCGAGGCCGAAGGCCGTGGCAGTCTATGGACGTGCATCAATGGATTGCTTCGCTACGCTCGCAATGACATGTGGAGTGTGGCGTGCAATTGCAAGTGGCGGGAGTCAATGGATTGCTTCGCTACGCTCGCAATGACAGTGGGGAGGAGGCTCGCAATGACAGTGGGGAGGAGGCTCGCAATGACAGTGGGGAGGAGGTTCGCAATGACTGTGGGGAGGACATTCGCAAGGGCTTTTTATATATTGTGTCTATATGGCTGAAGATTTGCAAAAAAAAATGGCTAATCAAAATGTGTCCGCGATTGCTGGCGAATCGGGCGTGTCCCTCGCACATCCCGGCGAATCGGGAATGTCGCTCAAGGCTCAACGTGTCGATGACGAGCGCTTTATGCGTATGGCTTTGCGCGAGGCGTCAAAAGCGTTCGACATGAAGGAAATTCCCATCGGTTGCGTCATCGTGAAGGATGGCGTCGTGATAGGGAAGGGCTACAACCAGGTAGAGACCATGCGCGACGCGACCGCCCATGCCGAAATCATAGCGATTGGTACCGCCGCAGGCAAACTCGAAAACTGGCGCTTGGATGGATGTACTTTGTATGTGACGCTCGAGCCGTGCCCCATGTGCGCGGGGGCGATTCTCAACAGCCGCGTTGACCGCGTTGTTTACGGTTCCCCGGATACCCGTTTCGGCGGTTGCGGAACGACCATCGACGTGATTACCGGGAACGCCCTCAAGCGAGCCGTCCAGGTGACAGGCGGTGTGCTTGCGGACGAGTGTCTTGGCATTCTCAAGGCTTTTTTCCAACAAATGCGCTTAGAAAAGGGCGATACTGGCAAAAAAGCGCCAAGTACCCCCCTTATTTAACTATAATTTAAGCATGAATCTTATTAAGCTTTGTGCCTCATCTGCGGCACTCCTGTTTTTGTGCTCTTGCGAAAGCAATGACATCTCTTTGGCGTTTAATACTCAAAACGCTCCCGTTCAAAAGTTCATTTTGGAATCCAGCATGAATGTGTTCGCTCCGCAGGATTCCATGAACATGACTCCCGAGTCCATGGAAACGCACCTGAATGCGCGCTCCACCCTCTCGCAAACGGTTTCTTTTGATAACGGTTCCGCCCGCTTCGAAATGAAAATCGATACCGTCGATTACAAGAGCGACAAGCGCAGCGTCGAAGATTTCCGCTATATCGAAAAGTACCTCGCTACGCAGCACTTCCAGTTTAAAATGTCTAGCGATGGCTCCTTGAGCGACCCTTCTGTTGAAGATATGGCTTTGCAACCGGGTTCCGAGGAACTCAACCTGATGAAACTCTTTATGAAGGTGCAGCCGGTACTCCCGGGTGGCCCTGTAAAGCTTGGCGAAACTTGGGAACGTCCGGTCGAAATCCCTTCGAACGGTCGCACCACTACGGTTTACAAGTCCTTTAAGCTCGAGGATGTTTACCTGCACGACGGCGTCCAGATGGCGAAGGTCGGCATGAACGTCAAGTACAAGGAAGTCCCGGATTCCACGTCCGATGTCCGCATGGAAAGCGAAGGCTTTATTGTGGGTACGGGTTCCGTCATTTTCGATATCACCCACGGTGTTCTTTCTTCGGCTAACCTCGAAATCTCTGGTCACCTGAACATCCACGACATTGTGGCCGCTCAGGTCTTGCCGAACATGCACGTGATTCAAAAGATTAAACTGAGGAGCGAACTTGAATAAGTTCTGTAAATTTGCGGTTTCTGGCGCGCTCGCCCTGGTCGCATTTGCTTTTGCGGGCGAAATGCCGTTCCCTCAGGTGGAAAACGGCAAAATCAAGCTGCTTGAAAAAGACAGCCCCTACATTTTGGAACAAGGCGTTGTTCTTGGCGCTAACGACACGTTCGAAGTAGAACCGGGTGTCACGGTTCTTATGGGCGAATACGCTAAGCTCATGCTTCGCGGTCCGGTCAGCATTCAAGGCTCCGAGTCAAAGCCCGTTGTGCTTCGCAGTGCAGACTCTAGCGAGAGCTGGAATGGCATTCACTTTGTGTCGAGCAGCAAGCCTTTTGAAATCAAGAACATGGTTGTCGAGAATGCGTTCCGCAACACGGTGTTCCGCACCCGCGGCATCTTTGAGAACGTGAAGTTCGTGAACAACTACTACGGCCTCTGGATTGACGACGCTCCCGAAGTATTCCTCTCTCGTTGCGACTTTTTCCGCAACCGCTTTGCGCTCTCTGTGCGTGCGAGCAAGGTGCTTGCCGATGCTAGCTGGATTACCAATAACGTCTACGGACTGAACATCGAAGACGGCGGTAATTACACCGGCGACCTCGGGCTGGTAAAAGACAACCTCGAGACCGACGTGCGCAACGAACGCGAAGAAATGAACAACCAGGGCAAGCGCGTGAGCCGCAACGTTTGGCAGCGCATAGAAACTGGATTCTAAGGGGTAATAGTGGAAGAGTCTTTTCGCCGAGCCATTCGCAAAATGACCGGGACGAGTGTGCGCTTGTCGGTACGCCCGAACCGTTCGGCTATGATGGCGACTCTTTCGCAGTCCATGATGGTCACCTGGTCCATTGCCTTGTTCGAGCATTTGGACGCCATGATGAACAATCGCGAAGAGGCTGTGGGCGGCTCCGAACTCATTAGCTACAGCGAAACCGCCTGGAAACTTTGCGATTCCGGTTTCCCGCAAATCAAGGAAGCCGCGAACAAGCTTTACGACGAATTCCGCTCCAAGTGGATGCAGCGCTTTTCGACCGAAGAAGTTTTGCGCCTGCTTTTGGAGGGCGGTGACTTTTTGACGCACGACGAAGAAAAGGGCTGGGCTTTAACTGTCAAGAATAGCAAACAAGACATTAACGCGTTTTATTCGGCTACCATCCATTTGCTGGTAAGCGATGCGGAACCTTTGTTTGTGCGCATGCACGGCCGCGTGATGCAGTTGCAAGAAAAGCTTTGCAAGTACTGGCATGGCGAGAGTGCGGTGGACGCAGTTTCTAAGTTGCTGCCGTGCCTGGAATCGAGCCTTCGCGAAAAAGAAAACGCGATGATCGTTTCGCTCCGCATGTCTTTGAACCAGATTGCCAAAAAACGTTTTGCCGCGGCCTTTGCGACCAAGACGCAGCCGCACTTTTACTCGTCTGCTACTAGCTGTGCGCGCAATGTGGGCCGCTACTGGAACCCGCACTACGCTTACGAAAACGGCTTTTTGGCTTTCACCGATGACTTTTGCGATTATGCCCGCGCTTTGACTCTCCAAATTATTGATTGGTACCAAAGCAAGTGGTCTCTATTCCTCCGCGGGTTTAACCGTGGTCAACTTAATTTGTTTGAAACAATGGCCTCCAAAGGGGCTCAAAATTAATCAAGGTACATTATGAAGAACGCTTTCAACACAATCCTTTTGCTGACTTTAGTAGGCTTTGCCGTGCTCGTTGCCGGTGCCTTCTACTTTGGCGCTCCGCTATTTGGCTGGATCATTATGATTGCCATTTTTGCGGTGTTCGTTGTGGAACAGGTCATTGCGCTGAGCAAACTCAAACAGGTTGGCCTTGAAGACGAACTGATTGAAAAGTGCGAAACGAGCAAAACGTTTAACGTTACAGGCGATGGTGTTGTGGCCAGCCGCCTCAAAATGGCTCGTGAACTTATGCAAAAGGGCATTCGTCTGGATTCTCCGATTGCTTACGAAGTCTTGTCGAACGGTTCCAGCGTGAATGTCCCGCGCAGCAGCAGTGGCACGGTGATTCTCCTTGGCCTTATGGGTACATTCTTTGGCCTTATGTCTTCGATTGCGACTGCCGGCGGTGCAATGGACAATTCCACCACGCAGGGCACTCTTGAAACTATCCAGGTGCTTTTCCAGAACATGAAGGGCATTTTTGGTACCAGCCTTTGCGGTTTGTTTGCTGCCTTGATTTTGAACGCCTCCCGCAATTTGCTTATTGCCCGCCGCGACGCTTTTATGGCCCGCCTCGATGGCCTTACCCTCGAAATGCAGGGCGATTCCAGCGAATCTGGCGATAGCGACAAGAGCGAAATGGAACGCCTGTTTGGCATGGTCTCCGAGAGCCTTGTAAAAATGACTTCCAGCGTGCAGCAGGAACTCTCTAGCATTGTGAACAAGGTGGGCGAGACGCTCAGCCAGTCTTCTGCAAAGATGATTGCCGACGTGAGTGCTTCTTTTGCACCGATGGAATCGAACTTTAAGAGCCTCTCGGCTACAGTGGAATCGATCCCGGCAAAGTTGCAGCAAAGTCTTGATGGCGTGGGTACGCAGGTCGGCGGCATTGCTAATGCCGTGCAGCAGAGCCTTGGTGGCGTAGGTACGACCGTTCGCGAAAGTCTCGGTGGTGTTGGCGATTCTGTACGCGAAAGCTTGAGCGGCGTGGGCGATGTGGTCAAGCAGAGCCTCGGTGGCGTGGGTGGCGAAATCGCCGCTTCCGTTGAAACCCAGGTCAAGCAGTCTAACGAACAGTGGAAGGCCTTTATGGACCGCCTCGCTAGCGAATCTACCGAGAGCGTCAACGCCCAGCGCGAAGGTCTTGAAAACCTCAAGAACGTTGCCCTTCAGGTGGCCGAAAAGGCCCAGGCTGGTTCCGCGGAACTCAGCCAGTCCGTTGCCGAAAAACTCGGCACGCTCTCGAACGACATCTTGGCCGCCTTCCAAAAGCTCTCCGAAACTTCTTCCGTGCTGCTCGAAGCTCAAAAGGCCCTTACCGAGAGCATCGACAACCGTGTGGTCAAAGAGAAAGAGGCGACCGACGCTCTTGGCGGAAACATTGTGGAAACCGCAGAACTTATGCGCGTGAACCAGTCCGAGCTCAGCGCGAACCTCGAAATGCTCCGTGCGGGCCTCGAGACTATCCTCGAAAAGCTCAGTGGCGATACCGCCGAACACGAGGAAGAAGACAACTTTGTGGAACACTTGAACCAGTCTTTGGAAGCCTTCCACGAACGCGCCAGCGAAGTGCTTATGGAAAACGCCGTCAAGACTCAGGAAATTCTCCTCGAAGTTATGGAACAGACGCAACGCGCGAACATTGCCCAGCAGCCTAAGGTGGAGGGCTAATTTATGCGACTGCGTCGCGAAGACAACAACAACCCGTGGATGGCGTACACGGACTTGGGCGTCGCCCTGGTCTCGCTGTTCATACTTGCGTTTGTGGCGATGGCGACCCTCAAGGAGCAAAAGGCCGAAGACCTTACGCGTACCGAAGAAGAAGTGCTGAGCTGCCAAGAAGAAATGCGCAAGATTGCAAGTGAACGCAATGCGCTTTTGTCCAAGAGCCTGCATACCTCCATCGAGGCTGGGCTTATCGCGCTTGAAGATGGCAAAATCCAGATTCAGGCGAGCTTCCTTTTCCCGATTAACGGCGCGGACCTGACCCCCGAAGGCGTGCGCGTGATTCAAGGCATTAGCAAGGGCCTTTTAGATGTAATCGGCGAGAGTGACGTGATTATGGTGAGCGGCTTTACCGACGACACTCCTGTGAAATCGGCGACTTACACCAACTGGAATCTTTCTACCGAACGTGCCGTGAACGTGGTCAAAACGTTGATTAAGCAGGGATTCCCGGCAGACCGCCTGTTTGCCGCGGGCTTTGGCGAATACCAGCCCAAGTACCCGAACGACAGCGAAGAACACCGCCGCTTGAACCGTCGTGTAGAAATTGGCGTGACTCCGCTCCAAAAGATGGACGATTCCGTCCCCGCAAAGAACGATGCCTCTAAAAAGGACGGCTCTGCGAAAAAGAATGTTTCTGCAAAAAAGGGCAAGTAGGGTAGAATGCAAGAACGCATAGACAACATTCGTCAAAGTGTCGATGACATTCGCAAGTCGGGCAAGTTGCCCCACTGGCGTATGGTCTATGCCGATTCTTTGCTGACCCGCGCTCAGGAGTATGTGGCGGTCGACCGCCTGCCCGAGGCTTCCCGCGTGCTCGATAAGCTCGACCGTTGGCTCAAAACGCATACGCCAGCCACCGATAACAGCTCCCGCGATGAAGTGCAACCCATGGTATTTTGGGATGCCAAGCTCCTTACAGGTGTGGTGGAGCAGTTGCGCAAGACGCTTGCCGCCAAGGTTATGCTTGTGCCCGCCACGGAACGCGAGGCCATTAACCGTCGCCTTAAAATCGTGGAACAGTGGATTGCGGAATCCTGCTTTTTGGACGCTCACGATGAACTTTTGGCCATGCGTTCGGCCCTGATTGCGCGTTTACGCCGCAGTTACCGCGCCCGAATTGCCGCCGTATCTGCTTACCAGCATGGCAATTACAGCCAGCCTGCCGGTACGCTTGTGGGCTTGTACAATGCCCAGCACACACTCGAAGAAACGTTCCACATTGTGGGCGAGCGAGACCCGATTTGGATTGAGGATTTCCTCGAAATTTATAACGATTTGTTTAGAATTGTTGAACGTTTGGTCCCGCAAGAAAAAAAATGAGTATATTAAGGCTATGAATAAATTCATAGCTTTTGTTTTATTTATGGTGACGTTTACATGCGCCACGGAAGTTGAATATATTACCGTTCCCGGTAAGGTGAATCCAAATGTCGCTGCGACTCAAACAGCGTCAGATTCCGTTGCTGCCCCCGAAACCGTTTCGGACTCTGCCCTTTCTCCGGAGCCTGCGCCCGTGCAAGCCGCCGAACCTGCGCCTGTGCAAGCCGCTGAACCTGCGCCCGTGCAAGCCGCTGAACCTGCGCCTGTGCAAGCCGCCGAACCTGAACAAAAGGTGGATCTGTCAAAGCCTGTTGCCGAACAGCAAAACAACGAGATTGCCACAAATATCGAGAAACCCAAAAAGAAGGCCAATTGGTTGTGGGTGCCGATTATTGCCGGTGCGTCCTGGACGCTTTTGTCTGTAATGGAAGTTGCCTACTTTGATGATAGAGCTAAGCAAATTTACGATGATACCAATGGCGAATACATGAATGATTCTTACTACAATGAACAGCACCATCAAATAAAGCAAAAGCAAAAATGGCGCAGCATTTGGGGGATTAACGCTGCGGCCGGTGCTGGTGTCGCTCTCTTGGGCTTAATTCCTTACCTCGTCATTAACTTCTAGGAGCCAATATGAATTTACTCAAAACATCTTTGCTATTTCTTCCTTTGCTCGCTTTTGTTGCTTGTACCGATTACGCATCTAAGTATGATAATGATACCGCAAGCGAGCGCTACAAAATTACGCTGAACAAGCATGGTAAATTCACGGACGAACGCGATGGTGAAGAATACGGCGTTGTAAAAATGGGTCAGAGCTACTGGATGTCCGAGAACCTGCGTTACGTCGATAGTTCCAAGACCAAGAACCTCAAGGGCGGCGTTTGGTGTTTTGAAAATAAAAAGGACAACTGCAAAAAGTTTGGTATGCTGTATTCTTGGAGAGCTGCCATGGATTACGATTCCGCGGAAGTCGACAAAAAGAATGATGGCTATAATAACGGATACTGGAACACAACGTATAATCACCAAGGCGTTTGTCCGGAACATTGGCACATTCCGTCCAGGACTGAATGGAGTAACATGCGTGCGTTTGCCAGCGTTAGCGGTGGTAAACTCGGCGATGGCATAAACCTCAAAACTTACGATTATTGGGAACCTGAGGGTGATGCTTCTGTAGGTGTCAACAGGTTTGGATTTAATGCCATGCCGGCCGGTCGCCGCAATATGGAAGATGGAGGCTTTATGAACGCCAACAAATATGCGTTCTTCTGGTCTGACGAAGACATTGACGAAGAAACCGCGCATGGCTGGACGTTCCGCTACGATAACGACGCTTTGCAGGAGGGCGCGTTCTACAAGGAACACGGCATGTCGGTGCGTTGTGTGCTAGATGAACAATCTATTCAAAAACTCGATGGCGACTTGGATTCCACCTTCCTTGACAGTATTCACTTTGATTACGGTTCCTTGGAAATTGATGGCAAAAAATACAAGACCATTGAAATCTTTGGAATGACATGGATGGCTGAAAACGCAAATGTCAAGCTGGATTCCAGCTGGTGCTACGCCAAAAAGTCCGAAAACTGCGACAAGTACGGTCGTTTGTACTCTTACAGTGCTGCACAAAAGGTTTGCCCCGAAGGCTGGCGCTTGCCCGATATGGTTGACTTTAAGCAGCTCACAGGTTATGTAATCGGCATGTCTGCATTGCGTTCTCGCAACGGCTGGACCGATAGGGTAGGGAAGGGATGGAACCTTTGGGGCTTTAATGCTAAACCGGCTGGCGGCTTTGAAGCTGGCGATTTCTTTGACATCTCGATTACCTCGTATATGTGGGGTAGCGAGAAAATGGCGTACATCATCAAGTATTCCAGCGAATCTCCGGAATACAGAAACGTAGACTCCAAAACCGCCTACTCCGTCCGCTGCATTAAAGAATAACCCCGTGTCATTGCTCGCTTCCCCCGCATGTCATTGCGAGCGTAGCGAAGCAATCCATTGACTCCCGCCAC
>JAKSIM010000046.1 GCA_024398845.1 Fibrobacter sp. | reverse complement strand
AAGGCTGGAAGAAGGAACTCGCCGACGTTAAGGAAAACCACTATCCGAAGTTCGGCGCTCACCTCCCGAAGGAACTCTCTGAAATCATCGACATGATTCAGGATCGCTTGAACAAGGCCTAACAAGGCGAGTGAAGTGAAAACAAACTAGTTTGTTTTCATTTCCGAGCCGCAAGGACTGCGCTCGCAAGAGTGCTAGGTTCAAGACTTGAAAACGCCCTGTGGCAAATGGCCACGGGACGTTTTTTTTATATTAAGACTCAAACAAAATCAAGAGGTTCCCCATGAGCTCCAATAGTCAAGTGAAAATATCGGATATTTTGAAAGACCGTTTTGTAGAATTCAAAGCCAAGGTGCTGAATGCGCCAAAGAAAAAATTTCAGCTTTGTGCCTGCGTATCTTTGGGTGTAAACCTTGTTCTTTTGATAATTCTCATTTGCATTGCCAGTTCCTATTCGAACCTCTGCTCCAAATATGAAAATGTCAGCCGTACCGCCCAGGCCATAGCCAATACTTCTGGTATTAGTAGCGACATGGTCGACGACAGTCTTGGCCGCGTTAACTTTTACGCCAACGAACAAAAGGACAAACTCAAGTGGAAATTGGAAAATGAAGCCAAGGAAGGCCTTTTGGATTATATGGATTCCACAGGCTGCGCTTTGGATTCCATTCATTGGGATGAATGTCTAGCGTTCCAAAGTCGTATAATTATCTACGATACCCTTGAGACGATTATGGAACGGTACGAAAGCGGTATTCGCAGTCAACTTTTGCCTGTACCTGAAAATGGTAGTGTGAATGGAAGCGATAGTATCGTGGATTTCCAGGCTGAGTTCGACAAGTCTATTGTTTATCTCAGAGGTTGTACAAACTTGGTATGGGGGAAGTGCCTCAAGCGTTGCCATGTGCCAAAGAATGTTGCCAAGAGAAGAAAAAAATAGCTTAAATTGCTTTTTGCCATAAATTATTAGGCTGAAATTGCTTTTTTTTAATTTTTTTCGCCAATACCGTTCTTTTTCTAAAAAGACTATTTATATTCCAAATTGGAATAGGTTTAAATAGAAGGTATAAAATGAATCGTTACGACTTGGTCTTGCTCGGCCTGATTAAGGAACACGAGCGCAGCGGCTACGACATTATCACGGAGATTCGCGATCGCGAATTGGACCGCTGGGCTAACCTCAGCACTTCTACTGTTTACAACCGTTTGACGACGCTCGAAAAGAACGAGTGCATTGTGGGTCGCGCAGAACGTGACGGTAACCGCCCCGAACGTATGGTCTTTAATATTACCGACAAGGGAAGGGACGTTCTTCGCAAGGAAGTCCTTAAGCATTTGACCGGCTTTAACGATGACCCGCGTACGCTGGGTTTCGCTTTCCTTTTTGGTGCCGAAAACAAGGAACTCATTCGCACGCTCGAGGCGCATGAACGTCGCCTGGTGCAGGAAATCGAGAACCTGGAGAAGATGATTGCCGAGGAGCCGCGGCCGACGCTTTACCCCGAGGGACCGTTCCTCAACTGCATGAGCCGTGACCACATTTTGGTGGAACTCAAGTATGTTCGTGCGGCGATAGGCATTTTGCGTGACCCGATTCGCAATAAGAAGCTGGACGGCTACTTCTACATTAACTTTGGTAATCGTCCTTTCGAAAATTTCAATCAGAAACCTGATGACTCGGAGACAGCCGAAAAGTAATGAGAATTTTGATGGCACGAACTACTTATAGTCCGCGCCTATTTCTTAAAATTTCTATTTTTTGAAAAAATAGCGTGTGGAAATGAGGCTTTTGAATAGGATTCCTAATCATGAACCTCCAACCACTAACCACTTTTATTAACAACCCCCTCTCTAACGGAGATAAAATGGCTACAAAGAAAGTAAAGAAGAGCGCCCCGAAAAAGGCTGCCGCCTCCAAGTACGGCTACTTTGACGACGCTGCTAAGGAATATGTCCTTACCACCCCGGCAACCCCGATCAAGTGGTGCAACTATGTTGGTACTCTGAATTTCGGCGGTATCGTTGATACCACCGGCGGTACGCTCGTCTGCAAGGGCGACCCGGCCCTCAACCGCATTACCAAGTACATTGCCCAGATGCCGTGCTCTGACTTTAAGGCCAGCACCGTTTACATTCGCGTGAAGGATGCGAAGGGTTACAAGGTTTTCTCTCCGTTCGTGGTTCCGACCCTCACTAAGATGGACAAGTGGGAATGCCATGTGGGTCTTTCTTACATGCGTTGGATTGCCGAATGCCAGGGTCTCCGCACCCAGGTGACGATTTTCGTGCCGACTGGCTCCAACACTCTCCTCCAGGATATCCAGGTGACGAACCTCGGTGGTAGCGCCAAGGAAATCGATGTTATCCCGGTTTATGAATTCAGCCACTTCGAAGCCGAAAAGCAACTCACGAACGCCGACTGGGTCCCGCAGACCATGACCGTCAAGGCTCACTGGGAAAAGGACAAGCATGTTGTTCTTGAACAGTATGCCTATATGAAGCGTGACTACGCCGTGAACTACGTGACTTGCGACTGCAAGGTTGGTTCCTTCGATGGTGATCGTCGCGTGTTCCTCGGCTCTAACGAAATGGGCTCCTGGGCTGCTCCGCTCAGCCTCGGCAACAAGGAACTTTCTAACAGTGAATGCGACCGTGGTGACAATATCGCTGCTCTCATGATTCACGGTGGCAAGCTCGCCGCTAAGAAGACCTTCCGTACCTGCACCCAGCTCGGTCAGGAACAGAGCCTCAAGGTCGCTGCCAAGGCTATCAAGAAGTACCGCGATTTCAAGAACGTCGACAAGGCTTTCGAAGAACTCGCCAACTTCTGGAAGAACTACCTCTCTACCATTCAGGTGAACACTCCGGATGCTTCGTTCAACACCATGGTGAACGTGCACAACCCGCGCCAGTGCCACACCACCAAGAACTGGTCCCGCTACCTGTCCCTCTATCAGCTGGGCTACGGCACCAGCCGCGGTATCGGTTACCGTGACTCCACTCAGGACTTGATGGGCGTCATGAGCCACATGCCGGAAGAAGCATTGGTTCTCGCCAAGAATTTGATTTCTGTGCAGCGTCCGGAAGGTAACGCTATGCACCAGTACGCTCCTCTCGCTCTCGCCGAAGACAATGGCAACGAAGCCAATGCCGGTGACTCCCGCGAAAAGGCTGGCGTCAAGGATGCCAAGGGCAATCCGATGTACGCCGACTGGTACGGCGATGACCATCTCTGGATCGTTCTCACGGTCGCCAGCTACCTCAAGGAAACTGGCAAGATGAATCTCCTCAAGGAAGAAATACCTTTCTACGTCGCTGGCAAGAAGCGCGCTGACCGCCCGAAGGGCACTGTGCTTGAACACTTGAAGCGTTCCGTGAAGTTCTCTCGTGAACATCTCGGTCAGCACAAGCTCCCGCTCCTCGGCTTCGCTGACTGGAACGACTGCATGAACCTCCCGCTTGGTGCTGAATCCACCTTCAACACTGCTTTGTACGCCAAGGCTTTGCTCGAAATGATGGACATCGAAGAACAGCTCGGCGACAAGGCTGCCGTCGAAATGTACAAGGGCTGGTACGAAGACGTGAAGAAGGCCTTCAACGACAGCGCTTGGGATGGCAAGTGGTGGACCCGTTGGTTCGACAAGGATGGCAACGGATACGGTGTCTCCAAGGCCAAGTACGGTAAGATTTATTGTAACGGTCAGTCCTGGCCGGTGATCAGTGGCATCGCTACTGGCGACCGCGCTATCCAGGGCATGGACAGCTTGAACAAGCTCCTCAACACCAAGTACGGTGTGAAGAGTTCTACTCCGGGTTATCGCGGCTTTGAACCGGCCGTGGGTGGCATCTCCACCTATCCTCCTGGAGCCAAGGAAAACGGCGGTATCTTCCTCCACACGAACCCGTGGGTGATGATTGCCGAAACGATTCTCGGCCGTGGCGACAATGCCTTCCAGTACTACTGCCAGATCAACCCGGCAGCAAAGAACGGCATCCTCGACGTGTTCGAATCCGAACCGTACTGCTATCCGCAGAACATCCTCGGTGACGAACACAAGCAGTTCGGTATGGGCCGTAACGCATGGCTCTCCGGTACTTCCACTTGGACTTACCAGGCTGCAACGCAGTTCATCATCGGTATCCGCGCCAACTACAAGGGCCTCGTTGTGGATCCTTGCATTCCGAGCGCATGGGCTGGCTTTGAAGCTACCCGTAAGTTCCGTGGCGCTACCTATGAAATCACCGTGAAGAACCCGAAGCACGTCTGCAAGGGCGTCGCCAAGATGGTCGTCGATGGAAAGGAAATTGATTCCAACATCGCCCCGATCTTCACGAGCGGTACTCATAAGGTCGAAGTGACTTTGGGCTAAATTGATTCTAATCAATTTCTCGAATTCAATTATTAAAAAGGGAATGCTTGTAAAAAGCATTCCTTTTTTTATGGCATATTCTGATTGCTGAAGTATTATGTCGTTTGAATTTTTTTAGTGAACAGTTGATACACTTTTTTATGAATTTTATATTTTTAACATTGAAAAATATTGCATCAAAAGGTATTATTATAAAGACTTTTTATAGGAGCTATGATGAACTTTAAGTTCGTTTTTCCGGCTGTAGCCAGTATTCTTCTTTTTTCCGCTTGCTCTGACGATTCCTCGACCGTCACTGCGGAGCCTATTCCCGCAAGTTCTTCGGACGCTGTATTGGAAGAATCCTCTTCCGACGCACAACCCTCTTCCGATGCGCAACCGTCTACCGTAATTCCTGCGGCAACGGGGCCGGGCGTTGTTGTCGATGATTTTGAAGACGGCAATAACGAAAACTTCCTGGGTAACTTCTGGTACACTTATGACGATGCGTCCAATGGCGCCAAGTCTACCATCACGACTCCTGTTGACGAAGAGGGTTATATCCTTCCTGGACCGGCTAATAATGGTACCAGTTACGCGATGGTTGTTCACTACACGCTTGACAAGGGTGATTATGAATACGACCCGTATGTGGGCTGGGGTACCGAGGTTACGGTCGATTCGACGAATGCTCGTTTTGGCGGTATTTCTTACTGGTATATCGGTGGCGCCCACGAAGTGCATATCGAAACTTCCGATGTGAAGGATTACGACGTGCATTTGGCTAAGGTCAAGGCTTCCCGTGTCTGGACTCAGGCCGTCATCCGCTTCAAGGACTTGGCCCAGGGTGGCTGGGGTGAGGAAGTCGAATTCAATGCTGCGAATATCCGCGCCATCAGTTTCCAGGCAAAGGGCGATGGCATTGTCGACTCCGTGATTATCGATAACATTTATCTGCAGGATACGAGCGAAGTCGAAAAGGACAAGGCTGACATGACCCTCCAACCGGCGGAAATACCGGAAGTGGCCTATACGCCGGAAGAAGTTACGGTGACGAACCCGTTGCAGGAAAAGGCTATGAAGTACCTCGACAAGGGCGTGAGCTTCACGAACTGGCTCGAAGAGGCGAACGGCAAGTTCAAGACGTTCAAACTGGGTGAAGCCGACGTGAAACTCCTGGCCGACAATGGCGTGAAGAGCGTCCGCTTGCCGATAGACCTAGACCTCTATGCTACGAACCGCGACGCTTTCGTGGATTCTACGGATACTACAAGCGTTCTTGAATTCGATGACGTCGCCTTGTTCACGGTCCTCGATTCCTTTGCCAACTGGACGGAACGCTATGGGGTTTCGTTCGTCATCGACTACCATGAATACGACAACAGTTACAACAAGACTTCTGCAGACGACAGCCGCTATGTTTTGATGATGTCCGAAGTCTGGAAGCACGTGGCGGCCCATTTTGCAGAAAACCCGCGCGAAGACATTTTCTTCGAACTCTTGAACGAACCGGACATGTCTTACGGCAAGGTGACCGCCGCCCAGTGGACTGTTGCCGCGCAATCCATCATCGATTCTATCCGCACGGTGGATTCCACGCATACGCTCCTGTTCGGTGATGCCCAGTGGTACTCCATTTCTCTCCTCGCGAAGCGCACTCCGTTCACGGACCCGAACATTGTCTATGTCATTCATACCTATGAACCGTTCGTGTTCACGCACCAGGGTGCATCCTGGACGGACTACGGCACGATTCGCAATCTTCCGTTCCCGTACGATCCGGCCCTTTGGTCTGAATACTCCGCTGACTTCGGCGTGAGCAAGTCCACGAAGTCGAATGTGAAGAACGATGTGCGTAATTACTACAAGAACGGTAGCAAGGAAGCAATCATGAAGAACATCCTGATAGCCAAGAAGTGGGCTGCTACGAACAACGTGCCGGTCATTATCAATGAATTCGGTGCCTTGAGCCTGCGCTCTACGGCTGAATCCCGCCTGAATTACTTGAAGGCCATGCGCGAAATCGGCGATGCGCTTCAGATTCCTTTGACCCACTGGGGCTATACGGGCGACTTCGCCGTGATTGAAAATGGTGCGCTTATCGAAGGCGTTGGCGAGGCCCTTGGTTTTATTGAGGGTGGTACAGAACCCGAAACACCGGCTGAAGAAACCGAACCTGTCGCAGAAAACTAATTAAGTTCCTTGATTAACTGATATGAAAAGGGATGCTGAAAAGCATCTCTTTTTTATCTAAAAACGGCAGTATGATTACTTAAATGTGACAATTTGAATTTTGTTTTTTTGCTAAATTATAGCGTGGAAATTTTTAACAAGGATAGATGATGTCTATTAAACTTATTTCTCGTGGTGTTGCCGCTGTTCTTTTGACGGTCGGCATTGCTTCTGCTCAGTTGATGAATTCCAAGAGCCTGGATGTGATTCGTGTTGAAAAGACCGGTATCTCTGCAGGCAAAATCGATAGCCTTGCCCAGATGCTTGCTGCTCAGCAGTTCCAGGGTAAAAAAGTGAACGACGAGATGATGACTCAGGTTCGCTACGCTGTTATTGACAACCTGGTTGGTCAGGAACTTGTGAAGCTTGAATGCAAGAAACTTGGCATTAAGGTGAGCGCCGGCAAGGTTGATAGCTTGACCACGCTCTTCAAGAAGCAGTTCCCGAGCGAAGACGCCTTCCAGAAGGAATTGAAGAAGTCCAATACGACCATGGCTCAGTTCAAGACCAAGATTGAAGACCAGCTCAAGAGCGAGCAGCTGCTCGAAAAGAAGGTCCCATATCCGAAGGACCCGACCGAAAAGCAGAAGGAAGCTTTCTGGGAACTCAACAAGGGTAAGGCCCAGATCAATGACACCATTAGCGGTGCTCGCATTTTTGTTTCAACCAAGGGTAAGAGCGCTCAGGAAATTAACGACGCTAAGGTCATGTTGCAAGGTCTTGCCGCTCAGGTCCGCAGCAAGAAGGCTACATTCGCCCAACTTGCCGCCGTGTACAGCGACGACCCCGAAGCCAAGAAGACCGGTGGCGTGATGAACAAGTTCCTCGCCAAGAGCAAGGGCGACGCTTTTGCCAAGGCCGTTAACAAAATCAAGGTTGGTGAAATCACGGACGTGATTGTCGATAAGGATGGCGTTTCCATCTTTATGCTTACCGAAAAGAACGACGGTAAGTACGATAGCTACAAGCACCAGATTGAGTACATCCTCCGAGTGCAGGCCGAACAGGATCGTCAGATGCAGCTCAAGGCTTATTTGGACGGCCTTGCCAAGACCTACAAGGTACAGTACCTCGACAAGAAGTATACTCCGCCCGAAGCCATTGGTTCTGCCAAGTAATTTGGAGCGCGAGAATGGCATTCCAGACTACACACACAGGGCTTATCGAATTGCGTGCTCGCGTCGACAAGCTCTGGGGGTATCTTTGACTTAGAGGCGAAGACCGAAGAGCTTTACGTGCTTGAGAAGGATTCCGCGGACCCGAATCTGTGGAACGACCAGGACAAGGCTCAAGCGATGATGAAAAAGATCGGCAACCTTCGCGGGTTGCTCGATTCCTGGAAGGAAGTCTCGCAGACTTGCGACGACCTTGCCGAAATGTACGAGATGAGCAAGGACGAAAATTCTGCGGAACTGAGCGCATCCATCGAAGCCGATGTGGCGGCCCTTAAAGCTCGCGTCGAGAAGATGGAATTCAAGAAGATGCTGAACGGTCCGGACGATGCGTGCAACTGCCTGTTGACGCTCCATCCGGGTGCGGGCGGCACGGAAGCCCAGGACTGGGCTTTGATGCTCTTCCGCATGTACACGCACTTCTTTGAACGCGAAAAGATGGACTTCAAGGTCGTGGATTTTCAGGAGGCGGAAGACGCCGGCCTCAAGAGTGCGACCATCGAAGTGACTTGCGAAAATGCTTACGGCTTGCTCCGCTCGGAAATAGGCGTGCATCGCTTGGTGCGTATTAGCCCGTTCGACGCGAACGCCCGCAGGCATACGAGTTTCTGCGCGCTGTACCTCTACCCGGAGCACGACGATGTCGAGTTCGATTTGGACATGGCGGACGTGCGAGTGGATACCTACCGCAGTAGTGGCGCCGGTGGCCAGTACATCAACAAGACGGATTCCGCCGTGCGTATGACACACTTACCCACGGGTATCATGGCGAGCTGCCAGACGGAACGTTCGCAAATCCAGAACCGCGAGACTTGCTACAAGATGCTCAAGGTCATGGTGCAGGAACACTACCGCCTGGAAGAAGAAGCGAAGCGCGATGCCCGCATGGCCGAGAAGAAGAAGGTCGAGTGGGGGAGCCAGATCCGCAGCTACGTGTTGCAGCCGTACCAGCTGGTGAAGGACCTCCGCACGAACGTCGAAACCAGCGACACGGCTGGCGTGCTCGATGGCAAAATCAAGCCGTTCATCGACGCGTACTTGTTAAGCACAAGCGAAGAACAGAAGTAGACGGAAGATCGGGCTATAAAACCTTATGAAAAAAGAGATGTCGTTGGACATCTCTTTTTGTATAAAATGTTTGAAGCTGTGTTTGCAAACCGAAGTTACGACTTGCGCCAGATGCCGATGAGGCTCTTGTTCTTGCGGAAGGCAAGCCATGCCGTGGGCCAGATAAGCACGAGGTCGCGGATGAGGCTGGTCCATGCTTCGGCCTTGTCCTGCGCTCCTTCGAGTTCAAAGCAACCGCAAGTGATGCCGAGGTCGTTCCACAATGCCCAGGCGAGCGCGATGATGAAACTCACGAACATCCAGAAGATGGCGAACGAGGATTCCTTCACAAACGGAGTGAATATCATCGCGAGGCCGAACCACAATTCAAATTGCGGATAAACCAGCGCAAAGAAGTTGTTGACGAAATCCAGGTGCAGGGCCGAGAAAAACTGGTACTGAGCCACGAGGGTCGCGAACTGGTGCGGGTCCTGAATCTTGAAGATGGATGCGAAGATGAACATCCCGCCGATGCCAATGCGGCAGAGCGTTTCAAGGGCTCGGATGGCAAAATCCTTTTGCAACTTGTACGCGGGAATGACGAGAAGACCGCAAATGGCGCAAGCCGCAACGCCCATGTGGATGTTGTAACGGTAGGCCTTGGGCCAGATATCCAAAAGCCAGTCCTGGTCCGTGAACGTGAGGAAACTTTCGGGAAAACTGATTTCTGCGACGCCGAAGGCGACGAAGAATGAGGCCACCAGAAGGATTGCGGCCGATGCGATGGACCGCTTGATGTTTTTCGGTTCGAAACATTCTACCATGGTGCGCCCCTTACAGTATGTCCGCCGGTTTTTCCATCACGTCCTGGGTGCCGATCCAGTCGACGGATTTGTCGTCGTTGACACGGATGTTGTTCACTACGGCAAGCACAATGCAGAATGCGGCAATGCCCAGAAGGATAATCCAGTTGAGCGTCTTCAGGTAGGTGACGCTTTTGTCGAATGCTTTTTTGAAAAATGGTTTCATGCTATCCAATATACAAAAACGAATTTAGTTGATGAAAGTCCAAACGATTCCGTACGAGAAACGTAGACCTTCGGGGGTGTAGCCCGATGCGGGCATGTAAATGCTGTGGTTGAAGTTCTCGATGCGATGGTAGAGTTCAAAGGAGAGAATCTGCATGCGGGCTTCGAAATCCATGGCGAGATAGTGGCGCATCAGTTCAAGTTCGGGGAGTCCCTGTTCGTTGATGGTGCAGTCGTAGCGTGTGTCAAACCACTGCCAATCAACGCGGATGCTTACGCCTAAGCGGTTTTGTACAAAGCGGTTTTGCCAATGAATGCTGCCCTTGTAATAGAGTTCCTGCGCATCCAAAAGTTTAACGTCGCTATCGCGGTTCAAGACTTGTCCGCGTTCAAAGTAGAATTTCCAGTTGCCGAGGCGGAACCCGATTTGGAATAGCCAATCATAAGTTTCGGCATCGCCGACGTTTGTCCACTGAAAGGCTTGCTCGACGTTTGTTCTATCGGATGCCGGGTCTTCGGAGCCCAAACCTTCGGGAGGTTCGTTTGTTTCTGTTGGCGTTGTGGGCATGAGGTTCATATTGCCGACCCAGCGTTGTCGAATAAGGTTCTCAGCCTTCTCGTGACGGATGCCTAGCCCGTAAAACGCTTCACGGGAATACCAGTTAATATTAGCGGTATGACGGTCGCGTTCTTCGTACTTGATTTCTTTGTTCGCGAAACTCATGCGGCCGGTTTCGTTGAATTTTTGCTGCCACACGTCGGCGAATTTGTTGTCGTGGCGCATTGTTGCGTTAAAACGGAGATGGAAAGGAAGACGAATGGTTGCGTCGGCGGAATAGGCGCGAGCATAATCGACTTCGTCAAAGAGAGAACTGTTGCGCTGCATACCAATTTGTGTACGGAATTGCACTGGACCAAGAGTATCGGCCAATTGGAGGTAACCGACTTCGCGGTCCTGTTCGTAGGTCTTTGTGATTTCGTCTACTTTATGGTAGTGAATGGCGTCGTCTGTATTCAGGAATTCGTATTCAAATTTAATCGTTGGGTTGAGGAGCGTGGCGTAGCCCATTTTAAAGTCGCCCAAGAAGGTTTGATACGTATAAAAGTGTGTTGTGTCGTAACGGATGGAATCAATATGGAACTTGCCGAGGGTGTCCGTGTATTCATTGACTTCTTTTAGTACGCTTCCCATGGAGTCCAATTCAATGTCGTGGGACCCGTATTGCAAGCTGGTTCCAATAGTGAATCGTTTGAAGGGGTAGAATTCAACGCCCGCACCGTAGGTGACTGCGCTAATATCAATGGTGTACGGATGCGTTTGGAAGGTGCGTATGGATTTGTCTAGGGTGTCAAGAAGAACCTTGTGATTGGTGTTGTCTGCATTTTCAAGGCTTATAAAGCCGAGTTTTGCGAACGCCTTGCCAAAGCCAAAACGCCAGGTGAGCATGGGTTGAATATCCATGCTGTTGACGGCAATGTTTCGACCGCCGAACGGAATACTACTAGAATCGCGGCCTAGGGCAAAATATGGGGAGTGGGTGACGCCTTGGTATTCGTATTCCTTACTTTCTTTGTTTGAACGACTCTGCACGCCAAAATCTACGGTGACGGAATCGGTGAGGAGACGACGCATGTCAAGACGGAGGGCATTCCCGGTAAATGCGGCACGGTCCCAGGCGAGGTCCGTTATGGGTGTGTCGACGGGAATATCGCGGCTCTCTTCAAATAGGATACCGTTCTCGCCATTGAGCGTAAGGGTTGTGGCGTCGTAGCCGAGGCGGGTGGTGTAAATGCCCGAGAGCTTACTCGGGTAGCGCGAAGATACCCCTGAAATGCCCATGACGCTTGGGTCGAGGTCCGGGTTCCCGAGAATAGAGGTGCCGAGTACCCATTCGGATTTTTGCCCCGAGACATCGTAAGTGCGTTGCATTAATTCGCGGTGAGGCAGAGCCAAGCGGCCTGCGTCATTTTCGCGGACGGCGGGATCAATCCCTGCGGGAGCGTAGTTGACGCTATCCTGTGCTCGGGGAATGGTGTATTGCGGTGGCGGCGTGGGTTGAGCCATGGCGATTGCCGCAAGGCAAATAGTGAAATAAATGATAAACTTGAGTAAGGATCGAAAATACATTATTAGAACCATTCGGCGCGTGATTTTTCACGGCGTTCGCGGAGGGCCTGAACAACGGTGTAGGGCATTTTCATGCAGTTCGGGGTGTAGGGACTTCCTTCGGTGTGAAAGTCTGACCCGCCGGTACCAACGAGGCCGTACTTTTGGGCCATGTCTTTGTACTTGCGGCCAACGGCGCCCTTTTGTGCCGGACTGTAAACTTCAATACCTTGAATGCCCCATTCCACCATGCTTTCGATGAATTCGTCGCTGAGCCCGGACTTGTAGGGGTGGGCGAGCACAGCAATGCCGCCGGCATTTTCAATAAGGCGGATTGTTTCTTGCGGGTTGAGACCCTTTTTTTCGACAAAGGCGATACAGCCGTCACCGAGGTACTTGGTAAAGGCCTCGGCAAAGTTGCTGATGTATTCTTCGTCGACCATGGTCATAGCGATGTGTGGGCGGCCAATGACCTTGCCTTTGCAGTAGGAGTGGACTTTTTCGTAGGAAATGTCGATTCCAAGGGCGTTCAGTTTTTTGATAATGGCTTTGACGCGGGCTATTCTCTGTTTGGCGAAATCCTCGAGTTCCATATTGAGGGCGAGATTTGTGGGGTCACAGAAGTAGCCCAGTATATGGATGTCCTTGCCTTGCCAAACGGCGGAGATTTCGATTCCCGGAATGATTTCAAGACCGATATCTTTGGCAGGCTCAATAGCGAGCTTATAACTGTCTAGATTGTCATGATCCGTGATGGATATGCAACGAAGCCCCTTGCGCTTGCTTAGCGAGAGCAATTCCTCTACAGAGAGAGTACCATCGGACAGACGGGTATGCAAGTGCAAATCCGCGTAGCCGCCGTTCTCCGTTATAATGGTTGCGCCCTTGTACACCGTTTAGAACCCGTAGTACTGCATAATGAGCTTTGCCGGAGAGGAATTCTCGGGGCGGAGGCTCAAGTTAAAGAAAGGGTAGTAGTCTTCGCAGTTAAATCCTATGCGGCAACCGGCGCCACTCTTTTTTAAAAGGTAGAGCCTTGGGAGGAACGGTTCGCCTAAATAAATGCTTACGGTCGGAGCAAATTCTGCAATTTTGCCTTCGAGTTCGTTGAAGGTTGGCTCGCCATACCGGCATTCCTTGTCGCTATAGTAAATGGCTTTGGCGCGCTTGGCCGAGACGAGGGCGTGCAAACTCTCGTGGGCGAGAAGCAAAACGTTTTGGAACCAGGCTTGCGGCATGGTATGCATAAAAACGGCTGCGCCTTCCATATCGCGCGGGAGGAGTACCAGCGTTTTGGGATTGTCTTGCAAGGCGGCTGGAAAACTGAATGCACCGGAGTCTTCGCCGGCTTGTTGCAAAAACCAGCGCTTCAGCTTTGGTTCGCTGACGAATCGCTTAAAGAAGTATTTGAATCGATCTGCAAAATATGGTGAAGGTTTCAACTTGACTCCGGGTGTTTTTTTTAGAAATATATAAATTTAAGGCCTATGCCGAAGACAAAATTTTATGCGATAAAGGGTCAGAACGGGAATAAAATTGTGACCAGTTGGCCCGAATGTGATGAATTGGTTCATGGAGTCAAGGGTGTTGCCTATAAATCGTTTGCTACTATGGAAGAAGCGCAGGCGTGGATTGACGGCGTAGAGCCCGAAGTAAAGCCTGGAGTTCGTATTTATGTGGATGGTTCTTTTACACCGAGTTTTGCAAAAGCCGGTTGGTCGTTTGTAGTGACCGAAAATGACCGGGAATTGGCTCGCGGTTTTGGAGTGACTGCGTTTGATGCAGAAAGCCGCAATATTGATGGCGAAGTGATGGCTAGTTTTCAAGCGATGAAGTGGCTGGATGCGAATGACCGTACGGGAACGATTTGCCATGATTATGAAGGCATTGCACGTTGGGCCCGTGGCGAATGGAAGGCTAAAAGTAACATAGCACAACAGTATGTTCGCGCAATACAGCCTTACTTGAACAGAGCCGTTTTTGAAAAAGTTGCTGCCCATGCCGGTGTGAAATGGAATGAATTGGCCGATGAATTGGCAAAGGGCGCCATTAAACATGCTCAGGAACAACAGGAAGTCGACTTGAAAAATGCGCAAATAGAAAAGACCCTACTTGCCGCAGAAAAAGCGACCGACAAGGATATGTAAATTTTTTAGATGATTAGGTTCTTCTAAAGACTTTCGTGCTTACTCATGCAGTGCAAGCTTCCACCTTCTTCAATGACGGTGCGGCAATCGAGTCCAATGACCTTGCGTTTGGGGTATACGCTTTCAAAGTACTTTTGCGCCACTTTGTCATTTGAACACTTGTATTTTGGATAAATTAACCCGCCGTTAACATAAATAAAGTTCATGTAACTGGCTGGGAGAATTTGACCATCTTCAAGTTTGCGTTGTGGCGGGAGGGCGAGTAAATCGACCTGGGCCTTTTTACCGTAATGAGCCTTGAGGAATTCCTCGATGAGGTTGCGGTTTTGCTTGAGAATTTCGGCGTTTTTGCTGCTACGGCTGTTGTCCCAGGCCATAACGACGCGGGTTTTAGAAACAAAACGAGCGACGTTGTCGATGTGTCCGTCGGTGTGGTCACCGTTTAAACCACGGGGAAGAACCAAAAGGGACTTTAAACCAAATGCGTTGCAAAGGGCTTTGATAACCTTGCTTAAATCTTCGGGCTTGTTCCTGTTTTTGCCCACAAGGCAATCCAAAGTGGTGATTCCAAGGCCGTCTCCGTTGACTTCAATGGCGCCGCCTTCAAAAATGTAGGGTATACTCTTGTTTAATTTGTATTCAAAAATGTCGGCGATGCGCTCTGGAATCAGGTTGTCGTTTTTCCATGGCGGGAACTTGGCGCCCCAAGCATTGAATACGGTTTGTGTAATAACGGTCTTGTTGCCTTTTTTTAGAAAAAACGGACCGTAGTCGCGAATCCAAATATCATCGGTCTTGATTACAAAAAATGAGGCTGGGAAAGGACGGTCGGCGACGGCGCATTTTTCTTCGTAGGTCAAATAATTCTTGCTCGGAAGGAGTACGTTGACCGGCTGGAATTCGCTGATGGTGCGGATGAGTTCAATGTAGAATTTGCGAATTTTTTCGCCGCGTTCACCATGCCAGTTTTGTTTGTTATGCGGAAAGGCAAGCCAGGTGGCTTCTTGTTCATCCCACTCGGCAACGTAACGTATTGCGGTATTTTTAGAAGTTGCCATAATTATTCCTCTCCCCAAATTTTGAGGATGTCTTTGTACAGGTCTATACGGCGGTCTCTAAAGTGCGGCCACCAGCGGCGATTTTCTTCGGTTTCGCTGAGGTCAAGTTCCACAAAGGAGGCTCCGGTAAAGGTCGGTTCGCACTTGCTTAAAATGAATCCGTCGGGGGCGGCGGCGAAGCTTGTGCCCCAGAACGTGAGGTGACCTTCCGTACCGCAACGGTTTGCGGCGATGACGAACGTGCGGTTCGCAATGGCGTGGCCGCGCATTACGGTCGTCCAGCTATCTTGCTGGCGCGGGTAGATTTCGGCGGGTTCCGAATCCATCCAGCCGATGGCCGTGGGGTAAATGAGAATGTCTGCGCCCTTGAGGCTCATGATGCGGGCTGCTTCGGGGAACCACTGGTCCCAGCAAATGAGCACGCCTAGTTTACCGGCGCTGGTCTGGATGGGCTCGAATCCGGTATCGCCCGGGATAAAGTAGTACTTTTCGTAGAAGGCGGGGTCGTCGGGAATATGACTCTTGCGGTAGAGCCCGGCGATGCTTCCGTCACGTTCAAAAACGAAGGCCGAGTTGTGGTAAATACCGCGGGCGCGTTTTTCAAAAAACGGGAATACGATGACCGCGCCGATTTCCTTGGCAATCGCTTGCCATTCGGCCACAATCGGGGCGTCCTTCTCGATGGCCAAATCAAAAAAGTCGGCGTTCTCTTCGAACGGGAAATACGGCGTATGGAAGAGTTCGGGTAAAATAACAAGGTCAACGCCTTTGCCTTTGAGGGCTAAAGCCTGATTTTTGTACCAGGCGTTATTCGAATCGAAATCGCCGGTCCATTTACCTTGTAGCGTACAAACTTTTATTTTTTTCATATAATTAATTTAGAAAAAAAGTTTATAATTACGAAATTTGATTTATATTATAGGCTCGTAAAACGATAGAAGGAGAAAAAATGAAAAAAATATTGGCTCTAGCAATGTGCGCTTTTGTTTCGGTTTCGCTTGCTGCAGATCGTTACAAAGATAGATTGTTCGACGTTTCGGTTACCAAGGATGTATCCTTTGCCGCAGGAGTTCCCCATTTATCGAGCTATCACGCAATTACGACAGGTTTGCTTGCGTATTCCTTGCTTGAACCCGATATGACCATTGCTTATTTTTACAATGACGAGAAAACGACACAGTCTAAAGATTTAAAAATGGATCTCTATGTTCCGAAGGATGATTCCAAAACGGATAGAGCCGCCGTTATTGTTGTTCATGGTGGAGCCATGGTGGCGGGTGCGAAGGATGACTATGCGCAACATACGGTAAATTATTGCGATTCGCTTGCCGCTCGCGGCTATGTGACGGCGTCCATTGAATATCGTCTTGGCGTCACCCTCACCGAAGAAAATCACCAATTCCACATTGACAGCGTGAATTTCGCTCGCTCTGTATACCGCGGGGTTCAAGATGTTCGCGCCGCCGTGCGTTACTTCCGTGCTAATGCCAAAGAACTCGGTGTCGATCCGAACCGCATTTACCTGGTTGGGAATAGCGCTGGCGCAATTTTGAGTCTAGAGAATATTTATGCCCGCAATCAAAGCGATTTCCCGACTTATATTGAAGGTGAACCTTCGCTTGGCGGTCTTGATAAATATGGCGAAAAGGCTGATTACGCCAATGCGAACGCAGTCGCTTCGCTATGGGGCGCTGTTCACAATAAAGAAATGATTGGCGATAATCAAACTCCTGTGCTACTTGTTCATGGAACTGCCGATGAAACCGTTTACTTTAAAACGGGCCGTCCGCTTAGCAATGTGGCGAAGGTTCTGAAAAATCTGATTCCTTCGGATTTGGGGGCGGAACTAGCCTCTTATACCATGGATTTGCATGCGCCTACTTTGTATGGAAGTTATGTGATAGATTCGGTTTTGACTAAAAATGGTGTTGATCACGAAACGTACTTTGTTGATGGCGTAGCTCACGAGTTTTACGATGATGATCCGTATACATCTAAAGTTCAAGAAAAAGTCTTTAATTTCTTGTATAAGCAGACTCAGGCTGATCCGTCGGCTCGCGTTGTGGTTGCCCTTGCTCGTCCGGCAAGAGTCCGTATGGGCTTGGATAACATGAACTTTGTTTTGGAAAACGGCTCGAATGCCGTCTATCGCGTTCTTGACTTGCGTGGTCGTACAGCGATGACGGGTATTGCAAACGTTGGCGAAATGGTTGATTTGACTTCCCTTCAAAATGGCGTTTATTTGTTACAAGTTCGTGGCGAAAGGGCTATTCGGTTTGGAATTCGTCATTAAAAGTGATGGATGATTTGACTGTATAAAAGTTTCATTTAGTTTTTTGTATATTAAAACTTGTATGAAGCTAGTTGATGATTTGCGGGCAAAGCCTGCAGTACAGAAGGTGGAAAAGTTTATCCCAGCTATCGCTTTTTTGGGCGGTTTTAGTTGGGATTCTATAACCCTTGGCCAAATGGTGCAGGGGAGTGACTTGATTTTTTTATTGGCTTATTACCTTGGGGCGTTTATTTTGGTGCTGCTGCTTTCGGCGCATTTGGAACACCCCGAAGGTTGGACCAGGGAACGCTTGAAAGCCGCCGCTCTCGCTCAGACAAAAGCGGCGTCTTTTGCAAAAAATTCCAATGGTTTTACCGCTTCTGCAACGGCGACTGCCAAGGCTCCTTCGCAAGCGACTGAAAAACTTTCCACATTCGGTGCTGCGGCATCTAAGTTTGCTGCGGCTCAGGCTCAGATTTCGTCCAAAATCCCAACCGCCGTTGCAAATCAGGCCAAGGCTGTTGCCGACAAAGCCTCTGCGGAAGCTCGCGCCGTGGCTGACAAAGCCGCTGCGCAAGCCAAGGAAGTGGCGGGAAAGGCCGGCGCCGCCGCCGAGCGCCTTGCAAAAAACATGGGTTACGAATCGACTGCAATTCCCAAGAACGCTATCGTAGTGGAACATCGTTTTTTGGACCGCGAGTGGAGCGACGTATGGCGCCAACGTTTTAGCTGGGCGGTGCAGTTCTGCTTTGGTAGTTTGTTCAGCGCGCTCGTGGTCTGTTATTTTAAGAGCAGCGGTTCGCTCGCTTCGTTTGTCCTCGTAATTTTGCTTGCGGTTTTGCTAGTCGGTAATGAATTTTTGCAAAAGCGTTATGAAAGTTTTGGCGTGAGTTTGGCTTTTTTCTGCTTGCTCGGGACGATGTTCATGAACTTCACGCTTCCGCATCTGGTGCACCGTATTGGTTTTATTTGGTTCTTTTTGAGCACAATTCTTTCACTTGGCATTTGTGTTGGCATTTGGAAAATTTCTAGGCGTAGTCGAAAGGTTTTGATTGCGCCAATTGCCATTAGCGTGTGCCTCACGATTGCTTACCTCATGAACTGGGTGCCGCCGGTGCCGCTCGTGCTAAAACACCAGATAGTTTGCCAGAACTTTGACAAGACTGATTATAGTTGTGATGCCGATGCCCCGAGTTTTTGGCAAAAGGTTGGGCTGCAGTCTCCGAGTGTCCATCGCTTGCCGGATAATGAAGTTTACGTACTTTCGTCGGTGTATGCTCCTGCGGCGCTTAAGGCCGAAATTGAATACCGATGGTATTACAAGGACCCTAAAACAGAAAAGTATAAACTAACCGACAAAATTTCTTCGGGACGCATGCTTTTGAATGGTGGGCGTGAACAGGGTTTTCGCAGTTTCAGCCGCAAGAAGAATATCCCTGCAGGCCGCTACCGCGTGGAGACCGCGTTCAAGGATGGCGCCGTGATTGGAGCGCGTACCTTTGAAGTGTTTGACGAACCCCTTGACAGTACGGGCTACGTTCGCAAGGTGCTGGAATAAAATTTCTATTTTTGACTTGTGTCTAACGTCCCGAGTGATATGTTTTTTGAGAGCGTTGTTCGCCCCGAGCAGAACAACGGTCTTTTGCTTGATAGCCTTTGCGAACGATTTACCTACCACAGCCGTGAAGACTGGATTGACAGGCTGAATCGCGGGCTAGTGACTATCAATGGTGTGGTCGCCACGACGGAGACCGTAGCCCATACTGATGACAAAGTTGTCTATCATGTGGTGAATTACACTGAACCAGAAGTGCCGACGAATTACAGCGTGGTGTTCGAAGACGATGAATTCATGCTGGTGGCGAAGCCTGCGGGCACCCCAGTGCACCACACGGGTCGAATTTTTTACAACACGTTCACGGCGATTGTAAGGCGTGGGACCGATTGTGAAACGGCGACTCCGATGCACCGCCTGGACCGCGATACCGGTGGCCTGATGCTTTACGCGAAGTACGCCGAGTCGGCCGCGCGATTCCAAAAGAACTTGGACCGCATTTTGTTGCGTAAATTCTACCTGGCCGTGGTGGAGGGCGAGTTCCCCGAAGGTGAAACCCGCTGTGACCTGCCGCTTCACGAAGTGGAGGGCGACCCGATTCGCGTGCGCATGCATCACGTGGAAGGCGGCAAGGAATGCCATACCGTATTCAAAAGACTCGCCGTGATTCACGCCTCGGCACCCACCGCGATTCACGCCCCGGCACCCGCCGCGACGAACGATGCTGCGAATGTTTCGCCCGCCGCGACGAACGATGCTTCGGCAGAAAAGACTTTCTCGGTGGTGGAGGCTGAACTTTTGACCGGCCGCAAGCACCAAATACGAGCGCACTTGGCTGAACTCGGCTTCCCGATTGTGGGCGACCGCCTTTATAGCCACGATGGATACTACTACGAAAAAATGGCTCATGGCGGCGGCCTCGACGAAGCTGATTTCGCCGTTCTCGGTGCGCATAGCCAAATGCTCTATGCCTACAAGGTCGAAATACAGTTGCCCTATTGGCGCGAATCTCGAACTTTTAGCAGTTTAGATTTCCCGGACGATATGGGGACCCTTTTGGCAGGAATTGATTTCAACTCCCTTCATAACCCAACAAAAAAGCGAGCCAAATAGGCTCGCCCTTTCAGAATTTATTTTATACTTAAATTATTCTGCGTCATCTGCTTCATTATCATCTGAGGCAGCTTCTGCATCGCTAACGGCACTACCCTGGGGAACTGCGTTCTGGGCGTTTGCCTGCATACACTGTTCAAGGGGGGTGCGGGTCTTCTGGCCGCCGACCATACAGGTGGTCTTCTTTTCCACGTCCTTTCCGAACTTGGTCTTTGCAATTACTTGACCATTGACGGTGAAGGCGAAGTTGCCGTGTTTTCTGCCTTTTTTACAGGTTCCCACAACGTCAACGGTCTGGCCGAAGTCATTGGTGAAGTGCCACTGGGCCCCTCGCATGTGGAGCCCTGCGCAGCTCATGGGCTGAGCCTGCTGTTCCGGAGTCTGGTGCTTAGAGTAGCTTCCGCAGGAAGTTAGTAGAACTGCACTGAGTGCGAGGATTAATAGAGTTGCTGTTTTTTTCATTTTGTTACTCCTTCGTTATTTGTATTGGTTTCAAAACTCTTTAAAAAAGCTCCTATAAGATTAATATAACATAGGTATTTTTTTGTCGCTAGGTTTAACGTTTTAATTCCGTATATTCATAGTGATTGAATATTCGATTGTTGAGGTCTGCGGAGAATTTTGCTCAAACCATAACATGAGAAGTTATTATATTGTATTTCCGTAAAACACAGGAGTTTTTATGTCCGTAAAAGTTATGGTGAATGGCATTCCGGGTAATATGGGCCGTATTGTGGCCGAAACTTGCGTCAAGCGCGGCCTGGAACTGGTTCCGTATTCCCTCACGGGTGAAATTATTGTCGAAAACGAATCCGAGGTCGCCGGCAAGACGATTCAGCTTTTGAAGCCTTCGAACCGCGAAGAGCGCATTGGCGAAGTGCTCGCCAAGTACCCGGACCTGATTTGCATCGATTACACGCATCCGACTGCCGTGAACGACAACGCCGCCTTTTACGTGAAGCACAAGATTCCGTTCGTGATGGGTACGACCGGTGGTGACCGCGAGGCTCTCGCGAAACTCGTTGCCGATGCGAACCACCCGAGCGTGATCGCCCCGAACATGAGTAAGCAGATTGTCGCCTTCCAGACGATGATTGAATTCCTGGCGAACGAATTCCCGACTGCCTTTAGCGGCTACAAGCTTTCCGTGGTCGAAAGCCACCAGAAGACGAAGGCCGACACGAGCGGTACCGCCCGCGCGGTTGTTGCAAGCTTTGGCAAGATGGGCTTTGAATACACGCCGGACGATATCGAGAAGGTCCGCGACGAAAAGAGCCAGATGGAACGCATGCATGTGCCGGAACAGTATCTCGGCGGTCATGCCTTCCACACTTACAGCCTCGACAGCGAAGACGGCACCGTCCACTTTGAATTCCAGCACAACGTGTGCGGCCGCCAGATTTACGCCGAAGGCACCGTGGACGCCGTGAACTTCCTCGCCGAACAGATTGCCGCCGGTACCGCCAAGCCGTTCAACATGATGGACGTCCTCCGCTCCGGAAAGATGAGGTAAATAGTGGTTGGTAAACAGTGGTTGGTAAACAGTGGTTGGTAAACAGTGAAATAATGGCGGCTCCGCCGCGTAACTATAAAACCTAACCACCAA